>NZ_JBEZDW010000005.1:0-315729 GCF_040802045.1 Microbispora sp. NPDC049125 | reverse complement strand
ACTTGCATGTGTTAAGCACGCCGCCAGCGTTCGTCCTGAGCCAGGATCAAACTCTCCAAAAAATGCTTTCGGAAAGAAAAACCCCGACAAGCACCCATCACACGGATGCTGTCAAAGGAATCCATCACACCCACACCCAAAAGGCGCGAGCGCGACGGGGTTGTGCATCATGCACTGGCTTTTAACACACTGTTGAGTTCTCAAGAAACGGACGCGACCACCATCACCCTGAACCCGTCACCAGGTCCCGAACTCCGGGGCGTTTACCGCTTTAACCTTATGTCAGTTATTCTTCCCGATCCGCTTGATCCGTGTCAAATCGTCCGTTTCGGGACTACTTGACGCGAATCCCGCAACCAGGCGAGACTTCCGACCACCCCGTTCCGGGGCAACCCCTCTAACTTACCCGATCCAGAACCGCGATGCAACCGCATTTCCCAGATCCACAGCCAAAAGGGATACCGACACCATCCCTACGCACCCACGAGCCAACCACCGAAGTGATCAGAAGGGGATGCGCCGGACCGCGCCGACGAAGAAAGATTACCAGCCTCCGGCACCGCCATGACCGGATCGCCGATCAAGGGACCGCGTCTCGACGGCGATCCGAGTGCTCCGGGCCCCACCAGCATGGCGTTCCGGATGCCTCATCGCCTCTGCTGGACGCGCCGGCAGGTCACAGTCCGTACGAGGACGGCGGGCCGGGGAGTGATCGTCGCGAAGGCTCGACAGTGCGCCGCGAGCCCTGTCTCCGCATTCCCCGGACCGCTTGTCCACAGGGACAAGCGGTGAGCCGTAGCGGGACGACGGCGAACATAGACTTTTGCGGGTGAGCGACATGCCGCCTGTGGCGAAGAAGGTTCCGGTGGAGCGCGTCCACCACGGTGACACCGTGGTGGACGAGTATGCCTGGCTGCTGAAGAAGGACGATCCCGACACGATCGCCCACCTCGAGGCTGAGAACGCCTACACCCAGGCGATGACCAGCCACCTCAAGGACATGCAGGAAACCATCTTCAGCGAGATCAAGGGCCGCACGCTGGAGACGGACCTGTCCGTGCCCACCCGCAAGGGCGCGTGGTGGTACTACTCGCGTACCGAAGAGGGCAAGCAGTACGGAATCCAGTGCCGGGTGGCGGCGGACGGCGACAGCCCGCCCGAGCTTCACCCCGGGGAGCCGCTTCCGGGCGAGCAGGTCATGCTGGACGGCAACGAGCTCGCGGGCGACAGCCCGTTCTTCTCCATGGGCACGAGCGCGGTCAGCCCTGACGGCACCAAGCTGGCCTACTCCACCGACTACTCGGGCGACGAACGGTTCACCCTCCGCTTCAAGGACCTGGAGACGGGCGAGCCGCTCGCGGACGAGATTCCCGGCGTGTTCTACGGCGGCGCCTGGTCGGCCGACGGCTCCACGTTCTTCTACACCACCATCGACGAGGCCTGGCGGCCGTACCGCATCCATCGCCACACCCTCGGCGCCGACGAGGACGTCCTCGTCTACCAGGAGGACGACGAGCGGTTCTGGGTCGGCATCGGGCTCACCCGCAGCCAGCGGTTCCTTGTCCTGACCGCGGGCAGCAAGATCACCAGTGAGGTCCGCGTGCTCGACGCGGACGACCCTGCAGGAGAGTTCGCCGTGGTGCGGCCGCGGCGCACCGGCGTGGAGTACGGCCTCGACCACGCCGGCGACCACTTCCTCGTCCTCCACAACGACGGCGCGGTGAACTTCGAGCTCGCCACCGCTCCGGTCGACGCCCCGGGCACCTGGACGCCGCTCATCGAGCATCGGGACGACACGCGGCTGCTCGACGTCGACGCGTTCAAGGACCATGTCGTCGTGCACTTCCGGCGGGACGGCCTCACCGGAATCCGCATTCTGCCCCGCGATGGACGGGAGCCGTACGAGATCCCCTTCCCGGAGCCGATCTACGACGCCGCGCCCTCGGGGAACGCCGAGTTCGAGACGGCCCGGCTCAGGCTCAGCTACACGTCCATGATCACGCCGCCCTCGGTGTACGACTACGACCTGCGCACCGATGATCTGATCCTGCTCAAGCGCAAGCCGGTGCTCGGCGGCTACGACCCGGCCGACTACGAGCAGTTCCGCGAGTGGGCGGCCACCGACGACGGCACGCGCGTTCCGATCTCCATCGTCGTGCGCAAGGGGACGCGGCGCCCGGCCCCCACGCTGCTGTACGGCTACGGCAGCTACGAGAGCTCCATCGACCCCTACTTCTCGGTGGCCCGGCTTTCGCTGCTGGACCGTGGGATGGTCTTCGCGGTCGCCCACGTCCGGGGCGGCGGGGAGATGGGCCGCCGGTGGTACGAGGACGGCAAGCTGACGCGGAAGAAGAACACGTTCAGCGACTTCGTGGCGTGCGCGCGGCACATGAAGGCCGAGGGCTGGTCGAGCGAGATCATCGCTCGGGGAGGCTCGGCCGGTGGCCTCCTCATGGGCGCCGTGGCGAATCTGGCTCCCGAGGAGTTCGCCGGGATCGTCGCCGAGGTGCCCTTCGTGGACGCGCTGAACACGATTCTCGATCCGTCCCTGCCGCTGACGGTCATCGAGTGGGACGAGTGGGGCGATCCCTTGCACGATCCCGAGGTCTACGCCTACATGAAGTCCTACTCGCCCTACGAGAACGTCGACGGCCGGAGGTACCCGCCGATCCTCGCGATCACCAGTCTCAACGACACCCGCGTGCTCTACCACGAGCCCGCCAAGTGGATCGCCCGGCTCCGTGACTCGGCCGAGGGCGGCCCGTTCCTGCTGAAGACCGAGATGGGCGCCGGGCACGGAGGCCGCAGCGGCCGCTATGACGCCTGGCGTGAGGAAGCGTTCTCGCTCTCCTGGATCCTCAACCTGGTTGGAGTGACCGCGTGACTTACGTGGCGGCCGAGGGCCGGTACGGGCCGATGCCGTACAACCGGACCGGGCGGAGCGGGCTGAGGCTGCCCGCCGTGTCGCTCGGGCTCTGGCACAACTTCGGGGACGACAAGCCGATCGAGACCCAGCGGGCCATCCTCCGCCGGGCCTTCGACCGCGGCGTCACCCACTTCGACCTCGCCAACAACTACGGCCCGCCGTACGGCTCCGCCGAGATCAACTTCGGGCACATCTACCAGCAGGATTTCGCCCGGTACCGGGATGAGCTGGTCATCTCCACCAAGGCGGGATACGACATGTGGCCCGGGCCGTACGGCGAGTGGGGGTCGCGCAAGTACCTGCTGGCCAGCCTCGACCAGTCGCTGCGCCGGACCGGGCTCGACTACGTCGACATCTTCTACAGTCACCGGTTCGATCCGGAGACGCCGCTTGAGGAGACGATGGGCGCGCTCGCCCACGCCGTCCGCTCCGGCAAGGCGCTCTACGCGGGCATCTCGTCCTACTCCCCCGAGCGCACCCGGGAGGCCGCGAGGATCCTGCGGGAGATGGGCACGCCGCTGCTGATCCACCAGCCGTCGTACTCGATGCTGAACCGCTGGATCGAGGACGGGCTGCTTGACGCGCTGGAGGACGAAGGCGTCGGCTGCATCGCCTTCTCCCCGCTGGCCCAGGGCATGCTGACCGACCGGTACCTCGACGGCATCCCCAAGGACTCCCGCGCCGCGCAGGGCAAGTCGCTCGATCCGGCGCTGCTGACCGATGAGGCGCTCCGCCACGTCCGCCGGCTCAACGAGATCGCGCAGGCTCGCGGGCAGACGCTGGCGCAGATGGCGCTGGCGTGGGCGCTGCGCGACAGCCGCGTCACGTCGGTGTTGATCGGGGCGAGCAGCGTCGGCCAGCTCGACGACAGCCTCGACGCGGTGCGGCGGCTCGACTTCAGCCCGGAAGAGCTCGACGCCATCGACAAGGACGCGGTGGATTCCGGAATCAACCTGTGGGCCGCGTCGAGCGACAACTGAGCCGTATCTCAGATGGCGTCCTGGCGCTGGAGGTAGGCGAAGGACGCCCAGCCGGGGAGAACGGGAAGCCAGAAGGTCATCAGGCGGAACAGCAGGACGGCGGAGGTGGCGACCGTTGTCGGCAGGCCGGCCACGGTCAGGCCCACCGACAGCGCCGTCTCCACCGCCCCCAGACCTCCGGGGGTGGGGGCCGCCGAGCCGATCGCGTTGCCGGCGAGGAAGACCACGGCGACCGCCGTGAAGCTCACCTCGCCGCCGAACGCGCGCACGCACGCCTCCAGGCAGACGACGAAGGCGACCGTCAGCAGCAGCGTCCCGCTCAGGCCCTCGGCGAGCTTGCGAGGCGACTGGAGAACGTCGAGCAGCCGCGGGATCACGCCGGAGAACATCGCGCGGACGCGGGTGGTGAGCATCCTGCGTAGCCGGGGCACGGCCAGCACGATCAGGAACAGCACCGCGACGCCGAGCATCGCGATGAGCAGCCCCCGGGACGGGGTGAGGGACGGCGCCGCCTGGGTGCCCGTGAGGTAGCCGCACAGCAGGAGCAGCAGGATGTGGGAGGCCAGGCCGACAAGCTGCGACGCTCCGACGCTGGCGACCGCCGCTCCCGGCGGGACCCCTCGTTTCTGCAGGTAACGGGTGTTGATCGCGACGCCGCCCACTGCGGCGGGGGCGACCAGCTTCACGAACGACCCGGCGAACTGGGCCAGCACCGTGGGCCCGAGCGGCAGCGGCTCCGGGACGAAACCCCGCAGCATGATCGCGGCGGCGACGTAGCTCACGCCGGCGGCGACCAGCGCCACGCCGGCCCAGGCCCAGTTCGCGGTGGTCACCACGGAGACGAGGTTGATCCTGCTCAGCTGGGACAGCAGCAGGTAGGCGGCGAGCGCGCTCGCGATGATCGTCACCAGGGTCCGGGGACGGAACCGCTCCAGGCGGACCTCCTCCACGGCCACCTGAGGCTTCAAGGCGACGATCTGTTCACGGATCGCGGGCAGCAGATCCTTGTCCCGGCGCACCGACGCCCGGGTCTCCCGGCTCAGCGCGATCCGCTGGAGCAGCGGCAGCGCCCCGGCGAGGGTGTCGGCGCCCAGCACGGCGGCCGCCGCCTTCACCGAACGCTCCGGGCCGACCCTCGTCCCCAGATAAGCGAGGAGCTGGGCGTTGTCGAGCCGCAGGAGCAGGTCACCGGCCGCGATCTCACCACTGCGTGCGTCGACGAGGAACACCTGGTGGTCCTGGTTCACATGGATGCTCTCGCCGGTCAGGTGCCGGTGCGCCAGCCGGTGTGCGTGGAGCAGCCGCACCTGTTCCCATATCTGGCTGAGCAGCCGGTCGTCGATGTCCTCGTCGCCGAGGCCGGCGACGGGCCGGGTCTCGCAGTGCTCGTACGCGAGCAGCGCGGCCTCGGTGCCGACCTCGCTGGTGCCCAGGAGGCGGGGCAGGCGAGCCCCCGCCGCCTGCGCGGCGTACGCCATGAGGGCCTCGCGCTCCAGCTCCGCCCTCAGCGAGCGGATGGCCCGCCTGCGGGTCTCGGTGTTCAGCCGGATCCGGCGCCACAGCCGGTAGGCGATGCCGGCGACCTGCCGGTCGCGGTCGAGCACGGTGACGTCGAGGCGTCGGTCGTCGGCGAGCCCGACGAGGTAGCGGCGGCTGCCCGAGCTGTCGTCCTCCACCCGGCGGGCGCTGACCGGGGCGAACCCGAGCTTCCGCAGGGCGGCCAGCACGGCGCCGCCGGGGGGGCGGGTGTTGGCGCTGCCGATGCCGTACAGCGTGCCGAAGCCCACGGCGAGGCCGACGAGGTAGGTGACGATCACCCCGAGCGCGGTGACCTTGGTGGCGGTGAACAGCGCGAACACGTCGAGGGCGAGCGCCGTCCACATGAGCGCGCGCCACTGCGGACGGCGTGACATCCGTACGGCCGTGGCGTACGCGATGGCGGGAGCCAGCACCGTGTTGAGCGGCTCGACGTCCCTGCCTCCGGTCAGCAGCTGCTTCAGCTCCGCCGGGCCGGTCAGTATGATCCACTCGTCCAGCGTGTAGGAGATCAGCAGGGCGAGGATGGCCGCGATCAGCCCTTGGGTGACGCGCATGCCGTCGCGGTGGAAGACCCGCTCGACCGCGAAGGCCACCGGCACGATGAGGACGGCGACGCCCCCGAGGAGCCCCGCCACGGCCGACAGCAGGTCGGGCGCTCTCCTGCTGCCCGCCTGTACGTCGGTCTCCAGGCCGTTGAGCGTGCGTTGCAGAGCCAGGGCCAGCAGCACGACGGCGCCGAGGGCGGCCAGCGTGAGCAGGAACCGCAGCGCGTCCGAGGGACGGCGGATCCGCTGCGGCAACAGAGGCTCGACGACGAGGACCGCTCCCTGATCAGGAGTGTCCAGCGTTATGTCCTGCTCCTTTATGCCTCTCACCACCAGCGATTCTGTGCGATCTTCGCACTCGGTGTCCACAATTGACGACATGCGTATCTCTCTGGCCGCCGACAGCCTCGACGGTGTGGCGCCGCTGCTGGTCGCGGAGGTCGAGCGACGCGGCCATTCAGTCACACTCTATGGAGCGCTGGCCTCCGGCGATCGCCCAGACTGGGCTTGGAGTTGTTCCGTGGCGGCGCAGGACGTCGCGCGGGGGCGGGCGGAGCAGGCGATCGTGTGCTGCTGGACCGGAACGGGCGCCTCCATCGCGGCCAACAAGGTGGCGGGCGTCCGGGCCGCGCTCTGCATCGACGCGGCCACCGCGGACGGCGCCAGGAAGTGGAACGACGCGAACGTCCTGGCCCTCAGCCTGCGGCTCACGTCCGAACAGGTGCTGGCGGAGATCCTGGACGCGTGGTTCGCCGGGACGCCGAGCGCCGACCCCCAGGACGCCGCGAACATCGCCCACCTGGAAGAGATCTCCTGAGCCACCCTCGGGCATGATAGGGATGATCGGTCCTCGGCGCCCCCCGCGGAAGGAATCCGGCATGAAGGTCGATGTGGTGCTGTTCGATCTGGGCGGAGTCGTCTGCCGATTCCTGCCCGAGCGCCGCCTGTCCGCGCTGGCGCGGGCGTGCGGCGTGCCGCCGGAGACGGTGGACGAGGTCCTGTTCGTCTCCGGCTTCGATCACCTCTGCGACCTGGGGAAGGTCCCCGTAGAGGAGATCTTGGACCGGACGCGTGCCGGGCTGGGTTTCCCGGGCGGCCTGCGCGAGCTCCAGGAACTGTGGTGCCTCGCGTTCGACCCCGACCCCGCCGTTCTCGCCCTGGCCGAGCGCGTACGGCCCCGCAGAACGGGGCTGTTCACCGACAACGGCCCGCTTCTGCTCGACGCGATGCCGTGGGCGTTCCCCGAGGTGGCGGAGCGCTTCGACGAGCTGATCTTCTCGTGCGTGATCGGTGAGACCAAGCCCCGCCCCCACGCCTTCACCCGCGCTCTGGAGATGCTCGACGCCCACCCCGAGCGGACGCTGTTCATCGACGACTCCTCCCGCAATGTCGAGGCGGCCCGGGAGCTCGGGATCACGGCCGTACGCTTCGAGGACGCGAGGCGGCTGGAGGCGGACCTCGCCGGCCTGCTCTGACCTCGCGCCGGGTCAGCTCCTGGCCGGGTCAGCTCTCGCGCCGGGTCAGCTCTGTGAGCCGCCGGCGACAGGCCGGCCGGCGGCGCGCATTTTCGGCACGGGCGAGACGAGCATGGGCAGGAGGGCCAGCAGCCCCCCGACCCCCGCAGCGATCACGCTGGCCCTCGGCCCGGCCGCGGTGGCGATCCCCGCGCCCGCCATCGCCCCCACCGGCACCAGACCCCGCCCGAGCGTACGGCTGGCCGCGGTGACCCGGCCGATCAGTCCGGACGGAGTGATCGTCTGGCGGAGTGTGATGAGGTTCACGTTGTAGATGGGCGTCCCCAGGCTGCTGACGAGCTGGCCGAGCACCAGGCACGGCAGAGCCCACCAGCCTCCGGCCGTGGCGCTGACGAGGAAGCCTGCCGCGAGCAGCCCCAGCGCGGCGACGATGGCCCCGCCGGTGCCAATCCAGCCCGCGACTCTGCGGCTGAGCAGGGCGCCCAGCACGAAGCCGAGGTTGCCGAGGCCCATGACGAGGCCGATCTCCGCGCTGCCCAGGTGGACGACGCTGGTCATGTAGAGGATCGACATGGCCTGATACATACCGATGAACAGGACGCTCAAGGAGTAGCTCGCCACGATCACCCGCAGGATCGCGTGCCCGGCCACGAACCTGAGGCCCTCCGCGATCTCGCCGCGCAGTGACGGGCGAGCCCCGGGGACGGGCTCGGCGTCGGACGTTCCGGGCACCGTGCGCGGCGTGCCGAGGAGCACCGCGAACGACACCACATAGCTGGCGACGTCCGCCACCAGGGCCGGGGCGGCGCCGGCGAGCCTGATCAGCACGCCGCCCAGCCCGGGCCCCGCCACGAGAGCGGCGGCCCTGGTGGTCTCCAGGCGCGCGTTCGCGGTGGTCAGGTGTTCGGCCGGGACCAGGGACGGGAGGACGGCCGACGCCGCCACCTCGGAGAACACGGTGGCCGTGCCGACCAGCGCGGCCACCGCGATCAGCAGCCACAGGGTGAGCAGGCCGAGGACCATGGCGACCGGGACCGCCAGCAGCAGGGCCGCTCGTGCCGCGTCGCACGCGAGGAGCACCCGGCGCCGGTCCCACCGGTCGACGAGCGCGCCGGCAGGCAGGCCCACCACCACGTACGGCAGGAAGGACGCCGCGAAAAGCGCGCCGACCCCCACGCTGCCTGCCCCGAGCCGACCGAGGGCGATCAACGGCAGGGCGAGCACGGTGACCTGGGTGCCGAACTGGCTCACCCCGCTCGCGAGCCACAGCCGCGTGAAGGCGGGGCCCAGCGTCATGCCACGGTCTCGGCCAGGCCCTCGACCGCGTCGCAGAGATCGGTCACCAGCCGCAGGCCGTCTGGGGTGAAGAACCGCCCGTGCTCGCGCAGCGCGGCGGACAGGTAGCGCACGGACTCGGCGCCCGTGCGGACCGCCTCGGCGAACAGCTCCCGCTCGTACGGCAGGAGAGCGGGATCGCGGAGCTGGTGCAGGCGGTACTCCATGACGTGCCCGTACACCACGGCGGCGTGCAGGACCCGGTCGACCTCCCACTGCTGGTTGCCCTTCGACCCGCCCGGCCCGGCCGCCGGGTCCTCCTCCTCGCGCCAGTAGATGTCGACCTTGGGCGAGGTGGCGCTGTCGTAGTCCGGGGCGAGGACGTCGGTGAGCAGCAGCTGGATGGTCAGGGCCTGGTGGATGGCCTCGTGGTAGAGGTTCTCGCCGAGGAACCGCGGCGACGCCACCTTGCTGACGCACCGCGGCGGAAGCTGCCGGAAGGATCGCTCGGAGAAGAAGGCGCAGTACGGGAGGACCGGGAACGACGACGTGGTGATCTGGCTGTCGCGCCTGCGGTAGTCGTCGCGCAGCTCCACGAGGGCGACCACGCGGACGAACGTGGTGAAGATCTCCCTGGCCGGCGGGAACGCGCTCAGGTGCTCGATGGCCGAGGTGAGCAGGGCGCGGAGCTCGGGCGTGTGCGGCAGCGGACGGTGGGAGGGGAGCGGCAGATGCGGCGTGAGCTCCAGCCCCGGCTCGTCCTGGAGCCACAGGACCGACACGTCCCCGGTGGAGACGACCTCACCGCGGACGCGGTCGAGGAGATCGGGCTCCTTCACACCGCCGAACATGCCGTACAAGGCGAAGGGCAGCAGGTACGGCCCGCCTTCCCGGCCGCCGAGACGCTGCTCGTGAAGCGCGTGGTCGAAGACGGAGCCGGCGGGTACGTCGCGGATGAGCAGGCTGCGGATGGCCGTGGACACGTCTGCCTCCGAGGGCGTGGAGAGCGTCGGGAGGGGGGAGCGCCGGAGAGGAACGCCGGGAGGTGACCCGGAGGCGCTGCCGGGAGGCCGCTCCAGAGCGACGCCGGGAGAGCGCCGCCGGGAGGCCGCTCCGGAGCGACGCCGGGAGGTGGCCCCGGGGACCGGCCCGGGGCCACGTCGCGGATTTGCCCGATCAGTCGGGGATGATCATGTCGAGGCGGCTGGTGAGGCGCTGAATGCGCTCGGCGATCTGCTCGATCTCCATCTGACACCCCCTCTCCGGCAAATAGCGGCGAGACTTAATCAGGGGTACCGGTGAAAGGTAACATGCGCACTGGACGAGGCACGTTAATCCTGTGTTTCGCTTCACTCACCGTCGACTCCGAATTCCGCACGGAAGACGAACTTCTTGTGAACATCCGTGTAGGGGGATTACATTGTTGAGTGCATCCGCACATGACCTGGGGGACAGGCATGGAATCCGCACACAGCAAATCGCAGGTGCAACGCGTTTACCAGCTCACCCTCGACGATCCGGATTGGACGCCGGAACGGCTGCAGAACAAACTCGGGCTCACGGGCGAGCAGGTGTCGCAGGCGCTCGGGACGATGGCCGAGCTGGGCCTCCTGGAGCCGTGCCCCCCGGCTCCCAGCGGGATGGCGGCACGAGCGGCCGAGGCGGCCGTCGTCAGCCTGATGCGGGAGCAGAAGAACGCGCTGGCCGTCCGCGCCGCCGAGCTCCAGCGGACCAGCGCCGCTCTCGACACGCTGGCCTCGCAGTTTCTCTCCCTGCGCAACCCCAGGCCCGGTGATACCAGGGTCGACGTGGTCGTCGGCGAGGCCGAGGTGACCTCGTTGCTCAGGGACGCCACGTCGGTCGCCTACCACGAGGTCCAGATCGTCAATATGGACGTCCAGGGCCGCGACTACGACCCCGACTTCTGCCGGTCGTGGCACCGCCGCCTGCTGGGCAACGGCATCGCGGTGCGCGGTGTTTACCGGAGCTCAATGGCCCGTTCCATGCAGTCGTGCAATCGGCTTCGCGCACTGCAGCGGGACGGCGTGGAAATCCGGCTCACCCCCACCGCGCCAATAGGAATCATGACGTTCGATCATTTCCTGACGGTCGCAGAAGTTCCATCACTCAACGGCGACATGGCGGTTCTCGCCATTCACGGTCACGCGCTGACCGGCTTGTTCCGGCAGATCTTCGAACATTGCTGGACGATGTCGGCGGCATTGGAGACCGGCCCCGTCGAGTCGCCCGCCGGAGAAATGCTGACAGAGCAGCAAAAAACGGTGGTGCGCATGCTGGCCGCCGGGATGAAGGACGAGACGATCGCCCGCAACCTCGGGATATCTCAGCGCACGCTGCGGCGTCTGATCACCGAGCTGATGGACCTTCTGGAGTCCACCAGCCGTTTCCAGGCCGGCGTGCGGGCGACGGCGCGCGGGTGGGTCCCGGCCGCCGACTCGGACCCGGACCCGATCCCGGCCACGGACCCGGGCACCGACCCGGTCCCGGCCGCTGAGCTCCTGTGACCCGAGCCCCTGTGCCCCCACGCCCTGTGACCCCACGCCCTGTGACCCGAGCCTCTGTGGCCGGTCCGGTCTCCCGTTGAGCGTCACGGCGCCCCCACGTCGTGCCGCGCGAGCCGCCAGGCCGAGCCGTCCTCCGCCAGCACCGACCAGTTCCCGTTGCCCGGGGACGCGATGCGGGGCCACGAAGCGGGGGGCAGGCAGAGCAACCTGGCCATGCCGAGCCGGATGGCGGCCCCATGGCTGACCACGACCGCCGTGCCGCCGTCCCGGACTTCCTCCAGCGCGCGCTCGGCCGACGCCGCCACCCGTTCGGCGAGGTCCGCGTCCGGCTCCACGCCGAAATCCTCCAGGTCCTTGCCCTCGCTCGCGAGGAGGCCGTCGATCTCCTCGCCCCGCAGGCCCTCCAGCCGGCCGCCGTACCGCTCGCGCAGGTCCTTGTCCAGCCGGGGGACGCCCCCGGACACGCGGCACAGGGCCGACGCGGAGGCGACGGCCCTGCCCAGGTCGGAGGTGACGACCACCTCGGGGCGCAGCTCGGCGAGCGCGCGCGCCGCGCGCTCCACCTGCGCCTCACCCACGTCGTCGAGCGGGACGTCCGAATGGCCGAGGAACCGTCCCTCGGCGTTCCAGGCGGTCTGACCGTGGCGCCACAGCACGAGCATCCGATCCATGTCGCCTCTCAGATCGTCTGGGGCGGCTGCGCCGCCGGCTCCGGCGGATGGACGAGCGCGGCGCCGCGGGCCGCCAGGGGCCGGTGCAGCAGCCCCGCCACGGCCGCCACTCCCGCGAACAGCAGCCATCCCCCGCTGAGGCGGAGCACCACCTGAGTGATCACCAGCGGCGCGAGGATGCCCTGGAGGGCGCTTCCGAGCTGGTAGGTGGCGAGGTAGCGTGCCCGCCGCTCCGGCGGGGCCAGCTCGTAGGAGATCGTCCAGGCGCCGGCCGACTGCCACAGCTCGCCCCCCGTGAGCAGGACCACAGCCACCAGGGCGAGGGCGACGGCGAGCCAGGCCACGCCGACGTACGCCAGCAGGTAGGCCGCCACGCCGAAAGCCCCGAGTGACAGGCCCGCCTTGACCATGTCGCCCGCCGCCCCGGGCAGCGTGACCGCGTCGCGGGCGAGACGCGCCTGGAGCAGCACGGCCAGGGCGGTGTTCACGGCGACCAGAACCCCGATCATCGCGGGCGGGACGGCGGTCGCGGTCACGATCCACAACGGCAGCCCGAGGGAGAGCAGTGGCATGTGATAGGTCAGCACGCCGTTGAGCAGGGCGAATGTCACATAGCGCGCATCGGCTCCGAGCCCCCGTCTGGGGCCGCCGCCCGTTCCCGTCGTGACCAGCCGGCCGAAGCCGGCCCGCCGCAGCAGCGCCGCCTCGCCCAGGAACGTCACCGCGTTGACCAGGACGAGCGCCATGAACGCCGGACGGGTGCCGATCTGGATGACCACAGCCGCCGACAGCGCCCCGAGCCCGAAGCCGATGTTGCGTACGGCGCGGGCCTTGGCGAGTGTGTCGACCCGGTCCTCGGCGGGGACGGCGGCCGCGGTCATCGCCTGCCAGACCGGCGGGACGGCGGTGTCGGCCAGGCCGATCAGGCAGGCGACGGCGACGAAGACGGGGAAGTTGCCGGCCAGCGCGTACGCGACGTAGCCCGCGCTGCGCCACACCTGCAGGGCGAGATAGACGCGGCCGGCGCGCAGGCGGTCGGCCAGCGCCCCGATCGGCACGGCCGCGACGAACCCGGCCAGCGCCGCCAGCGTGAGCCCGATGCCGACCTGACCGGCGGTGAGCCCGATCGAGCGGGTGAAGTAGAGCGCCGAGCCCGTCACGAACAGGCCCGTGCCGAAGGCGTCCACGATCCCCGCGGCGGCCAGCCACCGGCCGAGCGGGGTTCGAGGCACCAGCGTCGCGGCGACGAAGGCGCGCAGCCGGCCGATCACCGGGCACCGTCTCCCCCGGCGGCGACGTCCAGCGAGGTCTCGCCGACGACCTCCTCCACCCGGAGGGACAGCAGGGAGACCGCCTTGACAGCGCGCTCCTCGGCCTCCTCCCCGGTCGCGCCGACCGCGATCGCGTGGCCGAGCCGGTCCCAGGACGACCTGAGCGGCGCGGCCACGTCGCCCACACGGGCGGTGAGGACGCATTCGGCCTCGTCGTACGCGGGCCATCGCGCGTGGGTGATCCGCCCGGCCGGCGCGGTGACGAACCGGACGGCCGCCCCGGCGCCCGCCCTCTCCGGGAGGTCCACCGGCCGCCCGCACATCAGCTCGACGAAGGCCCGCACAGGCGGGAAGCCGTAGGCCCGCTCGACGAGATCGAAGATGCCGTCGCCCGGCATGCGGCCGGCGCACTCGACCAGGTGGAAGTCGCCGCCCGTGTCGATCCACTCGGCGTGCAGCACCCCGGTGCCGAAGCCGATGGCCGTGGCCAGGCGAGCCGTCAGCCCGCGCAGCCGGGCGGCCCGCTCACCGTCCAGCGGCGCGGGGACGACGTGCCCGATCTCCACGGGATGGGGACCGGGGGCGACCCTTTTCAGGGTCGGGTTGACGAAAACCGGCTCGCCGTCGCGGACGAAGGCCTCCGTGCTGTACTCCTGGCCCGACAGGCGCTGCTCGGCGAGGTACTTCGGCGGCAGCCCCCGGTCCGGCACGAAGGCGGTCTCCTCGACCCCGGTCATGCGCCGCCACGCCTCCTCCACCGAGTCGCCCGGCTCCATGAGCTGCACTCCCAGGCTGGCCTGCCGGTTCGCGGGTTTCAGCACGGCGTGGCCGCCGAAGCGGGCCACGGCCCTGCTCGCCTCGGCGGGGGTCGTGACCCGCGTCCACATGGGGCCGGGGATGCCGGCGAGCGCGGCGGCCTCGCGGAGCAGCGCCTTGTCCCGCAGGATGCGGGCCGCCCGCGGCGTCGCGCCGGGGAGGCCGAGCCGGTGGGCGGCGCGGGCGGCCGACTCCACGCCGTATTCGAGGCCGGGGAGCACGCCCGCGACGTCTTCGCATCCCGGCGGCACCACGTCGTCCGCGTCCATGTGGGCCATCGGGACCAGGCGCGCCACGGCTGGGCAGGCGGCGGCGTGGCCGGCCAGCCTCCTGCGGGCGATGAGGTCCGGCTCCTCGACGGCCACGACCGAGCCTGCCGGCAGGATCGCGCACGCGGCGTCCAGCAGCGCCTTCGCGTAGCCGTACACCAGGACCGTCGTCATGGGGCTCCTCCCTGATCCGGCTCCATCTCCAGCACGAACCGCCGGGCCAGCTCCCGCTGGGTCGCGAACGCCTCACCGGCGGTCGCCACCCGCAGCAGGGCGAGCCCGGCGTAGAACACCGACGACGGCTTCTCCGCGACCCGCTGTCCGGGGCGGTGATACATCGTCAGCCGGGCGACCCCAGGAACGGCGGCGAGCTCCCCCGCGTCGCTGATCCGCCGCACCACGCCGTTGCGTCCGGGGAGACCGATCCAGCCGGTGATCACGCCGCCGTCCCGGAACGCGGCCTCGGGCGGGTCGCCGAGGGCGCAGGAGAGGAAGGCCCGCCAGAGGTTCACGCCGTGCCTGTCCTCGACAGCCTGGACGACGCCGCCACCTCCGGGGCGGCAGGCGATCTCGCTGAACAGCAACTCGCCGCCGGCGTCGAAGGCCTCCATGTGGGTGATCCCCGCGCGCATCCCGAGCGCGGCCACCGCCGCCGCGTGCAACTCGCGCATGGACGCCGCGGCGGGGTCGTCCGGGGGGAGGGTGAACGACCCGAGGAAGCGGTTGCCCACTGTGAGCACGGGCTGGAAGTACTGGGAGACCGAGGCGAAGACGACCTCGCCGTCATGGACGACGCCGTCGCAGTGCAGCTCCCTGCCGGCCTCGACGAACCGCTCGACGACCAGCGGCGCGGAGACCTTCTCCAGCCCGCCGGGAACGGGCGAGTCCTCCTCCAGCCGGTAGGTGCCGCGCGCCCCGGCGCCCATGGAGGGCTTCACCACGACCGGCCGGCCCAGCTCCTTGGCGGCTCTGCTGAGCCCGTCCAGCCCGCCGATCACCTGGAACGGCACATGCGGCAGGCCGGCGGCCTGGATCGCCCGTTTCATCACGTCCTTGCGGGTGAACCGCACGGTCGTGCCGAACGGCATGCCCTGGATCCCGTGGAAGGAGCGGAGGAAGCCCGCGGCGAGCTGCCCGCGCTCGTTCGACGCCGCCACGGCGTCCAGGCCGTCGCCCAGCAGGCCGGCGGCGGCGTCGCGGACGGCGGTGATGTCGCCGAGGTCGGGGACCGTCGCGACCTCCGCCTCGCCGTACCGCCTGGCGTGCTTCGGCTTGGTGACGACGCACAGATCGACGCGAGGGTCGCCCGCGAGCAGCTCCGCCGGCTCCATCCGGTCGGTGCCGAGCAGCAGGAACCGCCGCCGCGTCACGCCTCCTCCTTCACCGAGATCCGCACGCGGCCCGCCAGGGCCCGGCTGCGCTCCAGCGCGTCCGGGCCGGTACGGCCGGTGGCCAGCACGTACCCGAGCCGGTCGCCCGAGTCCCGGACCGCCGTCACCCGGTCGCCCGGCGCCACCCGGATCTTGACGAGGTGGGCGCCGGCGCGGGCCTCGTCCACGCCGTCGACCGCCGTGACCACGCCGCGGGCGTCCGGGCCGGTCAGCGGCGGGGTGAGGAACGTGATGGCGGCCCCACGGGAGGGGGTCTCGGGGATCGCCGCCGGTCGCCTCCCGCACGCCAGCCAGGCGACCGTCGCCTCGACCATGTCGATGCCGTACGCCAGCCGGACCAGGTCGTTGATCCGGTCGCCGCCCACCCTGTCGTGGGACTCCACGATCCTGGGGCCCGCCCCGGTGAGCACGACCTCGGTGTGCGCGGCGCCGTCCTGGAGCCCGGTCAGGTCGAGGAAGGTCCGCACGAGGGCCGCCACCTCCTCCAGTTCCTCCGGCGAGAGGCCGGCCGGCACCATGTGGGAGATCTCCACGAAGCCGGCGTCGATCCCCTTTGCGGTGACGGCGACGACGGCGTGCTCCCCGCCGAAGCTGACGGTCTCGACGCTCACCTCGGGCCCGTCGAGGAACTCCTCGATGAGGAAGCCTTCTCCGGGCAGCCGCGCGATCGCCGCGGCCACGTCGCCGGGGCCGTCGACCCGGGTGACGCCTCTGCTGGCGCTGCCGCCGGCCGGTTTCACCACGCAGGGGAAGCCGTGCCGGGCGCCGAAGCGCACGACGTCGGCCGGGGTCTCCCCCGCCGCCCACGCGACGGCCATGCCGCGCCACCCGTCGAGCAGCTCGCGCATCCGCCGTTTGTCGCGCAGCAGCTCCGACGTACGGGGCGACGGGCCGGGCAGGCCCAGCTCGTCGCGGAGCCGGGCGGCGGGCACCAGCCCCGGCTCGGTCATCGACAGCACGCTCCGCACGGGGCGGATCTCGTGATGGGCCGCCACCATCGAGCGCAGCAGCTCCGGATCGCGGGCATAGTCCATGAGGAGCGCCCGCTCGGCCCGCGCGGCCTGACCGAACCGGCCCGGATCCTCGACGAACAGGGTCTCGACGCCGAGCCGGCGGGCCGCCGCCTGCGGCGACTTCCCGCCGATGATCACCAGCCGGCCCGAGGCGTCCTCGCGCGGCCTGCGCGTACGGCACCGCCCCCCGGCCGGGGCGTCGCCGCCGTGGAAGGTCACCGTACGGGCCTCGTCGTCGTAGAGCAGCCAGTGGCCGTCCCGCGCGGGGCCGGCGTTGACGAGGTGATCACCGTCGAGGGCCTGGGGCACCCCGGCGGCCGCGGGGAGCGCCTCGTACATCAGGGCGTCCGGGGACGCGGTGATCCGGATGAGCGCGGGCCGATGGCTGTGCCCGTAGATCGTCACGGGGAGATCGGGCGGCTCCGGCAGTTTGGGGGACCACACCCCGCCCTCGATCCTGAACCAGTCGAACTCGTGCCCGTGCACGAACAGGGCGCGGGCGGTCTCCAGCCGAGGGGGCGCCGACAGCAGCGGGCGCAGCACGTCCGGCACTCCGGGGAACCCCGCCCCCTCCGGCGCTTCGGGAGAGTCCGGCGCCTCCGGCGCTTCGGGAGAGTCCGCCGCCTCCGGCGTTCCGGGGTGGCGCAGCGCGCGGGCGATCCGTTCCTCCTGGTTGCCGAGGACGAGCAGCTCGCGGGCGGCCAGCTCCCACAGCGGCTCGTCGCGGTCCACGACCTCCTCCAGGGGGCGGCCCCCGCGCAGGTCGCGCTTGGAGACCTTCGCCTCCAGGTAGTCGCCGAGCAGCACGAGCCGCGCACCGTGCCCGGCCGCGGCCTCCATGATCGGGCCGAGCCGGTCGAGGCGGCCGTGCAGGTCGGCCACGACGGCGTATCTCACTGCGACTCGCTCAGCGCGGGGACGAGCAGGCCGCGCTCGGCCAGGACGGCCGTGGCGCGGGCGAGCACCTCGCCCGGCTCGGCGGACGCGTCGAGCACGACGGCGCCCGTGCCGCGCATCTCGCGCTCGTAGCCGGCGCAGAGCCGTTCGATCTTCTCGCGCAGACCGGCCTCGGAGTAGACGCGGGTCCAGCGGTCGCCTCGCTCCATGAGCCTGCGGCACGCCAGATCGGGGTCGACGCGCAGCCAGAACAGCACGTCAGGGCGGGGGATGACGTCCGCGAGCCGGGCGTACCACGCCCGATCGTCGATGACGCTCCCGCAGTAGACGGCGCTGGTGTGGAACCACCGGTCGAACACTACGGCGTCGTACTGCTCGAACAGCGGCCCCTGGTAGCGGAACTGCAGCAGTCCTTCCAGCACGTAAAGGGAGTGGCGCAGGTCGCCGGGGACGACGTCCTGGTAGAACACCGACTCGTCGTCGGAGCGCTCCACCAGCGCGCGGAACACCCCGATCATCTCCCGGCACGGCCGGGCGAGCAGCGCGCCGTCCCCTGCCGACAGGGCGTCGACCAGGCCGCGGGCGAGGGTCGACTTGCCCGATCCGTCGACGCCCTCGACTGCGATGAGTGCGTAATTCAGCCGGTCGTTTCGGTCATGGCTCACGGTGACCCCCTTGGAGTCTCTTAGAATCATGTGCGTGAGACAGCCGCTTATCGGCGTCTCCCTGCGCCCCTGGCGGCGTCCGGGGAAGCGCGAACGCTGGATGCAGAGTCCTGAGTTCTTCACCGTGGTCAGGGCGGCGGGCGGCGTGCCGCTGCCGATCCCGCCCATGGACCTTCCTGGCGTACGGGCCCTGTACGACCTGTGCGACGGCCTTCTGCTGCCCGGCGGCCGGGACGTCGACCCCGCCTCGTACGGCGCCGCCGCGCGGGAGGAGGAGACCCTCCCCGACCTGGACGTCGTGGAGATCGCCCTCACCCGCTGGGCGGCGGAGGACGGCCTGCCGCTGCTCGGCGTGTGCCGCGGCGAGCAGATCATGAACGTCGCCCTCGGCGGCACGCTGTGGGGTGACGTCTCCGAGATCCCCGGCGCGGCCGATCACGGTGGTGACGACCTCCCGACGACCTGGCACGAGATCGCCGTCACCGCCGGCAGCAAGCTGGCCAAGGTGCTCGGCGGCACGCGGGCGACCGTGAACAGCCGCCATCACCAGGCGGTCGACCGTCTCGGCGAGGGCCTGCGGACGGTGGGTGAGAGCCCGGACGGGGTGATCGAGGCGATCGAGGCCGACGGCGACTGGTTCGCGCTCGGCGTGCAGTGGCATCCGGAGGAGGCCTCCGAGCACTCCACCGGCGATCCCCTGTTCCGCGCCCTGATCGAGGCGGCCACCGGACCCCGCACGCGCCCCGCGGCCTGAGCCCCCCACGCCGCCGCCGTCCGCCGGCCCCGGCCGGCGACCCCGGGGGGTCACGCGGAGACCACCAGACCTGCGGCGGACAGTCCCTCCACCAGCCGGAGGGCGGCGCCGACGGCGTCGAGCGTGTCCGTCCCCTCGATCGCCACCATGGCCCACCTGCCGGGCACGCACGCGACCGCGCCCGCGCGCCGCCCCTCCGCCAGGCCCGCGATGGCCGTCCGGGTGGCCTCCAGCCCGGCTGTCGTGGCCGGCCGGTACACGCGCGTCGCGACGTACGCGTCACCGCCGAGCGTGTCGTGGAACGCCCGCATGTACTCGGCGCCGTGGGACGACAGGTTGAAGTCGATCACACCCATGATCGGACGCGCGCCGAACCGGCCGCCGACCGTGCCGACGGCGAAGTCGAGGCCGCCCATCGCGAGCCCGCCCCGGCAGCCCTCACGCTCGGCCGCCGGCCCGTTGAACGCCTCGCGCACCGCGTCCATCGCGTCCGCCATCCGCCGGTAGAACTCCTCCGGCACGCCGATGAGGCGGCAGGAGTCCTTGTCGAGGGTGGCGTTGCCCTCCCATGAGCAGCCGTTCATGAGCTGGACGGTCAGCCCCTCGGCCACCTGGCCGTACCGGACGTGACCGGAGGGCGCCGCGATGAAGTCACGCCCCCCGACCGTGAAGCGGGGGAAGTCGACGTGCGCCTCCAGCAGGTAGTCGTCCCCGTGGGGGAAGGCCTCGGCGGCGTGCCGGGCCAGCGCGGCGGAGTCCGCGAGGTCGATGCCGGGCACGATGCGGGCGCCGTCCCCCGCCTCCCCCGGCTTGAGGCAGCCGGTCGCCAGGCCGTACCGCTCCTGGAGGGCCCGGGCCGCCTCGGCGACGGCGGCCTGGAAACCGGCGGGGTCGTCGCCGCGGGGGATGAGATAGCCGGGCAGCACCGGCACCGCCATGTCGAGCCGCAGGAAGCCCTCCGACCGGCGCTGCTCGGCGGCGAGCAGGTCGTCGGGCTCGTACCGCGCCCAGTCGAGGTCCGCCACGCCGGCGACCGTGGGGTGGATGTGGTTCTTCCTGTTCCACCGTCCGGAGACGACGGGGTCGTTGGCGTCGACCCGCAGCACGTCGAGCCCGGCCCGCCCGGCGAGCCAGAGCAGGAAGATCTGCATCTCCACGTCGAGCGCGTACAGCCGGGTCACGGCGTGCGGCCGGGCCCGGCACCACTCGACGAGGGGATCCAGGGCGGACGGCCGGTCCCTCGCGGCGACCATCAGGGCCTGGGAGAGGTAGTAGTGATCGAGGTCGCCGATGTCGAGGTGGTCGAGCCCGGCGAGCCGCACGGCCTCGCGCCAGGGCCCGTGCCGCCCCACCGCGAGGTCCTGCGGGCGGGCCAGGCTCACCACCCGCGCCTCCAGGTAGCCGGGCACGTCGTGGGCCGTGCGCCCGGCGGCCACGTCGGCGACGTCGCCTTCGAAGCCCTTGGTGGTCCGGGTCGCCGAGTGCATCAGCACGAACGGGGGCGGCTCCTCGCCGGGGGCGGCGACGAACGGCCGCAGGCGCTCGGTGGCGGCGATCTGCACCTGCGCGGGGTCCAGGCCCAGCAGGTCGCGCGCCAGCCGGTCGATCTCGTCGTCGCTCAGCACGACAGGGCCGGTGGAGAACCCCTCCCACGGGAGCTCACGGCCGCCGGGCAGCCGTACGGACCGGGAGACGCCGACCGTCATGACAGATCCCCTTTCACCAGAGGGCCGGTCAGCCTGCGATGGGCGTCCGCCATGACCGGGAGCTCTTTGCAGAACGCGAACCGCAGCATCCCGGCCGCCCGTTCCGGGCGGGTGTGGAACGTCGTCATCGGCAGGCCGGCGACCCCGCACGAGCGGGCCAGCCGATCGTTGGCCTCGAAGGGATCCTCGCCTGCGACGGGTGTGCGCGCCAGCACGAAGAACGCTCCCGCCGGCTCGGCCGGGTCCCAGCCGATCCGCCGCAGCGCGTCGAGCAGCAGGTCGCGCCGTGCGGCGTACTCGGCGCGCTGCGTGGCGAACCAGCCGGTCCGCGCGGCCCAGCGCAGCCCGTGCGCCACCGCCGCCTGTAGCGGGGCCGGGGCGCAGAACGTGACGAACCGGTGGACCTCCCGCAGGGCGGCGGTCCACCGGGCCGGGGCGAGTGCCCACCCCACCCGCCAGCCGCACACGCTCAGCGTCTTGGACGCCGACGAGCACACGATGGTCCGCTCCCGCATGCCGGGCAGGGCGGCGACGCTCCGGTGCGGCTCGCCGTACCAGAGCTGCTCGTAGACCTCGTCGGTGATCACGATGAGGTTCCGCCGGTCGGCCAGGCCGGCGATCTCCGCGAGCTCCCCGGCGTCCGGCATCCAGCCGGTGGGGTTGTGCGGCGCGTTCAGCAGCAGCACCCGCGCCGGCGGCGCCGACGCGAGATCCAGGACGTACCGGCCGCCGCTGCGGCGCAGCGGGATCGGCAGCGGACGCCCGCCGCTGCGGGCGATGAGCGCCGGATACGCGTCGTAGCCGGGCTCCAGCGTCAGGACGCCGTCGCCCGGCGCGACCACGGCCGCCAGGGCGCAGAACAGCGCCTCGGTGGCCCCGGCCGTGACCGTGATCTCGCTGTCCGCGTCGTAGGCGCCGCCGTAGTGGGCGGCCAGCGCGGCACGCAGCCGCTCGACGCCCTGAGAGGGGACGTACTGGTGGGGCCCGTCGCGGACGGCGTCGGCCGCGGCGGCGTGGAGCGGGGGCGGCCCGCCGAAGTCGGGCGCGCCCCTGCCCAGGTTGACCGCGTCGAGCCGGCGGGCCAGCTCGTCGGTCACCGTGTACACGTCACGCATGCTCGACCCGGTAGAAGGCCGACGGGTTGTCCCACAGGATGCGCCGCTTGACGTCCTCGGACAGCGGCGCCTTGAGGACGTCCTCCAGCTCCTCGCCGAACTCGTGGTCCGGGTGCGGGTAGTCGCTGGCGAACAGCAGCCGGTCGGTGCCGATGTCGTCGGCCAGCTTGCCGAGGTACGGTTCGCAGCCCTCGACCGTCACCCAGCACTGGCGGGCGAAGTACTCGCTCGGCGGCCGTTTCACCTCCGGGATCTGGAACTGCCAGTGCCGGTACTCCAGGTCGTCCAGCCGCCACAGCAGGTACGGCACCCAGCCGCAGCCGGCCTCCAGGAAGCCGAGCCGCAGGCCCGGATGGCGCTCCATCACCCCGCCCTCGACCATCGAGATGAACGCCATCATCTGCTCCATCGGATGGCAGCAGGCGTGCATCGCGAAGTGGCTGGTGAAACGGTCGGCTCCGGCGGCCGGCAGCCGCGTGTGGCATCCCTCGTGGAAGCTGACCGTGACGTCGAGCTCCGCGCACTCCGCCCAGAACCGGGCGTGGTCCGGGTGCCCGACGGGCCGGCCGTTCACCATGTTGGGCCGCAGGATCACCGCCCGCATGCCGAGGTCGTTGACGGCGTGCCGCAGCTCGGCGATCGCGAGGCTGACATCGTGCAGGCTCAGCAGCGCCACTGGGCGCAGCTTGTGCGGGTCGGCCGCGCAGAAGTCACGCAGCCAGTTGTTGTACGCCCGGCAGATGGCGGCGGCGAGCTTGGGGTCCAGGTGGTCGATCGCCGCGGCCCCCAGCCCCAGCGAGGGGTAGAGGAACGCGATGTCGACACCCTGGGCCTCCAGGGCACGCAGCTGGGAGGGCGGGTCGAACGGGAGGTAGTCGCCGTACTGCGCGACGGTCCGCTCGTGGAACAGCTCGACGAGCGCGTCCGGATAGTTGCGGTACATCGGCTCGCCGTCGACGATCATCTGGGCCCAGCCCCGGTCGGTCTTCACGGTCCGCTGAGGCGCGCGGTCCCGGAAGGCCGGGTCGATGTACTCCACCCAGAGGTCGTCGGGCTCCATCACGTGCCCGTCGGCGTCGATGACCCGGAGGTCCGCGATCTTTTCCGTCATCTACGCGGTCACCGGCTGCTTGACGGTCTTGGCGTACAGGGCGCGCCAGAAGTTCCCCAGCAGCGCGGCCATCTCCAGGGCGCCCTTACGGATCTCGGCGTGGGCCTCGTCCGCCCCCGTGACCTGCTCCACGGCGTCGTGGATCCACTCCACGTGCTCCCGTTCGATCAGCAGGTGGAGGTAGAAGTACTCCAGGCTCTCCACGGTCGACTCGGGGAACAGCCGGAAGCCCTCGTAGAAGCTGGCGATCATCGGCAGGCCGCTGAGCTCGATCGTGTAGTGGCCGCCGAGCGCCGACTCGATGCTTCCCTCAAGGAACATCTTCTTGATGCCGTCGACGAGCGCGACGGTCTCGGGGAGGTAGTCGGCCTCGCCGATGTCGGCGATCTTGACACCGAGAGGGGCGCAGGACTTCTCGAAGAGCCTGAAGTGGATCTCGCCCTCGCTGCCGCCCAGCTCGGAGACGATGGTCTTGGCGAGCTCCTTGCGGATCTTCTCGTCCTCCACCCGGTGCGACAGGCCCGCGAGGATCTGCGGGAAGGTGCGGATGTAGAGGTAGTACTGGTCGGCGAACACCTTGACGTCCTCGACCGTGATCTCACCGTTCCTGAACGCGGCGAAGAAGGGGTTTTCAACGCATTCGGTGGCCTTGACGTCCCTGTTCAGAGCGTCGAAGAACTCCTCTGTGGGCTGCACGGCACTGTCCTCTCGTGATGGGGTGTTTCCCTGGTGAGCCGGTCCACGATCGACCGCCACAGGACGGGCGGGGTCTCAAGGGCCGGAAAGGCTTGGACGTCGATGAGGTACGGCCGCCGGTGGGCGTCCAGCAGGACGTCGAAGACGGCGTAGCGGAGTGAGAGCGCCCGCGCGCCCGCCGCCGCCGCCTGCCACAGCTCGGGAGGCAGATCCCCGCCGGACGCCGGAGCCGTGCGGCTGTCGATCCGCAGCACGTCCCCGTCGACGACGGTGACGCGCAGCTCCTCGCCCCGTATCTCCTCCTCGAACAGGAAGCCGTCGGTGGAGCACAGCAGGTCGAGCAGGGCCTCCGTCCCCACCGGCACCTCCCGGGGCGGCCAGTGCTCCCCGGCCGGCGACCGGAGGGCACGGCCGTCGAACAGATAGCCGGTCCGCCAGCGGTCCTGGCGCAGATGCGTGATGCCCTTGCCCATCGAGCCGCAGATCGCCTTGACGTACACGCCCCCGGCGGCGAGCTCCAGCAGCTCCGCACCCGTCCGGGGGAAGTGCGCGCGGGGCGTCGGCACTCCCGCCGCGAGCAGCGTCCGCTTCACCGCGAGCTTGTCGCGGGTCACGGCCACCGCCGCCGGCGAGTTGACGAAGGCCAGTCCGTCCAGGGCCTCGGCGACCTTCGCCAGGTATGCGGCGAGCGCGGTCGCGTACGCCCGCGTGCCGTACACGGCGGGCAGGCGGCCCTCGATGGCGGCGTCCCAGTGTTCGTGCGGGAAGCCGAGGAACACCAGCGCGCCCGGTCCCGGCGGGCGGCGCAGCGCCCCGCCGTAGGAGACCACCGGCTCGGCCACCCACTGCGGCACGGCGTCCGCGACGACGACCATCGAGGTCATGAGCGGGCCCCGATGAGCTCCAGCACCTTGCGGGCGACGTCCTCGGGCTCGCCGTCGCCGTCGATGACCACGCAGTCGACCTCCGACATGACCTGGTCGTACCGGGCGGAGAGCCGTTCGAGATCGGTGAGGAGCTCGCCGCGGTCCCAGTTGTCCACGGTCCAGTCGCCACGCGTGACCAGCCGCTCCAGCGCGACCGTCGGCGAGGTGCGCAGGTAGCACAGCACGTCCGGGTCCGGGATGAACTCGGCGAACTTGCGGTACCAGCTCTCGTGGCGGCCGAGGTCGCCGCAGTAGACGTCGTAGGTGGGAAGCCACCGGTCGAACAGCAGCCAGTCGAACTCGGCGTACCGCGGCTGCCGCCACCGGAACTGCATGATCGCGTCGACGATGTAGGAGGCGTATCTGACCTGGGAGGGGACCACGTCCTGGTACCTCACCAGCCACCCGGTCGGCTCGTCGATGATCTCCCGGTAGACGGTGCCCATCTGAGGCGACAGACGCTCCTTCAGCGCCCGGTCGCTCAGCCGCCGCTGCAGCGTCTCGATCAGCGTGCTCTTCCCCGCGCCGTCGATCCCCTCGACTGTGAAGATCTTGTACGGCCGGAGGTCCGCGGGGCTAGCCATACTGAGGGCTCTTCGCCAGCGTCGGGATCGCGGGCGAGGTCTCGTTGACCGAGCGGCGTCCCGCGCAGGCGCCCACGGCGTACAGGCCGGGCACCGCCGTACGCCCCTTGTCGTCGGCCACGATGGTCCCCGACGCGTCGCGCGGGAGCCCGTCGACGAGCGGACATCGGGGATAAAGGGGAACGCTTCCGGTCGCCCAGACCACGGTGGTCTCCGCCAGCGGGCGGCGCTCCCGCCACGCGCCCTCACCGGCGCGCTCGGGCTCGGTGTGGTCGCAGCGCGGCGGCATCGACCACGCGCCCAGGGGGGTGCGGTTGCGCTCCTCGTGGTAGGTGAAGCACAGCTCTCCGCCCTCCACCCGCAGCGAGTCGTACACGATGTGGCGCACGCAGGGGATGGGGAGCCCGGCCCGGCACTCCCGGCCGCCCTTCACGATCAGCTCGCAGGTGAGCTGCGAGGGCGCGCGCCAGGCGAACCGGTCGGAGCTCTCGACGGGATAGGACCCCACGTACCGGTTGGCGAGGACGACGACGTCCCGCGCGGCGGGCGCGACCAGCGCGGCGGTCTGCATGGCGGAGTTGCCCGCGCCCACGACGACCACGGAGCGGCCCCGCCACGGGCCCGAGTCGCCCCGCCCCTGGTGCCGGTACACGTCGCTGTAGCTGAGGGCGCCGGCCTCCCGCAGGGCCGGCGGAGGCACGCGCGGCGCGGAGCCGGTGGCGAGGACCACGGACTCGGCGAGCAGCGGCTCCCGCAGCCCGTGCACGCGCACCTCGAACTCGTCACCGGCCTGGCGGATGTCGGTCACCCGGGCCGTCAGCAGCTCGCATCCGGCGGCGCGCATGCTCTCCCGGACGTAGGAGTCGTAGATTCTCGCCGTGGGACGCAGCCCGCCGACCGGCAGCAGCCTGCCGAGCTCCGCACTGTCGGAGGAGACGGCGAGCTCATGGGCGTACGACTGCAGCGTGGCCTCGCCCATGAAGGCCATGCCCGTCCCCCACCGATCGCTGACGACGAGGATGTCCTCTGGGGGAGTCACCCCCTTGAGTACCTGGATGGCCGCGGCTGATCCGCCACCGATGACGACTAACGGCCAGCGAACTCGTTGAGGCAAGTAGACCGTCCTCCGCGATTGGAATATCCATTTCGGACTCTTGGCAGCGACATGCAACAAAGCTGAAACAAAAGGCTGATTTGGGGGCTCGCGTCTGTTTCGAGAGTCTCTACAGCGCTTCTCAAGCCGTCTAGACGTCGTCCGCTGGCCACAATGGGCGGTGCCGAAAGCGGTCAGCACAATTCATGCATGTCAAGTAGGGAAGCTCTGGAATGCGAACGGCGTCGGGGCGCTGTCCTGCACAGGCCACGCCGGTAGTGGCCACCCGGCACGCGAAGAAAACTTTGTATACAGAAGGAGCGCTAATTCCCCCATATTTCCGGTAAAGGCGGATTTATGATTGGACGTTTGCGGATCGCCGTCCTCGCCAAACAAGTGCCGCTGCTCGACGACCTGTGCCTGGACAGAAACGGGCGGATGAGGCGCCTGGGACGGCCTTCGGAAATGAATCCCTACTGCCGCCGTGCCGTGGCCAAGGGCGTCGAGCTGGCCCGGCGGAGCGGCGGCACGTGCACGGTCTACACGCTCGGCCCGCCGGACGCGGCCGAGGTGCTGAGGGAGGCCATCGCCTGGGGCGCCGACGCGGGCGTGCTGATCACCGACCCGGCCCTCGCCGGGTCCGACACGCTCGCCACCGCCCGCGCGCTGACGACCGCGATCCGCATGGCCAGGCCGTACGACCTGGTGGTGACCGGGCTCGGCTCGGTCGACGCCGACACCGGCCAGGTGGCGCCGCAGGTCGCCGAGCTGATGGACCTGCCGATGCTGTCCGGGGTGAAGGAGCTGTCGATCGAGGCGGGCACGCTGAACGCCCGCTGCGAGCGGGACGACGGGTACCAGAGCGCCACCGTCCGCCTCCCCGCGCTCATCAGCGTGGCGGAGCGGTCGTGCGATCCGTGCAAGGTGCGGCCGGAGGAACGCGCCGGTGACGACCGCGTCACCGTGCTGCGCGCGGCCGACCTCGGGCCGGGCCCGTGGGGGGCGGCGGGCAGCCCCACCCGGGTTGACGAGGTCCTGCCGATCAGGGAGCGCCGGGCGGGGGCGCGGCCGTCCGGCCCGGTCGAGCGGCAGGTGCGCGAGGCCGTCACCCTGCTCGCCGCGAGCGGCGCGCTCGCCCGCCGGGCCGCGGTGCCGTACCCGCCCGACGGCGCGGACGCCCGTCACGAAGACCCGGCCACCGCTCGCGGAGGCCCGGACGCCGGACGGCAGAGCGCGGACGCCGGACGGCAGAGCGCGGACGCCGGACGGCAGAGCGCGGACGACGGCCGCGAGGGCATGGCCGTCGTGTTGGCGGAGACGGGGCGCGAGCGGGTGACCCGTGAGCTGCTGTCCGCCGCCGCGCGCCTGGGCGCGGAACGGATCGCGCTGCTGGCCGGGGAGCTTCCCGACGCGGGGACGGCCTGGACGTGGGGGGCCGACGAGGTCGTGGCGCTCACTCCCCTGCCCGACGACTTCGCCGCCGCGGCAGCCTCATGGCTCACCGGCGCCGGGGCGCGTACGGTGCTGGCGCCGAGCACGTCGTGGGGCCGGGAGGTCGCGGCGCGGGTGGCAGCCCGGCTCGGCGCGGGGCTGGTCGGCGACGCCGCCGCGCTGGAGGCGGCGGACGGGCGGCTGGTGTGCCGTAAGTCCACGGCCGGCGGCCAGGCCCTCGTCAGCGTCACGACACCGGTCCAGCTCGTCACCGTACGGCCCGGTGTGCTGCCCCCCGGCCCGGCCCGGCTGGGCGGCGCCGCGGCCGTTTCGTCCGTACGGGTCGCGCCGCGCGGCCGGGTGCTGGTCACCGAGCGGATCGCCGAGGACGACCCCGCGGATCTCGCGGCCGCACGTGTGGTCGTGGGGGTGGGCCGGGGCGTGGACCCGGAGCGGTACGCCGAGCTGAAGCCGCTGCTCGACGTGCTCGACGCCGAGCTCGCGGCGACGCGCAAGGTCACCGACCAGGGATGGCTCCCCCGGTCCCGGCAGGTGGGGATCACCGGCCACGCGGTCGCCCCCGCCCTCTACGTGCTGCTCGGCGCGTCCGGCAAGCCGACCCACATGTCCGGCGTCCGCGAGGCCGGATTCGTGCTGGCCGTGAACGCGGACCCGGACGCGCCGGTCTTCGACGCGGCAGACGCCGGGGTGGTGGCGGATTGGGCGGAGGCCGTGCCGCTGCTCGTGCGGGAGCTGCGCGCCGCCGTCGATTGAAGCGCGCCGCCGCTGGCCGTTTCGGGCACGCCCGATACGGCCAGCGGTGATCACTTTACGGGCGGTCGCCCGCTTTTCCAGACTCCTTGCATTCCCCTAGTGGACATCCGCATTTCTTCAGCACGTCACCGACCGCCTTTCGAAGGAAGTGATGTGACAGAGTCCTCGCTGATCGCGGAGCAGGCGCTGGCCAGGGTCGGCACCACTCTCGAGGAGCTCCACAAGCACGGGGGCAGCCTCCTGACGGCGGGACCGGCCTATCTGGTCGGTTCGCTCGCACAGGGGTTCGGCAACCGTGGCAGCGACGTGGACCTCCACATCTTCTCTCCAGGCGTGCCCGGCCCGGCCCCGCCCTACCTGTTCTTCATCGGCGCCCTGACCGTGGACGTGGAGCACTTCCCCCTCTCCTACGCCGATGACGTCCTGGCCCGGCTGCCCGAGGCGGGCGTCGTCACCAAGCTCGGCCGGATGGCCCTGGACGTGCCCCTCGGCGCCGGGGACACGGCCCGGCTGACCCGCTGGTGCTCGGCGGTGCCGATCGCCCGCGACACGCCGCCGATCATGGACGACGAGCGCCGGCAGACCGCCATGGCCTGCCTGCTGCGGTCGGCGTTCACCGCCGTCGTGTCCGCCTGGGCCACCGCGGAGCTCGTCGGCCGTTCCCGCCGCGACGCCGGGCACCTGTGGCGCGTCTGCGGGCGAGCCCTGCTGAGCCTCGCCGGCGCCGCCGCGGGGTACCCGCCGATCGGCCGCAAGTGGCTCCCGGCCCGCGTCGCCCGCGCCGGGATCGCGGAGGAGCTGGTGCGCTCGGCCATGGCGATGTCCGGCAGCGCGGACATGGCCGCGCTCATGGCCGGCCTGGGCTTCGACGCGCTCGACCCGACGTCCCTGTGCCGGCTGGAGGGCGGCACCGGCACGGCCGACGTCCGCGTCGGCAGGGAGCGCTTCCACCTCACGGCGCTGGGGACGCTCGAAGCGGGCCGGCGCCCGGAGGGCGGCCCGTGCGCCGAGGTCCTCGCGCGCAGCGGGCCTGACGAGACGGCACGCCTGCTCGGCGACGGGCTGCTGCGGGTCGTGGTCGACGAGGGCGCGCTGTCGGCGGCGCTGACCTCCTGCGAGGTGGGCGGATGACCGCGCAGGCCCCGCCGTACGACGCCCTGTGGTTCGCGACCCGCGCGGCGCCCGCCGCCTGGGTGTACGTCCTCGACGTGCAGAGCTCGATCGCCGACATCGAGGCGGCCGAGGCCGACGAGGACTGGCCGACGAGCGTCGAGGCGGCGTCGGAGGCGCTGCACGGCGTCTTCTACGCCCGTCTCGTGCTCGCGGGATACCAGGGCAAGTGCCCGCGCGACGAGCTGGCGCTGCGGGTCTGCCTGAGCGACGCGCCGGAGGCCGCAGCCCTGCGCGAGCTCCCGGACAGCTTCGGCGCCGGGCGGGACGACGCCGGGCGCGCCGCCGAGGCGGCGCGGCGGGCCGCCGCGGCCCTGGAGTCCGACCTGCCGATCACCGTCCCGGTGATCCGGACGGCGAAGGGCTTCTTCCCCAGCATCCGCATCGGGGCCGACATCGAGGCGCTGCGGAGCCGCCTGGGGCTGGCTCCCATCGACTGGATGACGTGGCAGCTGTGACCGGGAGCGCCGGGGACGCGCTCACGGACCGCCCCTCGGCGGTCGCCGACCCGTCCCGTGTCACGCTTACGCTGATCCTGACGGTGACGGTGGCGTCGTTCGAGGCGACCGCCACCGCGACCCTCGCCCCCGCCGCGCTCGCGGAGATCGGCGGCAGGTCCTCCTACCCGCTGGTCTTCGGCCTGTTCGTGCTCGCCCAGCTCGTGGCGCTGGCGGCCGGAGGCGTGCTGTGCGGGACCACCGGGGCCCTACGGATCTTCGTCGCCGGAGCCGTCCTGCACGGCACGGGGCTCCTCGTCTGCGCCACCGCCACGTTCTTCGGCTGGCTGGCCGCCGGCCGGGTCATCCAGGGGATCGGGCACGGGCTGGTGTGGGTGTCGGTCTACGTGCTCATAGGGCGGTGCTTCCCGCCGGAGCGCCGGGGCCGGGTGCTCGGCTACCTGGCCATGGCGTGGGCGGTCCCCGCCCTGCTCGGCCCCTTGATCGCGGGTGTGGTGACCGACACGGTGGGCTGGCGGTGGGTGCTCGCCCCCGTCCCCGCCATCGAGGCCGTCGCCCTGGCGATCATGTGGCCGTCGATCGTGGGGCTGTGGAACGACCGGCCGGGCATGCCCGCGGGCGCCGCATCGCTGCGGGCGCGCCTGGCCCCCGCGCTCCTGCTGGCGTGCGGCGTCGTGGCGCTGATGAACCTGCGGCGCGTCCCGGACGGGTGGACGTGGCCGGTCCTCGCGGCGGCGGCGTGCGCGATCGTGCTCGGCGGCAGGCCGCTGCTCCCCCGGGGCGCCCTGCGCCTGGCGCGCGGGCTTCCCGCGACGGTGCTCCTGCGAGGCCTGGCGGGCGGCCCGTGGGCGGGCCTCGCGTTCGTCCTGCCGCTCGCCCTCGCCGAGGGGCGGGGGCTGTCCCTTTCGTCGGCCGGCTCGGCGCTGTCATCCGGGATCATCGGCTTCGCGGTCGGCGGCGTGCTGCACACCACCGGCTGGCTCACCCGGTACGGCCGGTCCCGGGTCGCCATCGCGGGGACGGCGCTGCAGGCGGCCGCGCTCGGCGTGACGGCGGCCGGAATCGCCGGGCCGATCGCGCTCGTGTACGCCGGGTGGGCGCTGACCGGGCTCGGCGCCAACCTCGCCATGATCGCGCTCAACGCGACCGTGATCGACCTGTCGCCCCCGGCCGAGCAGGGCACCGCGTCCGCCGGGATGGCCCTCGCCGACGCCGTCATGACCGCCGTCGCCACCGCGGTGGCGAGCCTGGTGCTGGCCGGCGCGGCCGGAGCCGCGGTCACCGGCGCGGCGGCGGCGCTCCTCGGCGGCTGCGCCGTGGCGCTGGTCGCCGTCGGCCTCGCCTTACCCCGAATGAACACGTCCAGGTAGGAGAGCGAACATGCCTGTCGTCCATACCCGGCACACGACCGACCGCCCGATCGAGCAGGTGTGGAAAGTGGTGCTCGACTGCGAGGCCTTCCCGGACTACATGCCGGAGGTCCGCGAGATCGAGATCATGGAGCAGGACGGCGAGCTGCGGGTCAGCCGCTGGGCCGTGCTGCTGAAGGGGTCGGAGCTGGAATGGGAGGAGCGCGAGCGCATCGACCACGCGGCCCACCGCATCGAGTTCGAGCAGATCGAGGGCGACCTCGCGTACTTCACCGGGCACTGGCAGGTGAGCGACTCCCCGGAAGGCACGATGGTGGAGCTTCGCGTGGAGTTCGACATCGGCATCCCGCTGATGGCCGAGATGCTCAACCCGGTGGCGGCCCGTGCCCTTGAGGACAACTCGCGCGCCATCCTCGATCAGATCGGCCGGCGCGCCGGCGTGGCGGTGCCGTGATACCGGTCGCCGCACGGCCCACCGGGCGGGATCTCGCCAGGCAGACCTTCCGCCGGGTCCAGCGGCACTTCTCCCCGGCGGTGGCGCTCGCGGGCAAGTTCGCCGGGCAGGGCTCCGTCGAGGAGGCCGCCTCGGGCTGTGAGATCACGCTGTCGGACGGCCGGACCATGCTCGACTTCGGGTCCTACGCCGTCACCCTCCTCGGCCACCGGCATCCGGCGGTGACGGCCGCCGTACGCGCCCAGCTCGACGCGATGCCCGTCTCCAGCAGGTCGCTCGTCAACCCGGTCGCCGCGGCGGCGGCCGAGCGCCTCGCCGACCACCTCGGCGGCCGGCTGAAGCGCGTGTACCTCGGCGTGAACGGCTGCGACGCGGTGGAGGTCGCGGTCAAGCTGGCCCGGCTCGCCACCGGGCGGCCGAGGGTCCTCGCGGTGAACGGCGCCTTCCACGGCAAGTCCATGGGGGCGCTGGCGCTGACCCATCACGAACGTTTCCGCGCCGGGCTGGAGCCCCTGCTGGCGTACGCGAGCCACCTGGACACCGGCGACCCCGAGGCCGTCGCCAGGGAGTGCGCGGCCGGGGATGTGGCGGCCGTCGTCTTCGAGCCCATCCAGGGAGAGAACGGCGTCATGCCGCTGGACACCGCCGTGCTGGCCCGCTGGTGCGAGGACGCGCACGCCGCGGGGGCGTTCGCGGTCGCCGACGAGATCCAGTGCGGGCTGCGCCGGGCGGGCGAGCGGTCGCTCGCGCTGCACGCGAGCCTCCCGGTGGACGCGGTGCTGCTCGGCAAGCCGCTGGGCGGGGGCGTCGTCCCGCTGTCGGCCGCCGTCTGCTCCGACGAGCTCTACCGGCCGCTGCTCGACGACCCCTTCCGGCACAGCGCGACCTTCGCCGGGCAGCCGCTGTGCGCGGCGGCCGTCCCTGCCGCCCTGACTGCCATCGAGGACCTCGCCGACCAGGGCGCCGCGGTCTCCGCCTGGATGGCCGCCGGGCTCGCCGAGCTCATGCGCGCCCACCCGGGCGCGGTCACCGCGATCCGCGGCCGGGGCCTGCTGTGGGGGGTCGACTTCGCGTCCAAGGAGCTGTCGGGAGAGGTCCAGATCGGGCTCGCCAGGCGCGGCCTGCTCGTATCGCCCTGCCTGAGCAGGCCGGAGACGCTCCGGCTGCTGCCGCCGCTCATCGCGACCAGGCGCGAGGTGGACCGCGCGCTCGACGCGCTGACGTCGGCGGTCGAGGCGGCCGAGGCGGAGGTGGCGCGATGACCGCACCCGTCCGCGCACCCGTGCTCGGCGCCGATCTGTCGCCGGAGGTCTGGCCGGACACGAGCGCGCTGCTGCCCCCCGACGCGCTGGAGGAGATCGCCGGGCACGCCGCCGAGGCGGATCTGCGCGGGGCCCCTCCGCTGGAGAGCCTCGCCCTGCTGAAGAAGCTGAACTGGCCCGGCCTGCCCGTCCCCCGCGACTTCGGCGGCGCCGGTCTCGGGCTGACCGGCTGCTGCGCCGCCCAGCGCGCCCTCGGGGCCGCCGACCCCGGGCTCGCCGTGGCCGTCAACATGCACATGTTCTCCGTCGGCCTCATGGTGGAGCACTGGCGTCGCAGGACGGACACGTCGTGGCTGCTCATGGAGGCGATCGCCACCCAGAACCGCCTGCTGGCGTCGGCCTTCGCCGAGCCGAACCTGGGCGGGTCGGCCTCCCGCTCCACGCTCACCGCCGTCCCGGTCCAGGGCGGGTGGGAGGCGTCGGGTGTCAAGCGCCCGTGCTCCCTCATCAAGGAGGCCGACCTGGTCTGCCTCCAGCTCGCCACATCGCCCGCCGGTGGGCCCGGCGGCGGGCCCGGCGACGTCATCGTCGCGCTGCTGCCGACCAACGCGCCGGGACTGTCCGTACGGGAGGACTGGGACACCCTCGGCATGCGTGGCGCGGCCTCGAACACGCTGCTGCTCGACCGGTGCGTCGTACCGGACGAGCTGGTCTTCTACCGGGCGCCGGCGGGCGCGGAGGACGACGACATCCTGGCCGCCGGGGTGGTCTGGTTCGCCCTGACCGCCACCGCCTGTTACCTCGGCCTGGCGGCGGCGGCGCTCGACGCGGCCGCAGACCTGCTGCGCCGCCAGCGGATCGCCCATCTCGACGCCGCCCGCGCCGAGCTGCCGAGCTACCAGGCGGCGATCGGCGAGCACGTCGCCGACCTGCTGACCCTGGAGGCCGCCTGCGCGAACACCGCCGCCCGGATGGACGCCGGGGTGGCGCCCCAGACGCTGCTGGCCGGAGCGCTCGCCGTCAAGCAGCGGGCCGTCAGGGCGGTGCCCGACCTCGTCGCCGCCCTCGCGGAATGCGCGGGAGGGGCGTCCTACGCCAGGAAGGGCCCTCTGGAGCGCCTGTGGCGCGACGCGCAGGCCGTCCGTTTCCACCCGCCGACCCCCGCGGCGACCCGCCAGTACCTCGGGCGCAGGGCGCTGGGCCTGCGGGCCTCGCTCGATCTCGACGAGTCCTCTCCCGGGCTGCGCGCGCCGGCCGTCCCCTGAAGGAGTTGATTGCTGTGGACCGCAGTGAGCTGTCCGTCCTGGTCCGTACGAAGATCGCCTCGGTCATGGGCGTGGCGGAGACGGAGGTGACCGAGCAGACCGACCTCCGTGAGGAGTACCAGGTCGACAGCCTGGAGCTGATGGAGATCGGCGCCCGGCTGGAGTCCGCCCTCGGCGTGCGGATCAAGGTCGACGCGCTGCTGGAGATGGAGAACGTGGGCGACGCGGTCGACGCGTTGCACCGGCTCAGCCTGGAGCGGGCGTGAGTGAGCGCGGTGGCCGCCGGCACCGCGTCGCGATAACCGGCCTCGGCCTCAAGGCCCCCGGCGGGCTCACCGTGGACGAGGCCATGGAGGCGCTGCTGTCCGGGAAGTCGGCGGCGGAGACGCTGCCGCACCTGGTGGAGGCGCGGTCGCCGGTCACGTTCGCCTGCCGGGTCCCCGACTTCGAGCTGTCCTCCTATCTGGGCCCGCGGGAGTGGCGGCAGATGGACCGCTCGGCCGTCCTCATGGCCGCCGCCACGGCCGACGCCGTACGGTCCGCCGGCCTGGCCGAGACCGGCCAGGAGGACATGGGCGTCGCGGTGGGCACCGGCATGGCGGGGCTGGACGTCGCCGCCGAGGTGGCCCCGGCGCACGTGGACGACCCGGCGGGGATGCCGACCTACACGGTGCTGCGCATCATGGCCAACTCGGCCGCCGCCCGCGTGGGGCTGCGCCTGGGCGCCAAGAAGTCCTGTCTCACGTACGCCACGGCGTGCGCCAGCGGCGCGACGGCGATCGGCGAGTCGATGGAGAAGATCCGCTCAGGTGAGCTGGAACGCGTGGTCGCCGGCGGGGTCGACTCGGCCCTGTCCCCGCTCGTGCTCGGCGCGTTCTTCCGGGTCGGGGCGGTGTCGCGGCGCAACGACGATCCGGGGGCCGCGTCGAGGCCGTTCGACCGCGACCGCGACGGCTTCGTGATGGGCGAGGGCGCCGCGATGATGGTGATGGAGCGGTGGGAGTCGGCCGAGGCGCGCGGCGCGACGATCCTCGGGGAGGCCCTCGGCTACGCCTCCACCTCCGACGCCCACCACGTCGTCGCCCCCGTGCAGGACGGGTCAAGCGCGGCGGCCTGCATGCGCCTCGCCCTGGCCGACGCGGGCCTGGCCCCCGCCGGCATCGGCCACGTCAACGCCCACGGCACCGCGACGGTCCTCAACGACCGGGCCGAGGCCAGAGGCATCGCGGCCTGTTTCGGCGACGACATGCCGCCCGTGACCGCGTCCAAGGGCGTCACCGGGCACCTCGTCGGCGGCGCGGGGGCGTTCGAGGCGGTGATGGGGCTGGTCTGCGCCGCGCGGGGACTGGTGCCGCCGGTGGCGAACCTCGGCGGCGGCCCGGACGCCGACCTGCTGGACCTGGTCACCGGCGGGCCGCGGCGGATCCCTCCTGCGCCCGTGCTGTCCAACTCCTTCGGGTTCGGCGGCCACAACGCCTGTCTCGTGCTGGCTCCCGCCGCCTGGGACCGGCGGCCGTGAGCGCGGGAGGCGGGGGACGCGGCGGAACGCGTGTGCTGCTCACAGGGTCGGGAGGCGTCGTGGGCTCCGAGGTGGCCCGGGTGCTGGCCGAGCGCGGCGCAGACGGCGAGGGCGTCGAGCTGACCCGGGTCACCCGCACCGCGCGGCAGGCGGGAGAGGTGCGCTGGGCGATCGGCGCCGAGCCTCCGCCGGAGGAGCTGGCCGGGCCGTGGGACGTGATCGTGCACACGGCCGCGTCCACCCGGTGGACCATGACGAGGGACGAGGCCGTCGCGGCCAACGTGAATCCGGTCAGGAGCGTGCTGGAGCTCGCCGGGCCCGCCACGCATCTCGTGCACGTCTCCACGGCGTACGCCGACGGCCGCGATCCCGGCGACGATCCCGGCGGCGGTCCGCCGTCGGAGTTCGGCCGGTACCGCAACGCGTACGAATGGTCGAAGGCGCGGTGCGAGGATCTCGTGCTGGAGCGCGCGGGGCCGGTGACCGTGGTCCGGCCGCCCCTCATCCTCGGTCGTGCCGGTGACGGCGCGATAGCGCGCTTCTCGGGCCCCTACACGCTCTTGCAGACGCTGGTGTCGGGGCTCGCCGCCGCCGTGGTGGGCGATCCGGGCGGGTACGCGGAGATCGCGCCGGTCGACCAGGTCGCCGACGTCATCGCCGACGCCGTCCACGGGCCCGCGCCTCCCTCGCCGAAGGTGGAGGTGGTCGCGGGCGGAGCGGCCAGCATGACCCTCGCCGGGCTCATCGACGTGGCCTGCTCCACGCTCAACGCGCTGCGCGCCGAGGCGGGCGTGCCGCCCATCGCCCCGCCGCCGTTCATCTCCGCCGAGCGGTGGCACCGTTTCTTCCTGCCGCTCGCACGGCAGCACCTGTCGCCCGTCCAGTCACAGGCCGTCGAGCTGCTCGGCATGTTCGAGAGCTACACGAGCATGCCCCGGCCGTTCACGCCGACCCGGCCGGTCGCCGACCCCGCGCTGATCCTGGTGCGGTCGATCCGGTGGTGGGCGCGGCAGCGGCCCCGGCTGGCCCTGCGCGTCCCCGAGCCGTGGGCGCTGATCGGCTGAACCGGCCCGTCCACCAACCGGGTGTCCACTAGGGGAAATGCCGTAACCGGACAGCGGAGCCGCATGGACGCCCGCGCCGCGCGGGTTGAAGAATCACGATCGTCCGACTCCCGGAGAGGAGGTGTTGACAATGCACCTGACCACCGAGGAACTCGAGGGTCTCGCGGAGATCGTCGTGCGCGCCGAGAGCGCCGCGGACGAGCTGCGCCCCGCGGTCGTCGAGTAGAGGGCACACCGGTGCCGGGAGGCCGTCTCCCGGCACCTTCCCCAGCTCACTCCCACACAGCCCGCTCCCGCCCATCCCACACAGCCCACCCCAGCCCAGCTCATGCAGGGAGGACGCGTGAAGCTACGCCGGACGGCCCCGTTCCTCGTGGGTCCCGCAGGGGACCCGGCGCTTCTCCTCGACCGCGCCGAGATCCCGGCCGAGGCGGCGTGCGGCGCCGAGTTGCTCGACCGGATCCGCGCGACTCTCGTCACGGGGGCGGCGGACGCCACGCTGACCGTCGAAGAGGCGCAGGCCATCGTGCTCGGGCAGTACGAGGCGTGCCTGGAGTTCATCTACTCCCACCCGTCCTGGAGCCGTGTGCGGGCGGGGGAGGCGACCCGTTTCCTCCACGCCTACCTGCTGGAGAACCGCCACTACCTGGCCGCCGCGCCGTTCCGCATGGCGACCGGCGTCGGCGGCAGCCCGCGGCCGGACGCGCTCAACGAGCTGCAGGCCCGCCACGTGGTCGAGGAGGCCGACCACGACACCTACTTCGAGAACGGCCTGGCCGCGATCGGCTGCGACCGCGCCCTGGTGCGGGCCGCCCGGCCGTGGCCCGCGACCGTCGAGTGGATCCACCTGATGCGCACGGTCGCCGACTCCGGCCCCCTGCCCGCCGCGCTCTGCTCCGGCCTGCTGGAGTTCACCGCGGGCAACCGGACGGCAGTGGCGGGCTGGCACGAGCACGTCGCCGCCGGCGGCCAGGTGAGCGCCGACGCGATGGCCGCCATCTTCGAGCACGTCAAGACCGACCTCGGGCTCGGCCACGGCTCGAACTGGAAGGAGGCCATCGAGGTGGCGGGCCTCGTGACCGCCACCCAGCTGGCCGACTCGCTCAACGAGATCACCCTGGTCGCGGAGGCCATCGTCCGCTGGCTCGACTCCCTCGACGAGGGGCTGTCCGGCGACCTCGTGGGGGTCATGCCCGAGCTCACGAGGGACGCCGCGGCCGTCCCCGCCCTGCTCGGCGGGGAGGCCGACGGCCTTCCGGTGTGGCCCGCCGAGATCCTCCACCTCGCCGCGCACGGCGATCCCTCGCTCACCACGGGCATGCGCGCCGCCCTCGCGACCGCGTTCGCGTACGGCGAGGGCGTGATCGAGCGGACGGCACCGGTGGAGCAGGCCGCGGGCCGCCTCGCCGGGCCGTACGCGCACCAGCCGGTCGACGGCGGCGGCGCCGCGCTGGAGAAGCTGGTCGGCGAGTGGATGCGGGCCATCGACGGGCACCGCCTGTGGACGGAGATGACCGAGCGCCCCACCCTGCCCCTCGTGTACGGCTGGCTGGTCGAGAACCACCACTACGTGGCGGCGATCTGGCAGCACTGCGGCGCCGGCATCGCCGCCTGCCCCGACCCCCGGCTGCGGGCGCTCCTCGTCCACCACCTGGAGGAGGAGTTCGAGCACGGCGCGATGTTCCGCGAGGGCATCGACAAGGCGCGGGGCGGGGACTTCGGCGGGCTGCCTGTCGCCCACATGCGGCCGCTGCCGACCACGCGATCATTCACCGGGATGCTGCGCGGCCTCGCCCAGCGGGACTGGAAGGCGTACGTCCTCGGCGTGGCCTACCTCCAGCTCACGCTGCGGGCCGAGGGCGACGGGCCGGCGGCCCGGCACGTCTCCTTCTACGAGGCCGTCACCGGCCGACTGCCCGAGGCCCGGCCGCTGCTCGACGTGATGCGCCGGCACGACGCGGAGGACACCGACCTCGGGCACGCGCACGACGTCAGGCAGATGCTCGACCTGCTGTCCGAGCACTCGATCGGGCCGGACACGCTCGCCTCGGCCGCGCTCGTGCCGCAGCTCACGTGGAGCTTCCTCGACGGCATCCGCTGCCACTACGCCCACGGCCCGGCGGCGGTGGTGCAGCGCGCCGGCTGGCACACGGACGCCGTGACGGGGTCGTGACGGGGACGACGCCGGCGCCCCCGGAGTCCGAGCGCGGCCACCGCACGCGCGACCTGCCCTTCCTGCTGCTGTGGGGAGGGCAGAGCGTGTCGGCGGCCGGCGACGGCATGGCCCTGCTCGCCCTTCCCCTGCTGGTGCTCCAGCAGACCTCCTCCCCTGTGCTCGCCGCGCTGGCCGCCACCCCGCAGACCATCGCCTACCTGCTGTCGGGTCTGTTCGCGGGGGCGGTCGCCGACCGCCTCGACCCCCGGCGGCTCATGCTCTGGTGCGACACCGTCCGGCTGGCTCTCTTCTCGCTGCTCACCGGGCTCGCGCTGGCCGGAGCGGCCCCCGTCGCCGTCCTGCTGGGGCTGGCCGTCGCGGCGGCGGTCTTCGGCGTGCTGTTCGACACGGCGCACGCGGCTCTGCTCCAGGGCATCCTGCGGCCGTCGCACCTCGTCGCCGGCAACTCGCGGCTGGAGCTCACCACCCAGCTCGGCCTGCTCGCCGGCCCGGCGCTGGCGGGGGCGGTGGCGGCCGGCTTCGGGCTCGGCTCCTGCCTGCTGGTCAACGCCGCCTCCTACGGCGTCTCGGTCGTGACGCTGTGGCTGCTACCGCGCGGGGCGGTGAAGCGAGACATCCGGGGCGGCCTCACGGTCCGGGGGGCAGCCGCCGACCTGCGCGAGGGCCTCGGCTACCTCCGGCGGCACCGGCTGGTCCGGGCCGTGTGCTCGCTTCAAGTAGTGATCAACTTCGTGCTGGCGGTGGAGACCCTGGTCGTCTTCTACGCCGTCCACACCCTGGACGGCGGGCCGGGCGGGGCCAGCCTCGCCCTCGCCGCCGGGGCCGCGGGGGGCGTGCTCGGAGCCGCCGCCGCCGGCCCCGCGGGACGCCGGTTCCCGGCGCACAACCTGATCGGCGGCGCCCTGCTGGTGCTCGCCGCGGCACTGGTGGCGGCGTCGGCGGCCTCGTCGGCGGTCTGGCTCGCGGCGGCGAACGCCGCCATCGGGCTGACGAGCGTGCTGGCCACCGTGCACATCCGCGCGCTGCGTCAGCGGGTGGTGCCGCCGGAGCTGATCGGCCGGGTGACCGCCACCGCGCGCACGTTCGCCGTCGCCGCCTACCCGCTGGGAGCCGTCGTCGCCGGCCAGCTCACCGCGCTGGCCGGGAACAGCCCGCGCGTGCCGTTCGCGGTCGCGGGCCTGCTGGGGGCGGGAGCGGTCGTGGTGGGCTACCGGACCGGGCTCCGCCCGGCGGCCGAGTGATCGAGGGAGCGCGCATGCCGACGCGTTGGGGCCCGGGCAGGCTCGGGCTGGGCTGCATGGGGATGTCGTTCGCCTACGACCCCGAAGGCCGGGACGAGGACACCTCGCTGCGGGTGATCAGGCAGGCCCTCGACCTGGGGGTGACGTTCGTCGACACCGCCGACGTGTACGGCCCGTACACCAACGAGGAGCTCGTGGGCAGGGCGCTGGCCGGGCGCCGGGAGGAGACGGTGCTGGCCACCAAGGCGGGCCTGGTGGCCGACGAGGCCGGGCGGCTCTACCACATGGGCCGGCCCGATCACGTCCGCAGGGCGATCGACGGCAGCCTGCGCCGGCTCGGCACCGACCACGTGGACCTCTACCAGCTCCACCGGGTCGACCCGGACGTACCGCTGGAGGAGAGCTGGGGGGCGATGGCCGAGGCGGTCGCGGCCGGCAAGGCCCGGGCCATCGGGCTGTCGGAGGTCACCGTGGACCAGATCGAGCGGGCCGCCGCCGTGCACCCCGTGGCGAGCGTCCAGTCGGAGCTGTCGCTGACGACCCGTGACCCGCTGGCCGAGGTGGTGCCGTACTGCGCCGCACACGGGATCGCGTTCATCGCGTTCGCGCCGCTCGGACGGGGGCTGCTCACCGGCCGCTTCGCCTCCGCGCCCGTCCTGTCCGAGGGCGACATGCGGCGGCGGCTGCAACGCTTCCAGCCCGCCGCGATGGCCGCCAACCGGGCGATCGTCGACCGGGTCGGTGCCGTCGCCGCCCGCCACGACGCGACGCCGTCCCAGGTGGCGCTCGCCTGGGTCCTTTCGCTGGGGGAGCACGTGATGGCGATCCCCGGCACCAAGAACCCCCGGCACCTGGAGAGCAACGTCGCGGCGGCCGGTCTCAGGCTCACGCCGGACGACCTCGCGGAGCTCGCCGCGCTCCCGGAGCCGGCCGGCACCCGGCACTGACCTGGCGAAAGGACGGACATGCACCCCGAACCGCGATTCTTCGGTGTCTTCGAGATGCTGAGCCGGATGAACCTCCCGCTGACCGAGGTCATGCCGGTCTACACCGGCTACTACGCCGCCCTCTACGACGCGCTGTCCGAGACGTACGAGTGGGACCTGGACGACTACCTCAAGCTGGCCGACCGGAGCCCGGGGGGTGTGCTGGAGCTGGGCTGCGGCAGCGGGCGGATCACCGTGCCGCTGGCCAGGGAGGGCCATCAGGTGGTCGCCCTCGACTCCTCCCCTGACATGCTGGCCCTGCTGCGCCGCCGGCTCGCGAAGGAGGACGAGAGCGTGGCCGGGCGGGTGACGATCGTCCGGTCGGACATGCGCGGCCTGCGGCTCGACCGGCGCTTCGGCCTGATCCTGCTGCCCGCCAACAACATCAGCCTGCTGGCGGACGAGGCCGACCGGCGGGAGGTCTTCGCCCGGGCACGCGAGCACCTCGCCCCCGGCGGGCGGTTCGCCTTCGACAACGCCCTGGCGGAGGACGAGCGGCTGCTGACCCAGAACGGCGATCTGGTGGCCTTCCCCGCGTCCTCCGCCGGTGAGGAGCAGTTCGTGCTGAGCGCCCACCGCTACCTGCCGGACGAGGGCGTGCAGCTCATGAACTTCTACGCCGAATCGGTGGACGCCTCGGGGCGTACGCGCAGATTCCTCGGCGGCTGGACCAAGGCCGTGCTGCCCGACGAGGCGATCGACGACCTGCTGGCGGAGGCCGGCCTGCGGACCGTGGAGACCCAGACGTACGACCTCGACTTCGACCGCCGCCGCATGCGGCTGTACACCTGCGTCGCCGGCGGCTGAGGGAGGTCGCTAACGTCTGACGCATGAGCTCGTCCTTGACCGTGCTGGGAGCCTGCCCGCTGGACTGCCCCGACGGGTGCTCCTGGACCGTGACCGTGCGGGACGGCGAGGCCGTCGCCCTGCGGGGCAACCGCGACCATCCCTACACGCGCGGCGCCCTCTGCGTGAAGGTCAACCGCTACCTGGAGCAGGCCCGGGCGGCCGACCGCGTCCTCCACCCGATGCGGCGGACCGGCCCCAAGGGGTCGGGCCGGTTCGAGCGGATCGGCTGGGACGAGGCGCTGGCGGAGATCTCCACCCGGCTGACCGCCATCGTCACCGAGCACGGCGGCGAGGCGATCTGGCCGTACCAGGGGACCGGGTCGCTGGGCTTCCTCCAGGGGACCGACGCGGCGCTGCCCGCCCGCTTCTGGAACGCCCTCGGCGCCTCCCGGCACGACATGAACATCTGCTCCCGGGCCGGCAACGACGGCCTGCGGTACACCAACGGCACCCCCGGCGGCATGGACCCGGAGACGTTCGCCCTGTCCCGGCTGATCCTCCTGTGGGGCACCAACACCCTCACCAGCGGCCACCACATGTGGAAGTTCGTCCAGGACGCCCGGGCCGCCGGGGCGTACGTGGTGGCGATCGACCCGGTCAGGACGCGTACGGCCGACCAGGCCGACGAGCACCTGCCGATCCGGCCGGGCACCGACGCCGCGCTCGCCCTCGGGCTGCTGCACGTCGTGCTCGACGAGGGCGCGGAAGACCGCGACTACATCGAGCGGCACACCCACGGCTGGGACGAGTTCGAAGCCGAGATCAGGAAATATCCCGTTGAAAGGGTCGCGGAGATCACCGGGCTGCCCGCGGACCGGATCAGGACCCTCGGCGTACGGCTCGCGCACACCCGGCCGACCGGCATCCGGGCCACGATGGGCATCCAGCGCCACGAGGGCGGCGGCACGGCCATGCGGACGATCGCCTGCATCCCCGGGGTCACCGGCGACTGGCGGTATCCCGGCGGCGGAGTGGCCTACTCCACCTCCGGCCACGTCCCGCTGCGGCCCGACCGCCGCCCCGACCTGCTCCCCCACCCGGTCCGCACGCTCACGATGACCCGCCTGGCCGACGGCCTCGACGACTCGGTCAAGTGCCTGTGGGTCTACGCGGCCAATCCCCTCGGCTCGACCTCCGACCAGAACCGGATCAGGGCGGCGCTGGAGCGCGAGGACCTGTTCACGGTCGTGATGGAGCAGTTCCCGACCGACACGGTCGACTACGCCGACATCGTGCTGCCCGCGACCATGCAGATCGAGCACCTGGACGTGCACGCCGGCTACGGGCACATGTACCTCATGTGGAACGAGCCCGCCGTCGAGCCGCCGGGCGAGTGCCTGTCCACGACGGAGACGTTCCGCCGCCTGGCCCGCCACATGGGCCTGACCGAGCCGTCCCTGTACGACACGGACATGGAGCTGGCCGAGCAGGTGCTCGCGAGCGGCGGGATCGCCATCGAGGAGATCCGCAAGCGCGGCTGGGTCAGGCTCGACGTCGCCGACCCGTTCGTGCCGTTCACCGAGGGCTTCCCCACACCCAGCGGGCGGCTGGAGTTCGTCTCCGAGCGCGCCGAGGCGGCGGGCCTCCCCCGGGTCGCGGGCTACGTCCCTTCCCTGACCGCCCGTACGGCTCCCGCCGACCGCGAGTTCCCGCTCACGATGATCACCCCGGCGTCGCACACGTTCCTGAACACGACCTTCGGCAACAACCCCGAGCTGCTCAAGCGGTCGAAGGGGCCCCGCGTGCTGGTCAACGAGGCCGACGCCACGCCACGCGGGCTCGCCGACGGGCAGGCCGCGCGGGTGTTCAACGGCAGCGGGGAGTTCACCGCGTACGTCGAGATCAGCGACCGGGTGCGGCCGGGGGTGGTCGCGGCGCCGAAGGGGCACTGGCCCAAGCTCAGCGCGGGCGCCAACCCGAACGCCGCGATCGACGAGCGCGACGCCGACATGGGCCGGGGCGCGGTCTACCACGACACCATGGTCGAGGTCGCCCCGCTCTGATCAGCCGTCGTGCTCGGCGACGGGCTCCACTGGGATCGATCAGCCGAGCCGCAGCTTGAACCCCTCGTGGGAGGCCGTGAACCCGAGCGAGGAGTAGAAGCGGTGCGCGTCGGTGCGCGCCTTGTCCGAGGTGAGCTGCACCAGGCCGCAACCGCGCTCGCGGGCCCGCTCCACCGCCCACGTCATCATGGCCCGTCCGATCCCCCGGTTCCGGTACGGCACGGCCACGCGGACCGCCTCGATCTGGGCCCGTTCCGCGCCGCGCCGAGACAGCCCGGGGATGTAGGTGAGCTGCATCGTCCCCACGATCTCCCCGCCGGACTCCACGACGATCAGCTCGTTGCGCGGGTCGGCGTCGACGGCGGTGAAGGCGGCGTCGTAGTCGGGTGCGGGGCCGGCCGGCGCCTCGCGGGCCGCCGTGACGGGGTCGTCCACCATCAGGGCCACGATCACCGGGACGTCCGCGCGCCGGGCCGTACGGAAGGAGAGGGACATCCCGAGAGCCTAACCGGGGCGGCTCAGGGGGTGGTCAGGGACTTCCCCGATGCCCGGGTGCCCCTCTCGGAGGCACGCTGTAAGCATGAACGAACTGACCAGAATGGACGAGATGTCCTTGACCGGGGCGGCCCTGCGCGGCGCGCCTTGGGGGGCTGCGGCGATCTCCGGTGGAGCGATCGCGGTCACCAGCTTCCTGATGGGCGTGGTCCTTCCCGGACCGGCCGACCTCACCTGGGCTCTGTGCTCGGGGATCACCCTGTTCGCTCTCGTCGCCGGGATCGGCGCCATCTCCAAGCCCGACCAGGGTGACCGGGTGACGCGCCAGGCGCGGAACTGGGCGCTGACGCACCCGTGGCGGTTCGCCATGTTCCTCGGGCTCGGCGCGGCGGCCCTGATGTACCCCGTCCAGTTCGTCGTCGACGGCGAGGGTTTCTTCGGCGCCGCCTGGGACGCCATGTGGGGCGGCCTGATGGTGCTGCTGGTCACCGCGTTCATCACACACTCCATGAGGGGACGCGCCCGGCGCTCCTAGACATAGCCGGGCGGTCCCGGACGATCAGTTCCGCACACGGTCAGTGATCACAGGCGGTCAGCGATGAAGCTGACCGCCTGACTTGTCTTTCCGGCCACGCGTCCCCCCGCGACATGGCCGCACACCCCCGCTGACGGTTCACAAGGTGATCGACGGCTGAAACCTCTCAAGGGCCGCGATCAGAATGCCGCCGCCCATCGCACGCATCGCGACCCGCTGATCCCGTCGCGGCGGCACATCGCACCCGCCGATTGCGGCCGCGCATTGCGGCAAAAGGCCTCCTGAGCACTCGATTTGCGATTGCATGCCATTAATGGAGACAATGAGCGCGCCAAGGACGATGCGCATTCATGCGCAGCCGGATCGGCGACGGCCAGCATCGCACAAGCCGTCGCCCGCGTGATTACACAGGTTTCGCCGCAATCGGTCAGGCCAAGGACTGCAGCCTTGTGAACCGGCCTACGGCGGACGGATCTGCACCAGATGTGACCTGCACGTACGTGACCTGCACAGATCGACTCGCACAGACATCGACTGCACCGGCGACCGGCCGGCGACCCTCGGATCACGGCACGGACAGTGCGCCACCCGAAGTTTCACTCGATTATCTCCTCCTATTAACGTGCCGGTAATACCTGCCGCGCCAAAGGACTGACAACGGGTGGGGCTTTCGGCGAATGCCGCAATTCTTGCCGCCGTTTTCCGGCCGCTCACCGTACGGTTACCACGGAGGAATGTCCTTGAAATTCACCCGCATCATTTCCGCAATGACGGCGACGGTGAGCATCGTCGTCCTGATGGCGAGTCCCGCGAGCGCCACCTTCGACCCCATCGGCACCGAGCCCGTCGGCCCGTACGCTCAGCCGGCCGACGGGAACGTTCCCAAGCGGGGCTGCACCACGACACTGACGGACCCCAAGAACGCGGCCGGCAGCACCCCGGCGGTCCAGGTGATCTACGCCTGGCACGACGGCAACGGGAACAACTACGAGAGCTACGTCGACCGGATCGCCAAGATCGTCGACAGGATGGACTGGTTGCTCGACGAGTCGACCAACTACGACCAGCACATGAAGCTCAGTTGCCGTACGGGCTACACCACCGGCACCTACACCGGCTACGCCCACGCGCTCGTCATACCCGAGAAGATCGAGAACGCCAATATCACGGGCGAGACCTCCGCGGACGTCGTCGCCACGGACCTGGCGGCGGCGGGATACGACAGCGCGAACCGCAAGTACGTGGTGTTCGAGGACTTCGACGGGACGGGGCAGGCCTACTGCGATCCCGCCAGCCAGGTCTGCGTGGGGGGCGCCGACGAGTGGGACAGCGGCACCCTCATGCACGAGCTGGTCCACCTGGACGACGTGGACCACGCCAAGGTCAGCGAGGTGCCGGACGTCTTGTCGGTGAACGACCTGATGAGCAGCCAGTACAACGACTGGCAGATCGACCAGGAGTTCAACACCTACTACGACCCGAGCGAGACGTCGGCGACGTTCTGGACGTCCAACTATCCCGACCCCCGAAGGCTGAACCTCGCAACCTGGCCGTACTTCACCACGCCGACCTGCTGTGACGTGGGGTACAGCAACGACCTGCTGACCGCGCAGGAGCGCACGATCGAGGACCAGGCGCCGTACGGGTACCCGTCGGGCTTCACCGCCTCCGGCGGCGGATGGATGCAGGTCACCCCGCCCGGGCCGGACAGCCAGACCTCGGCCCGGTGGTACGACGGCCGCCGGTCGCTGACCATGAACGTCCAGTCGTACGCCGAAGGGCTGGTGTCGGTCACCCGCAGGCCGCCGGTCACCGCGGGGCAGCGATACAAGTTCTTCGCCCGGCTGACGACAGGCACCTCCGGCGACGTCAAGCTACGGCTGTCCTGGTACAACTCGTCGGGCTCCCCGATCTCGAACAGCGACAGCTCGACGTACTCCCTGTCGTCCGGCTGGAACGAGTACGCCGTCTCGGCCATCGCGCCGGCCGGCGCGGCCACTGTGCAGCTCTCGGTGGCCAGCCCCATCGGCCAGACCTTCGCCTACCTGCTGGACAGCCTGCAGCTGAACCAGTGCAACAACGGCAAGACCGCCGACGGGTGCCGCCTCGACGGCTGACCCGCCACTGGATGACCGCCCGCCCGGCCGCCTCGGCGACCGGGCGGGCCGTCGTGTGCCAAGACTCACACCACGCGGATGGCAATAAAACGTGCGTAGAGATGGTTACCCACGGGTAGCATAGGTTTATAGTTACCCACCAGTACGTTACCCCCGGGGTCCGGTTCTAGGAGCACAGACGAATGGGTCACTACAAGAGCAACCTCCGCGACCTGGAGTTCAACCTCTTCGAAGTGTTCGGGCGTAAGGAGATCCTCGGCACCGGCCCGTTCGCCGAGGTCGACGAGGACACCGCGCGCAGCATCCTCGACGAGGTGAACCGTCTGGCCACCGGGCCTCTCGCGGAGTCGTTCGAGGACGCCGACCGGCATCCCCCCGTGTTCGACCCGGCGACCCACAGCGTGACGATGCCGGACAGCTTCAAGAAGTCGTACCAGGCGTGGGTGGACGCCGAGTGGTGGCGGCTTGAGCTTCCCCCGGAGCTCGGCGGGACGACCGCGCCCCGGAGCATCGTGTGGGCGATGGCGGAGATGGTGCTGGGGGCCAACCCCGCCGTGTGGATGTTCGCCTGCGGCCCCGCCTTCGCGCACCTGCTGCACGAGTGGGGCACCGACGAGCAGAAGCGGTTCGCCGAGCTGGCCGTCGAGCGGCGCTGGGGCGCCACCATGGTGCTGACCGAGCCCGACGCGGGCTCCGACGTCGGCGCCGGCCGCACCAGGGCGGTCGAGCAGCCCGACGGCACCTGGCACATCGAGGGCGTCAAGCGCTTCATCACCAGCGCCGAGCACGACATGGCCGAGAACATCTTCCACCTCGTGCTGGCCCGTCCCGAGGGCGCCGGTCCCGGCACCAAGGGCCTGTCGATGTTCCTCGTGCCGAAGTACCTGGTCGATCTGGAGACCGGCGAGCCGGGCGAGCGCAACGGCGTGTACGTGACGAACGTCGAGAAGAAGATGGGCCTGAAGGTCTCCACGACCTGCGAGCTCACCTTCGGCGACCGGCACCCGGCCGTCGGCTATCTCGTGGGCGGCGTGCACGACGGCATCCGGCAGATGTTCATGGTCATCGAGCACGCCCGCATGATGGTGGGCGCCAAGGCCATCGCGACGCTGTCCACCGGCTACCTGAACGCCCTCGACTTCGCGAAGAACCGCCTCCAGGGCGCCGACCTCACCCGATCCGGTGACAAGACGGCCCCGCGCGTCCCGATCACCCACCACCCCGACGTACGCCGCGAGCTCATGCTGCAGAAGTCGTACGCCGAGGCGATGCGGGCTCTGGTGATCTACACCGCGACCGTCCAGGACACGATCCAGATCGCCGAGTTCGAGGGCCGCCGCGACCCTGCCGCCGAGGCGCTGAACGACCTGCTGCTCCCTCTGGTCAAGGGCGTCGGCTCCGAGCGGTCGTCCGAGCTGCTCATCCGCTCGCTCCAGACGCTGGGCGGCTCCGGCTTCCTGCAGGACTACCCGATCGAGCAGTACATCCGGGACGCCAAGATCGACTCGCTGTACGAGGGCACCACGGCGATCCAGGGCCTCGACCTGTTCTTCCGCAAGATCCTGCGCAACCAGGGCGCCGCGCTGGGGTCGCTGCTCGGGGAGATCAAGGCGTTCGCCGGCTCGGAGGCGGGCAACGGCCGGCTAAAGGTGGAGCGCGCCCTGCTCGACGAGGCCGCCGACGAGGTCAAGGCGATGGCGGACACGATGGCCGGCTGGGCCATCGGCTCGATGGAGACGCCGCGTGAGGTCTACAAGGTGGGCCTCAACACCACCCGGTTCCTGTTCTGCCTGGGCGACCTCGTCCTGGGCTGGCTGCTGCTGCGCCAGGCGGAGGTCGCGCTCAAGGCCCTCGGCGAGGCCGCCGCGGACACGGACACGGCTTTCTACACCGGCAAGGTGGGAGCCGCCGCGTTCTTCGCGCAGACCGTGCTGCCCCGGCTGGCCGCCGAGCGCCGCGTGCTCGCCGCCACCGGCCAGGACCTGATGGACCTGCCCGAAGACGCGTTCTGACCTTCCACGTTCGTACGGCTGCCCCCCGGCGGCAGCCGTACGAACGCGAGCATCAGGCGGCGCCGGCGGGTAGGGGCCGGGCGGCGCTGTCGTCGTCGGTGTTGATCGTCTGGATCAGCTCCTCCCGGTCGGGGGTGCTCTCCGGACGCAGGAAGCCGATGAGCGTGAACAGCACCAGTGACGTCGCCACCGGCGCGGCGGTCGACACGGCCGTCGAGACCCCGTGCAGCCCGTAGTTCGTCAGCCAGAAGACGAACAGGCCCGCCGCCCACGAGGTCAGCGCGGCCGTCGGCCCCGAGCGGCGGAACAGCGGCAGCATGCCGAGCAGCAGCGGGATGGAGATCGGGCCGATGAGCCCGGCGACCCACTTGATCACGACGGTGATGATGTCCTTCAGCGCGGGGCTGTTAACCTGGGTGGCCACGCTCATCGACAGCGCGATGAACGCCACCGTGGTGACCCGCGCCGCGATCAGGCCGGCCCGGGTGTCCCACTCGCGCGCCCTGCGGGACAGCACCGGGATCACGTCACGGGTGAAGACCGACGCGATCGCGTTGGCGTCGGAGGAGGCCATCGCCATCGTGTGCGAGAAGAACCCGGCGACCACGAGCCCGAGCAGCCCGTGGGGGATGAGCTGCGTGGTCAGCAGCGCGTAGGAGTCGCTGGCGTCCGGCTTGTTCGCGTGGACCAGCAGCGGGGCCGCCCACATCGGGAAGAACAGCAGCAGAGGCCAGACGCCCCACAGCGCGGCCGACAGCCTCGCGCTCCGGGCGGCGTGAGCGGGGCTGGTGGCCGCCATGTAGCGCTGGGCCTGGTTCCACATGCCGCCGTTGTACTCGAACGTCTTGATGAACAGGAACGCGAGCAGGAACGTCACGGTGTACGGGCCGTTGAGCGGCTGCGCGTGGTCGGGCGGGAGCCTGTCCCACACGCCGCCGATGGCGCCGACGCCGCCCAGCTTGGCCAGGACGGCGCCCAGCATGACGAGCCCGGCGACCAGCTGGATGACGAACTGCCCGAAGTCGGTGAGAGCGTCTGCCCACAGGCCGCCGACCGTGCAGTAGACGGCGGTGACCACACCGGTGAGGAGGATGCCCTGGTTGAGGCTGAGGCCGGTGAAGGTGGCCAGCAGGGTGGCGATGGCCGCCCACTTGGCGCCGACGTCCACGATCTTCAGCAGGCCGCCCGACCAGGCGATCGCCTGCTGCGTCGGCACGTTGTAGCGCTTGGCCAGGAACTCCAGCGGGGAGCTCACCTTGAGCTTCGCCCGGATCCGGTTCAGCCGGGGGGCGAACAGCACCGAGCCGATCGCGATGCCGATCGCGATGGGGAACGCCCAGGTGAAGTACGAGGTCGCTCCCCACAGATACGCCAGACCGGCGTACCCCGTGAACATGACCGCGCTGTAGCCGGACATGTGGTGCGAGATCCCCGCCAGCCACCAGGGCATCCTGCCACCGGCCGTGAAGAAGTCGCTGATGTTGTGGATGCGGCTGTGCGAGTACAAGCCGATCCCGACCATGACGACGAAATAGCCGCCGAGCACGATCCAGTCCAATGCGGTCATGCGCGCCAGACCTCCGGGTGAACGTGCGGCACCACGGACCGTCAACCGCCTGGCCCCGTTACGATGCGCCCGCCCCGCACGCCCCGTCAATGGCGGAAATCCAGGTCATGGACCCCGCGGAGCCCGTACGAACACGGTGACGCAGGTCATCCGCGATTCACACATATGAACGCTTTCCGCGTATCTGAATCGTTATCCGACACGGCCTTGATCTCGCACATGACGGCGGGTGAAAGTGTGCGGCGAGTGACACATCGAAACGCGGACACCCAGGACCCCTCACCGCCTGGCATCGGTGAACGTCCCGAACCTGGAGGCCCATGGGAAAAGGCCCGCCGGCCGGAGTCTCCCGCCTCGCCGATCGAGCCGCTAGCGTGCCCGCCTATGACCCCGCCTATGACCCCGCCTATGACGGAGCCCTCGTTCATTCACGCCACCCGCGAGTCCTACGACGCCATCGCCGTCCACCACCCGGGCGGGATCGGCCCCGATCTGGAGGGCAAGCCGCTGGACCGGGCGTTGCTGGCCGTGTTCGCGGAGTGGGTGCGGGCCGCCGGCAACGGTCCCGTCGCCGACGTGGGCTGCGGCGAGGGCGGGATCACCAGGGCCCTGCATGATCTGCGCGTGGACGCGTTCGGTGTCGATCTGTCTCCGGAGATGGTCGCGCTGGCCCGCCGGAGGCATCCGGACCTGCGGTTCGAGGTGGGGTCGATGCTGGCCCTGGACATACCGGACGGATCTCTCAGCGGCGTGCTGGCCTGCTACTCGATCATCCACGTTCCCTGGGAACGCCGTCCGGAGGTGTTCGCCGAGTTCCACCGGGTGCTGGCACCGGGCGGGCACCTCATGCTGATCTTCCAGGTGGGTGACGATCGCGGGCACCGCGATGAGCTGGACGGCCTGGAGATCTCACTGGACTGGTACCGGCAACGACCCGACGAGGTGGCGGACCTGCTGGACGAGGCGGGGTTCGAGGCTCGCGTGAGCATGGTGCGGGCCCCTGAACCCGGCGTGGAGAAGGTCCCGCAGGGCTACCTGCTGGTACGCAAGCCGCCCGGCTCCCCCCGGCACTCCCGTTGAGAGGCCTGCTCAGAGGTCGTACTGGACCGCCGCCCGGGCGGCGAGGATCGGCGCGATGGACTCGGTGACCACTGCCCGGTGCACGGGGTGGTCGCGGTAGACGACGTAGTCCTCACGCGAGTCGAAGCCCGCCACCACGGCGAACGAGAAGTTCCCCTCGTTGATCCCCGCGTCCGCGCCGATCTGATAGCTCCGCACCTCGGGGATGGCGTCCGGCAGCGTGCTCAGCCGCTCGGCGACCTGTGCCTTCTGCTCCTCGGTGGCGTCCTCGGTCCAGCTCATCAGCACCACGTGCCGGAACATGATCCTCCTCAGGGAAAAACGACGGGCCCCATCTTCTCACCCGCCGGCGGCCGGACGGGCCGCGGCCCTGGACGGCCGCGGCCTGCCGGCTTCGTCAGCTCCAGGCGAGCATCCGCAGCGGGTCCTCCAGCATGGCGCCCACCTCGCGGAGCACGTGGGAGCCCAGCTCGCCGTCGACCACCCGGTGGTCGAACGACAACGCGAGCGTGGTGACCTTGCGGACGGCGAGCTGCCCGTCCACCACCCAGGGCATGTCCCTGATCTGGCCGAACGCCAGGATCGCTACCTCACCGGGGTTGAGGATGGGAGTCCCGGCGTCGACCCCGAACACCCCCACGTTCGTGATGGTGATCGTGCCTCCGGTCAGCTCGGCCGGCTGGCACCTCCCTGCGCGGGCGCGCTCGGCCAGCTCGGTCAGCGCCCGGGCCAGCCCGGGAAGCGACAGCGTGTGCGCGTCCTTGATGTTGGGCACGATCAGCCCCCGCTCGGTGGCGGCCGCGATGCCGAGGTTCACGTAGTGCTTGACCACGATCTCCTCGCCGGTCCACGAGGCGTTCGCCATCGGGTGCCGCCGTACGGCGGTGAGCAGGGCCTTGGCGACCAGCAGCAGAGGGGAGACCTTCACCTCGGCGAAGTCCGGGAGCCGCCGCAGCCGCTGGACCGCCTCCATCGTCTCGGTCACGTCGACCTGGAGGAACTCGGTGACGTGCGGGGCCGAGAACGCGCTGGCGACCATCGCCTGCGCGGTCGCCTTGCGCACACCCCGGACGGGGATGCGCTCCTCCAGCTCCGGCGCCCCGCTCCCGCGCGGCGCCGTCACCGGAGCCGCCACCCGCGTGTCCGCCACGGCGGCCTGGACGTCCTCACGGGTGATCGAGCCCTGGGGCCCGGTGCCGGTGATGGTGGCGAGGTCCACGCCCAGGTCCCGGGCGAGCTTGCGCACCGGAGGCTTGGCCAGCACCCCCACCCTCCCGGCGGAGCCGGCCGCGGGCACCTGGACGGCCGGAGGCACGCGGACGACCGGAACGGCCGGAGCCTGAGCCTTAGCCGGGGCCGGGGCCGGGGTCTCCGCTCCCGGCTTCCTCGGGCGGCGCCTGGTGGAGCTGGTCTTGACCCCGTAGCCGACGAGCACCGGGGTCCGCACCTCCTTCTGAGGAGCGTCCTTCTGAGGAGCGGGCGTCGGCACCAGGTCCTCCGCGAGAGCCTCGGAAGCCGTGGGGCCGCCGTCCTCGTCCCCGCCGGTCTTCACCGCGATGATCGGGGAGCCGACGTCGACGGTCTCGCCCTCGGCGGCCATCAGCGACGACACGGTGCCCTCGAACGGGCACGGCAGCTCGACCACGGCCTTGGCCGTCTCGATCTCGACGATCGTCTGGTTGATCCTGACCGAGTCGCCCGGCGAGACGTGCCACTTCACGATCTCGGCCTCGGTCAGGCCCTCGCCCACATCGGGGAGCTTGAACTCACGCAGCACGAGAATCCCTCCCTTTTCAGTAGGCGAACGAGCGGTCGACGGCGTCGAGCACCCTGTCCAGGTCGGGGAGGTAGTGGTCCTCCAGCCGCGACGGCGGGTAGGGCGTGGAGAAGCCGCCGACGCGCAGCACGGGCGCCTCCAGATGGTAGAAGCAGCTCTCGGTGATCCGCGCGGCGAGCTCCGCCCCGAAGCCGGTGAAGACCGGCGCCTCGTGCACCACGACGCACCGGCCGGTCCGCCGCACCGAGTCGGTGACCACGTCCATGTCCAGCGGGTTGAGCGAGCGCAGGTCGATGACCTCCAGGTCGCGCCCGTCCTCCTCCACGGCCGACGCCGCCTCGACGCAGGTCTTGACCATCGGCCCGTACGCGATGAGCGTGGCGTCACGGCCCTTCCGTACGACCCGGGCCCGGTCGAGCGGCAGACCTGAGCCGAGGAGATCGACCTCCGCCTTGTCCCAGTAGCGGCGCTTGGGCTCGAAGAAGATGATCGGGTCGTCGCAGCGGACGGCCTCCTGGATCATCGTGTACGCGTCGGCGGGGTTGGAGCAGGCGACCACCCGCAGGCCGGCGGTGTGCGTGAAGTACGCCTCGGGAGACTCCGAGTGGTGCTCGACCGCGCCGATGCCGCCGCCGAACGGGATGCGTACGACGACGGGCAGCTTGAGCGTGCCGAGCGAACGCAGCGGCATCTTGGCGAGCTGCGTGATGATCTGGTCGGCGGCGGGGAAGACGAACCCGTCGAACTGGATCTCGCACACCGGCCGGTAGCCGCGCAGGGCCAGGCCGATCGCCGTCCCGACGATGCCCGACTCGGCGAGCGGCGTGTCGATCACGCGTTCCTCGCCGAAGTCCTTCTGCAGCCCGTCGGTCACGCGGAAGACGCCGCCCAGCTTGCCGACGTCCTCTCCCATGACGAGGACCTTGGAGTCGTCCTCCATCGAGCGGCGCAGCCCCTCGTTGAGCGCCTTGGCGAGAGTGAGAGTGGTCATCGCTCGAACCCCGCAAGGTAGCTCAGGTACTGCTGGCGCTCCTCTTCCATGAGGGCGTGGGCGTCCGCGTACACATGCTGGAACATCGCCTCGGGCGGCGGGTCGGGCAGCGCGAGGCAGCGCCCGCGCACGTCCTTGCCGAGCGCGTCGGCCTCGGCCTCGATCTTCTCGAAGAACTCCTGGTCGGCGAGCTGGTTGCGGAAGAGGTACGCCTTGACCCGCTCGATGGGGTCCTTCAGCTTCCAGGCCTCCAGCTCGTCGGCCAGGCGGTAGCGGGTGGGGTCGTCGGAGGTCGTGTGCGCGCCCATCCGGTAGGTGAACGCCTCGATGAGTGTGGGCCCCTGCCCCTCGCGGGCGTTCTGCAGCGCCCGCCGGGTCACGGCCAGGCAGGCGAAGACGTCGTTGCCGTCCACCCGGACGCCGGGGAAGCCGAAGCCGGAGGCCCGCTTGTAGAGGGGGATCTTCGACTGCTTCTCCAGGGGCTCTGAGATCGCCCACTGGTTGTTCTGGCAGAAGAACACGACCGGGGCGTTGAACACCGACGCCCAGATGAACGACTCGTTGACGTCGCCCTGGGAGGTCGCGCCGTCACCGAAGTAGACGATCGAGGCGGCCTCCGCGCCGTCGCGCTGGACGCCCATCGCGTAGCCCACCGCGTGCAGCGTCTGGGAGCCGATGACGATCGTGTACAGGTGGAAGTTGTGCTCCGCCGGGTCCCATCCGCCGTGGTTGACTCCGCGGAACAGGCCGAGCAGCTTGACCGGGTCCACGTCGCGGCACCAGGCCACGCCGTGCTCCCGGTAGGTCGGGAAGGCCATGTCGGCGTCGGTGAGCGCGCGGCCTGAGCCGATCTGCGCCGCCTCCTGCCCGAGCAGCGAGGCCCAGATGCCCAGCTCGCCCTGGCGCTGCAGGGCGACGGCCTCAAGGTCGACGCGGCGGACCAGGACGAGGTCCCGGTAGAGCGAGCGGACCTCTTCCGCGGTCAGCTCGATGTCGTAGTCGGGGTGCTCGACCCGCTCACCCTCCGGGGTGAGCAGCTGGACGAGCTCCGGGGGTGCGTCAACACCGCGAGGGGCGTCGGCTGTCACGTGCCACTCCTGTGCGTCTTGGGCCGTCCGCGGATGGGGTCGCCACCGCCGGCGGATCGGGCGGTCGTGCGTGCGGCCACGGGGGTGGGCGGCCGCGCGCGTGTTGCGGACATCGTGGCAGAGGTCACACCCCACAACGCAACCTCTGCCTTCGACTCCACATCTTCCCGATTCCCGGCCCCGGCTGCGCCACACTCCCCGCGGCCCTCCTCCCGGCTGTCGCTAGGCTTGGCGCGTAGCGACCCCCATCCAACCTGGAGGAACATCGTGGCGCGCGTCATCGTCGACGTCATGCTCAAGCCGGAGATCCTCGACCCGCAGGGGCAGGCGATCGCCCGCGCGCTGCCCAGGCTCGGTTTCTCCGGGGTTTCCGGCGTGCGGCAGGGCAAGCGGTTCGAAGTGGAGCTGGACGGCCCGGCCGACGAGGCCGCCCTTTCAGAGGTCCGCAAGATGGCCGAAACCCTACTCGCCAACACCGTCATCGAGGACTTCGCCGTCCGTATAGAGGACTGAAGTGGCATAAATCACACCATGTCGGCGGAGATAAACCCCCACCTAGTGGACATCGGTCGGTCCCAAAACCGGCCGTCAGGTGTGCTCCAAATAACAGGGACGTGATTTTGCGGTTAGCCCCGAATGATCGGGGAAGCCTTCCTTGGTGACCTTCGACACCGGGGAGGGGATCCGGTGGATATTGAGTTTTCGCTGGCCATGCCACGCGATGCGATAGGCATCCCGATGGTGCGACGGATGGTGGGAGACGCACTCCTGTCCCTCGGCGTCACCAGGGAGTGCGTGTCAGACATACTCCTGGCGACCTCCGAAGCCTGCGCCAACGCGGTGCGGCACGGCGGTCCTGCCAATCGCTACGAGGTCATGGCCACAATCGGAAACGGCCGCTGCGAGCTGCGGGTCGCCGACCAGGGGAAGGGGCTGCACAGCATTCCCAAGCAGTATCCGTCTGGAGACGCGGAGAACGGCCGGGGCATTTTGATCATGCGGGCCGTCGTTGACGACCTCTCCTTCGACACAACCCCCGGCCGCGGCACGACCGTGCGCCTGTCGAAGGAGCTCGACTGGGACGAGGACGCCATCGCCCACCATCTCACGCTGGACCGCCAGCTCGCCGGGGTCTGACCATCCGACCACCTGGCCGCCCCGCTCCCGCGGGGCGGCCCATACCGGCGACTTCGATACCCTGAGGTGTACCGCCACAGACCACCGTCAGTCCAGGTGACGGTGGCGTGCGCCTTGGAGGGAACCCACGTCATGAGCGAGTGGCGCGAGCGAATCCGCCCACACCGCGCGCTGCGCGAGCCCCGGACGCGACGCGAGGGGGCGGCATGAGCGCCCGGATCGGCGTCGTCACCTTCCCCGGAACCCTCGACGACCAGGACGCGGCGCGGGCCGTGCGGCTGGCCGGCGCGCAGGCCGTGCCGCTGTGGCACGCCGACCACGACCTCAAGGAGGTCGACGCGGTCTTCCTGCCCGGGGGCTTCTCCTACGGCGACTACCTCCGCTGCGGCGCGATCTCGCGCTTCTCCCCCCTCATGGACGAGCTGATCCCGGCCGCGCGGGCCGGCCTGCCGGTCCTCGGCACGTGCAACGGCTTCCAGATCCTGTGCGAGGCCCACCTGCTGCCCGGAGCGCTCACCCGCAACCAGGGCCTGCACTACGTCTGCCGCGACCAGCGCGTCCGGGTGGAGAACACCGCCACGGCGTGGACGGCCGACTTCGAGAGCGGCCAGGAGATTCTCCTGCCGGTCAAGCACGGCGAGGGCCGATACGTGGCCGACGCGGCGACGCTGGCGGCCCTGGAGGACGAGGGCCGGGTCGTGTTCCGTTACGTCGGCGGCAACCCGAACGGATCGCTCGGCGACATCGCGGGGATCACCAACGAGACGGGCAACGTCGTGGGTCTCATGCCCCACCCCGAGCACGCGGTCGAGGACCTCGTCGGCGCGCCGAGCGTGGACGGCCGCGGCTTCTTCACGTCCATCCTCAAGAAGCTGGTGAACGCATGACCCTGGACAGCGTCAAGCGGGCCCAGGAGACGCCGGACGAGCGGCAGCCGTACGCCGAGCTGGGCATGAAGGACGAGGAGTACGAGCGGGTCCGGGCGATCCTCGGCCGCCGGCCCACCGGCTCCGAGCTCGCCATCTACTCGGTCATGTGGAGCGAGCACTGCTCCTACAAGTCGTCCAAGGTGCACCTGCGGCAGTTCGGCACCAAGGCGCCCGAGTCGGAGGCGCTGCTCGTCGGCATCGGCGAGAACGCGGGCGTGGTGGACATCGGCGACGGCTGGGCCGCCACCTTCAAGATCGAGTCGCACAACCACCCCTCGTACGTCGAGCCCCACCAGGGCGCGGCCACCGGCGTCGGCGGCATCGTCCGCGACATCATGTCGATGGGCGCCCGGCCGATCGCGGTCATGGACGCGCTGCGCTTCGGCGGCGCGACCCAGCCGGACACGCGCCGGGTGCTGCCCGGCGTCGTCGAGGGCATCAGCCACTACGGCAACTGCCTCGGGCTGCCCAACATCGGCGGCGAGCTCGTCTTCGACCCCTGCTACATCGGCAACCCGCTGGTCAACGCCCTGTGCGTCGGCCTGCTCCGCAAGGACCAGATCAAGCTGGCCACCGCCCCCGGCCCGGGGAACAAGGTCGTGCTGTTCGGCGCCCGGACCGGCGCGGACGGCATCGGCGGGGCCTCCGTGCTGGCCTCCGCGACGTTCGAGGACGAGTCGCAGGCCAAGCGGCCCGCCGTGCAGGTGGGCGACCCGTTCATGGAGAAGCTGCTGATCGAGTGCTGCCTGGAGCTCTACCAGGCCGACGTGGTGGTCGGCATCCAGGACCTCGGCGCCGCCGGGGTCTCCTGCGCGACGACCGAGCTGGCCGCCAAGGGCACCGGCGGCATGCACGTCGACCTCAACCTCGTCCCGCTGCGCGACCCGTCGCTGCGGCCCGAGGAGATCTTGATGAGCGAGTCGCAGGAGCGGATGATGGCGGTCGTCGCCCCCGGCGACATCCCGGCCTTCATGAAGATCTGCGACAAGTGGGACGTCCCGGCCACCGTCATCGGCGAGGTCACCGACACCGGCAGGCTGGTCATGACGTGGGACGGCGAGACGATCGTCGACATCCCGCCCGGCACGGCCGCCGACGAGGGCCCCGTCTATGAGCGGCCCTTCCACGAGCCCGCCGGCCAGGCGGCCCTGAACGCGGACGGCCCGGAGCGGCTCCCCCGCCCCGACGACCTCCGCGCGACCCTGCTCACCCTGCTCGGCTCGCCGAACCTCGGGTCCAAGGAGTGGGTGACCTCCCAGTACGACCGGTACGTCCGGGGCAACACGGTCCTCGCCCAGCCCGCCGACGCCGGCATGCTGCGGATCTCCGAGACCATGCCGGGCGCGGAGGAGTCCACCAGGGGGATCGCGCTGGCGACCGACGGCAACGGCCGCTACGCCAGGCTCGATCCGTACACGGGGGCGCAGCTCGCGCTGGCCGAGGCGTACCGGAACGTGGCCGTGACCGGCGCCCGCCCGCTGGCGGTGACCAACTGCCTCAACTTCGGCTCCCCGGAGGACCCGGAGGTCATGTGGCAGTTCGCCGAGGCCGTACGCGGGCTCGCCGACGCCTGCAAGACGCTGGGCGTGCCGGTGACCGGCGGCAACGTGTCGTTCTACAACCAGACCGGCTCGGCGGCCATCCACCCGACCCCGGTCGTCGGCGTGCTCGGCGTGATCGACGACGTCGCCAAGCGGGTCAGGTCCGGCTTCACCGCTCCCGGGCTGCGCGTCGTCCTCCTCGGGGAGACGCGTGAGGAGCTGGGCGGCTCCGAGTGGGCGCACGTGCTCCACGACCACCTGGGCGGGCTGCCCCCGAGGGCCGACCTGGAGGCGGAGCGCGGCCTCGCCACCGTGCTGCTCACGGCGGCCTCACAGGGCCTCGTCGAAGGCTCGCACGACCTGTCGGACGGCGGCCTGGCGATCGCGCTGGCCGAGTCGTGCCTCGCACAGGGTGTCGGGTGCTCGGTGACCCTGCCGGGCGACGACCCCTTCACCGACCTGTTCAGCGAGTCGGCCGCGCGGGCGCTGGTGTGCGTGCGGCCGGAGGCGTTCGAGGCGCTGGCCGAGCTCTGCGGCCGCCACGGGCTGCTCTGCCACGGTCTCGGCACCACCGGCGGGGCGTCGCTCGCGGTCGAGGGCGCCTTCGAGATCTCCCTGGACGAGCTGCGGGAGACCCACTCCGGCGCACTGCCGGCCATCTTCGGCTGACCCCCCTACGCGTGAGGCCCTTCCGGACACCCCGGAAGGGCCTCCCACGTCACGCGGCCGAGTACGGGCTGGATGATGGCGGAAATCGACGAGTGTCAGGAGTTCACGACGCGGAGGGCGCCCGACCGGCGGCCGGTGAGGCGGTCGAGCGCGGCGGAGGTGGCGGAGTCGGCGGGGAGGTAGACGACAAGGTGCTGGCTGTCCCGGGCGGGCAGTTCGAGGACCTCGCGGGCCAGGCGCAGCTCCCCCACCTCGGGATGCGTGAGCCGTTCGGCGCCGGACGCCGCATTGCGGCCGAGGGGACACCTCATCCGCTCGGAGAAGGGGGCCCCGGCGACGGCGGCCAGCTCCTCCGCCAGGGCCACGAAGTGGCGATCGGCAGGGGGCGAGGCCGATCTGAACCAGGTGACAAGGTCGTCGGCGACGGCGTCCCAATCCGGGTAGGACGTCCTGGCCCGAGGGTCGGTGAACGCGTACCGGACGAGGTTCGGCGAGTGGGCGTCGAGGAGACCGATGGGGGCGGCCAGCCGTTCGTAGCCCCGGGTGAAGGCGAGAACGTCGGTCAGCCGGTTGAGCAGCACGGCGGGGGCGGGCTCCAGCCGGTCGAGCAGGGCCCGGACGGTGGGACGAACCTCGCGGGCCGGTGGCGCCGCTCCGGTGCAGGGGAAGGAGTCGGCGCTCACCGCCTTGGCGGCGTTGCGCAGGCGCATGCGATCCTCCGCCGACAGGAGCAGGGCGTCGGCCAGTGCGTTGAGGACCTGGGGCGACGGCTGGCGGTCGCGCCCCTGCTCCAGCCGCGTCAGGTACTCGACGCTGATTCCGGAGAGTGTGGCGAGCTCCGACCGCCTCAGTCCCGGGGTGCGGCGTCGCGGCCCCTCAGGGAGGCCCACCTCAGCGGGCGTCACGGCCTCCCGGTGTGCACGAATGAACGCTCCCAGCTCGTTGTCGCTCACGACCTCCAATGTACCGATCCGGCCCTCCTTGATCGTGGCCCTGACAGGGCCAGCATCGACGCGGTCTCCCTCGGCGGCGCGGTGCCCGGCACGGTTGGTGACATGACATCCCCTGCGACGGCTTCCCCCGTGCTCCGCATCGCCGTGATCATCGCCAGCGTCCGGGAAGGCCGGTTCGGGCCCGTCGTGGCCGACTGGTTCGTCTCCCGGGCGCGTACGCACGGCGGCATCGAGATCGACCTCATCGACCTGGCCACGGTGGCCCTGCCCATGGCCCTCCCGCGGCGCGGCGGGCCCGTGTCGGCCGAGGCGGCCACGGCGCTTGAGCCCCTCACTCCGCGGATGGACGCGGCGGACGGCTTCGTGGTGGTGACCCCGGAGTACAACCACAGCTATCCCGCGTCGCTCAAGAACCTGGTCGACTGGCACTTCACCCAGTGGCAGGCCAAGCCCGTCGCGTTCGTCTCGTACGGCGGGATCTCCGGAGGCCTGCGGGCCGTGGAGCACCTGCGCCACGTCTTCGCCGAACTGCACGCCGTCACGGTGCGCGACACGGTGAGCTTCCACGGGGCGTGGGAGCGGTTCGAGGAGGACGGCCGGCCGAAGGACCCCGAGGCCGTGGACGCGGCGGCCAAGACCATGCTGGACCAGCTCGCCTGGTGGGCGCTGAGCCTGCGGGAGTCCCGCGAGAAGCGGCCGTACACCGCCTGACGGCTCCGGCCGGAAGGAGAAGGCCCCTCCAGGAACTCCTCTGGAAGGGCCTTCTCCTGTCCCCGTACGCGCGCCACCCGCGCAGGCGAGGCGCGTACGGCTACGCCTTCAACAGCGCAGACTGTGGGGGCCGATCCTGGTGGAGCCCCCATTGGCTCCACCGCGTCTCAGGCCCGGGTGGGCGTCAGGCGGAGACACAGATGACGTAGACGGTGCCACTGGCGTTCTTTCCCGACACCTTCCAGCCGGCCGGCTTGCCGCTGCTGAACGTCGGGGAGCTGACCCAGAACTGCCCGCTGCTGCTGCCGCTCGCGTCGTAGCCGCCGCCCGTGGCCACCTTTCCGGAGCCGCAGGAAACGGACTCGGTGCCGCCCTGTCCCCCGAAGGTGAAGCCCTCGGACTTGTACGTGATGGTGGAGCCGGCGGAGGATCCCGACGCGCCGTCCTTGCCGTCCTTGCCGTCCTGACCCTTCGGACCGGCCGGGCCCGCCGGGCCCTGCGGACCGGCGGGCCCCGCGGGGCCCTGCGCACCGGTCGCACCCTTGAGGCCGTCCTGACCCTTCGGGCCGGCGGGGCCTGCGGGGCCCTGCGGACCGGTCGCGCCCTTCTCCCCGTCCTTGCCGTCCTGACCCTTCGGACCGGCCGGACCGGTGGCTCCCTTGTCGCCGTCCTGACCCTTCGGCCCGGCGGGGCCTGCGGGGCCCTGCGGACCGGTCGCGCCCTTCTCGCCGTCCTGACCCTTCGGACCCGCCGGGCCCTGCGGACCGGTGGCTCCCGTCGCTCCGGTGGCGCCCTTGAGACCCTGCGGGCCGGTCCTGCCCTGCGGGCCCTGGGGGCCGCTCTGGCCCTGCAGGCCCATGTGGCCCTGCGGTCCGGTCTTGTTCCACGACACCTTGTACTCGGCGGGCTTGCAGGTGGTGGTCACACCGACAAGGCGCATGTACCGCGTCGTCTTGTTGACGCACGCGTAGTAGACGGTGTCGCTCGCCGACGAGGCGGTGGCGACACCTCCTACGACGAAGAGGGAGCCGGCGAGCGCACCGACCGTGAGGAGACCGATGCTGCGTCCACCCGGCAACTTGAGGGCCACGACTGACCTTTCTGAAGCATGTGAGTTTTGGAACGTTTGAGAACCATGTGATTCACGGTTCAACCAGCCCGCCGGTTGGCACGACGGACATCACGTATGCGCATCAGGCCTGTGAGTAATGCTGCGCAGTCAGACATGGCGGCTGATCTCACTATCGGGATAATCAGCCGCATACTGGTGATCGACCGGTGGAGGAGCCGTGCCCCCCGACCCCGCAACAGCCGTATCCCGTGAGGCGTACCTGCCGCCGGCGACCCAGCCGGTGCGGGGCGTCGTGTGGGCGATCCACCTGATCCTGCCGATGCTCGGCCTGTGGCTGCTGCTGGCCCAGCCCGGCATCGACGTCGAGTGGTCCGACAAGCACAGCCATTTCTGGCTCATCCTGGTCGTCGCGGGGGTCAACGTCGTGCTCGGCGGGCTCATCGCCCGCGCGTCGGCCCGGCGCCGCGACGCCCGGCTGCTGCTGGTCTCGCTGGTCTTCCTGAGCAGCGCCGGCTTCTTCCTCCTGCACGGGCTCGCCACCCCGCAGGTGTTCCTCCCCAACGGCACGGTCGGCTTCGACCTCGCCCAGCCGGTGGGCCTCGCGATCGCCTCGATGTTCGCCTTCGTCTCCGCGCTCCCTCTCGGCGACCGGGCCGCGGCGGCCGTGCTCCGCGCTCAGGGGGCGCTGCGGGCCGGTCTCCTGCTGGTGCTGGCCGGCTGGGGGGTCGCCTCCCTGGTCCCCGGCCTGACCCCGCTGAGCGACCCGCTCCCGCCGCACGGCGCCGGGCTGGGCGTGTTCGCGCTGGCCGGGGTGGCCCTCTACGTGGTGGCGGCCGCGATGATGTTCCGCCTCCACCGCAGGCGCCCGGCCGCCGTACTGATCAGCCTCATCACGGCGTACGCGCTGCTGGCCGAGGCGATGGTCGCGGGGATGCCCCACCGCAACTGGCACCTGTCCTGGTGGGAGTGGCACCTCCTGCTGACCTTCGCGTTCGGCTTCGTCGCCTACAGCGCCTACCTCCAGTTCCGCCGCGAGGGGGCGGCCGGCGGCCTGTTCGACGCGGTCACGCTGTCGGCCACGGCGCGCCGCATCCAGGCGGACTACGAGCGGGCCCTGGAGGAGCTCGTCGCCCACCTCCGGGGCGGGACGCGTTCCAGCGCGCCGATCAGCACCAGGCTGGCGGGCCGTTTCCGGCTCACCGAGGGCCAGGCCGCCGTGCTCGACCGTGCGGGCGCCGCGCTCGCCGCCGAGCGGGAGCTGTCCGAACGGCTGGGCGCGCTCGTCGAGGTCGGCCGCCAGACCCGCGTGCGCCTGCCCGAGTCCGAGCTGCTCACCGCCGCCCTCCAGCGCGTACGGCAGGCGTACGGCGACGTGGGGCTCAGCCTGATGCGGGCCGGTCGCCTCGTGCCGTACGACGGGACCTCCGGCCCGCCCGTCGAGGAGGGGCCCGGCCTCCACGCGCTGGCCGCGGGCATGGTCCTCGACCGCGGCGACCGGGTGGTCCACCCGCTGACCGTGAAGGGGCGGCTGGCGGGCGCGCTGTCAGTGCCCGTCGGGGTGACGCGCCAGGACGAGGCGCTGGCGGCCACGCTGGCGGCACAGATGTCGATCTCCCTGGAGAACGCCCGGCTCTACCAGGAGATCGAGACGCTTTTCCGGCAGTACATGTCCCCTGACGTGGCCGACTCCCTGCTCTCCGACCCCGACCAGGCCGCGCTGGGCGGCAGGCTCACGCAGGTCACCGCGCTCTTCGCCGACCTGCGGGGGTTCACAACGTTCTCGGAGCGGGTCGCGCCCGGCGAGATCGTCGAGATGCTGAACCGCTATCACACGGCGGCCGTGCCGTGCATCCTCGGCAACGGCGGCACGATCGTGCAGTTCGTCGGCGACGCGCTGCTGGCCCTGTTCAACGCCCCCGCCGAGCAGCCCGACCACGCCCTCCGGGCCGTCCACGCCGCCCTCCAGATGCAGGAGGCGTCCGCGAAGGTGTCGGCGCACGTCGTCGCGGAGCAGGCGGCGGGGCTGCTCTCACCGGTGGAGTGGCCGACCTTCCGCGTCGGCGTGAACACCGGCCCGGCCCTGGTGGGCAACATCGGCAGCCCGGAGTTCCGGGGGTTCAACGCGATGGGCGACGCGGTGAACGTCGCGGCCCGGCTCCAGGCGCTGGCGGAGCCGGGGACCGTGGTCATCGGCCAGTCCACGTACGACCTGATCGGCCCGGCGGAGGTGGTGTCGCTCGGCGACCTCGCCCTGAAAGGCAAGCGGAGCACCGTCCACGCCTACCGGCTGGTCGCCCTGGCCCACCGGTGAAACGGGCTTTACGGGCACCCCGCGCTGGGCCAAGACTGAGCACGGCGTCGACGCGGCATCGGCCGCGGTGGAGGACGCACGCGGTGGAGGAGGTACGGGGTGACCAGTCCTGAGCCCGGGGAGTTCCTCGCGCTGCTCACCGAGGAGGAGGCCGACGACCTGCGGGCCGCCGGCCGTGCCCGCCGGTGGGAGCGCGGGGCGACCGTGATGAGCGAGGGCGAGACGGCCGACTGGGTCCTGGTGCTCACCCGCGGCCGGGTGAAGGTCTCCTCGCACACGGCGAGCGGCAACGAGGTCGTCCTCGCCGTACGGGGGCCGGGCGCGCTGCTCGGCGACATGTCGGCGCTCGACGGCGATCCCAGGTCGGGGACGGTGACGGCCCTTGAGCCCATCGAGGGCCTGATCGTCCACGACTTCCCCGGCTATCTGCACGACCACGGCCGGGTCGCGGTGCTGCTCATGCGGCTCGTCATCGGACGGCTGCGCGACTCCGACCGCAAGCGGATCGAGTACGGCGCGTTCGACATCACCGGGAGGGTCGCGACCCGCCTGGTCGAGATGGCCGAGCGGTACGGCGAGCCGACGAACGGCGGGGTGAAGGTGGCGCTGCCCCTGTCCCAGGACGAGCTGGCCGGCTGGACGGGAGCCTCCAGGGAGGCCGTCAGCAAGGCGCTGCGCACACTGCGGGACCGCGGGCTCATCGAGACCGGCAGACGCCAGGTGATCGTCTACGACCTCGACGGCCTGCGCAGGCGCGCCAGGTGATCGACGACCACGACGGCCCGGGCGGGCGCGCCCGCTGACCGCCACGCCGCGCCCGCCCGGACCGCCGGAGCCGCCAGGACCGCCGCGCCCGCCCGGACCGCCGGAGCCGCCGGAGCCGCCGGGACCGCCGCGCCCACCGGGGCAGCCGGGCGTCCACCCCAGTCCCGGCTCGCCCGAGCACGCCGGCGCTCTCAGGTACGCCTGGCGGGTCTGCTCGGTCACCGGGCTCGGGCTCGCGCTGATCGGCGTCGGCTCCAGCACGCTGAACGTGGCGCTCCCCGAGGTCGTGCGGCACTTCCGGGCCGGCCCCCTCGCGTCGAGCTGGGTGCTGCTGGCGAACTCGCTGGTCAGCACGGCGACGCTGGTCCTCTTCGGCCGTGTGGCCGACCTGCTCGGCAGGCGGGAGGTCTACCTGGTCGGCTTCGCCCTGTTCACCGGGGCGTCGCTGCTGGCCGGGCTGGCTCCGGACGTCGGCGTGCTCATCGCCGCGCGAGCCGTACAGGGCCTCGGTGCGGCGATGATCCTCGCCAACGGCACCGTGATCATCACCGGCGCCTTCCCTCCGGACCGGCTCAGCCAAGGGCTTGGCGTCTACATGGCGATCCTTTCGGTGGCGCAGCTCGCGGGGCCGACGCTCGGCGGCCTGATCGCCGACACCCTGGGCTGGCGGTGGATCTTCTGGATCAACGTCCCCGCCGGGGTGGCGGCGCTCCTGTGGGGAGCGCTGGTCCTGCGGAAGACCCCACGGGGGCCGAGGCGGCCGGTGGACGCGCTGGGCAACCTCGTCGTCTTCGCCGCCCTGTCCGCCGCCCTCATCGCGATCAGCCAGAGCGACCCGCTCGCGGGAGTCATCGCCGTCCTGCTCGTTCCCGCGCTGGTCCTCGTGGAGCGCAGGGCCGCCAACCCGGTGCTGAGTCTCACGCTGTTCGGCGGCCGGATGCTGGTGTTCGCCAACCTCGCGTCGTTCGGCAACGCGCTGGCCCGCTCGTCGCTGATCCTGCTCGCCGGCCTCTACTTCCAGGCGGCGCGGGGGGTCGACGCGCTGGCGGCGGGCCTGGGCGTCCTCCCCGTCCCGGTGGGGATGACCGTCGCCGCGCCGATCGCGGGCGCCCTCGGCCGCCGTGTCACGCCGTACGCCCTGTCCGTCGGCGGCTGCGTCCTCACCGCGACCGGCCTGCTGGTGCTCACCCTCTCGGCCGGCGCCGCCACGCCGTACTGGGTGATCGGAGCCGGGCTCTTCCTCACCGGCTGCGGCAGCGGCGCCTTCCTGACGGGCAACACCACGCAGGTCATGAGCGCGCTGCCGCCGGGGAGCCTGGGGGTCGTGAACGGCTTCCGCATCATGATCATGAACACGGGGAGCGTCCTCAGCGTCGCGACCACGCTGACCGTGCTGACCGGCTCAGTCCCGGCCGGGCTGCGCGCCCAGGTCTACGCGGGCACGCTGTCACGCGTGTCACCGGTCGCGCTGGAGCGGCTCATGACCGGCTTCCAGCGGACCTACCTGGCACTGCTCTGCGTGGCCGTGCTCGGCGTCCTCTGCGCCGCCATGGCCTCCACGCCGCCCAGCAGCAGGTCGATCCCGAAGGCGTAGTACGCGTCCGCGTCGGGCTCCTTGTCCAGGGCTCTGCCGAAGGCGACCATGCACGGGAAGCGGTCCGGGGGGAGCGCCTCCAGCGACAGCCGCTTCTGGCGGCGGCATTCCGCCCTTTCCTCGGGCGTCATGCCGACCGATCCCACCTGCTGCGTCTCCACGAGAGCGATGACCCCGTTGAGCAGGTACGACGAGATGAGATAGCCCTCCTCCAGCGAGAAGCCGGCCTCCGAGAGCATGCCGAGGGCGGCCTCGGTGGCCCGCGAGAAGCTGTCCACCTGGTGCTTGTGGAGGGCGGGGAAGAGGCCCGTCATCGCGGGATGGCGCCGCAGCACCGTCGTGAGCGCCTCGGCCATGATCCGCAGCCGGTCGGCCCATGGGGACGAGGGGTCGGGCTCGGGGGTCACCTCGGCCAGGACGTGGTCGGCCACCGCGTTGAGCAGCAGCTCCTTGTTCTTGAAATGCCAGTAGAGGGCCATCGGCGTGACGCCGAGCTCCTGCGCGAGCCTCCTGACGGTCACGGCGCCGAGCCCGTCGGCGTCGGCCACCTCGATGGCCTTGTCCACCACGGCCTGCCGGGTGAGTCTGTCCGCGCCCACCATGCTCAGCTCCCTCTTCCCTCCCTGCGTAGTTGACAACTATACGCCGTATAAGCTCTCCTGTACGAGGTACATGTACGCCGTACATGTACCTCGTACAGGTTCGTATTCTGAGGAGAACTCATGACCGGACGATGGTGGGCGCTGGCCGCGGTGTCGCTCGCGACCTTCATGACGTACCTGGACAACAACGTGGTCAACGTGGCGCTGCCCACGATCCAGCGGGACCTCGGGCTCACGATCTCCGGCCTGGAGTGGATCGTGAGCGCGTACATCCTGGTCTTCGCGGGCCTGTTGCTCGTCGGGGGCAGGCTGGCCGACGTCTTCGGGCCCCGCGCGACGTTCTTCACGGGGTTGTCGATCTTCACGCTGGCGTCCGTCGCCGCCGGGCTCTCCGGCGGCCAGGAGACTTTGGTCGCGGCGCGGGCCGTCCAGGGCATCGGCGCGGCGCTGCTCACTCCCGCGTCGCTGGCCCTGCTGCCGAGGATCTTCCCGGATCCCCGTGAGCGGGGGACGGCCATCGGCATCTGGAGTGCCGCGGGAGCGCTCGCGCTGGCCGTCGGGCCGCTCACCGGCGGAGTGCTCAGCGAGAACGCCGACTGGGGGTGGATCTTCCTGATCAACGCTCCGATCGGTGTGATCACCGCCGCGGTCGGCCTGCGGGCGATCCAGGTCCCGCGCACCTCGGGAGCACGCGCAGGGCTCGACCTGCCCGGCCTGGTCACGTCAGCCCTGGGGATGTTCGCGCTGACCTACGCGCTGATCGAGGGGGAGTCACGCGGGTGGACGTCGGCTCCGATCCTCGCCTCGTTCGGGCTCGCGGCGTCGGCCGCGGCGGCCTTCGTGGTCATCGAGGCCCGTACGGCCCAGCCGATGATCGACCTCAGCCTGTTCAGAGAGCGGATCTTCAGCGGGGGCCTGCTCTCGATGGGCCTGTGGTCGTTCGGCGTGTTCGGCATCTACTTCTTCACCGCGATCTACCTGCAGAGCGCGCTGGGCTTCTCCCCGATCGAGGCGGGCGCCGGGTTCGTGCCGATGGCCCTGCTCATGGCCGTGCTCGCGACGGTCTCGCCGCGGATCGCCGAGCGGTTCGGCAGCGCCCGCACGGTCGCCACCGGCCTCGGCCTGATGGCCGCGGCGATCGGCGGCCTGTCGAGCGCCGGCGAGGGGAGCGGCTACCTCGACCTGCTCCCCTGGTTCCTGCTGTACGGCGCGGGTGCGGGGCTGCTCGTCCCGCTGACGAACGTCGTGCTCGGGGCGATGCCCCAGAGCCGGGCCGGGGTGGCCTCCGGCGTGCTCAACGTCTCGCGTGAGGTCTTCGGGCTGCTCGGCATCACCATCCTCGGCGCCGTCCTCACCGCGCGGGAGAACGCGGTCATCGGGGAGCCCCTGCACCGGTTCCTGGAGGCCTACCGGTTCACGCTGATCGTCGCCGCCGCGATCGTGCTGGTGGGCGTGCCGGTGAGCCTGTTCTCGCTGCGCCGGGCCCGGGCCGCCGCCCCGGCGACCGAGCCGGCCGTCGTCCCCGAGCCCGTGGGCTGAACGACTGGGCGACAATGGGCGGATGCCGCCACGCAGACTCGACCCGGGGAAGGTCAGGGAGGCGCTCGACGCCCAACTCGTCGAGCTCGACCAGCCGCCGTTCGACGGCCCCGACGCCGCCGCAGCCGACGCGTGTGTGCGGGCGGTGCTCGGGGCCTACGACGCCGGGCTCACCCCGGTCAGGGACGCCGCCCGCTTCGCCGTACGGCACCTGCTCGACGTGCTGGTCGCCCGGGCGCCGGGGCGGTCGGTGGAGGTGAGGGTCCCGCCGTACGCGGCGGCGCAGTGCGTGGAGGGGCCCCGGCACACCAGGGGCACCCCGCCCAACGTCATCGAGACCGACCCCCGCACCTGGCTGGAGCTGGCCACGGGACGGCTGCGCTGGCCCGACGCGATGGCCGCCGGGAGGATCGCCGCCAGCGGCGCCCGGGCCGACCTGTCCGGCCACCTGCCGGTGTGGTGACCCAGGGAGCTCACTCGGTCCCGAGGTGGCTCTCCAGGCAGCGCTGAACGGCTGCCTGGTCCGGGAAGCGCGCAGGATCGAAGCACTCCCCCAGGTTCCTGCTCTGGTACCAGTTGTAGACGACGACCGCGAAGATCACCCCGAGGACGAGGGTCAGCGCGCTGAGGACGACCCCGGCGACCGCCCGCCGCCTGTTGGAGTTCTTGGCGATGGCCACGATCCCGATGACGAGGCCGACGACCGCCACGACGGTCCCGACGCCGCAGACGAGCAGCAGGACGAGCGCGCAGATCCCGAGCACGAGGGCGGCCGTGCCCAGCCCTCCGCCGGGGCGCTGAGGGCCGCCGTACGCGCCGGGTGGCGGTGGGGGCAGCGCGCCGCCGTAGGGCTGCTGGCCGTAGGGTTCCGGGCCGCCGTAGGGCCCCTGGCCGTAGGGCGGCTGCCCTCCGTACGGCCCCTGACCTGGGAAGGGACCCTGGCCGGGCGGCGGCCCCTCACCCTCGTGGGGGCCGGGGCCGTCCGGCCCGCGCGGAGGGCCGGGGTCGTCAGGTGTCGCCACGCCAATCCCTCCCGTATCTGATTATGGGGCATGCCACAACGCCCAGGCTCTCCCGTCAACACCGGTGTGACCAGGGACGACACGGCAAAGAGCGGTCGATCGTTTCGGCCCGTGGAGGGCATCCCCCGGTTCGAGCAGCGGCAATGCCCAAATAGACTCGGGAACGTGTTGAAGGGCGACGGCCGGTTGGGCCATGACCTCGACTCCCAGGATCGGGCACCTCAGGACGCCTGCGGCGTCTTCGGTGTCTGGGCACCCGGGGAGGACGTCTCCAAACTCACCTACTACGGCCTTTACGCACTGCAGCACCGCGGGCAGGAGTCCGCGGGCATCGCTGTCAGCGAAGGCAGCCGCATCCTCATCTACAAGGACATGGGCCTGGTGGCCCAGGTCTTCGACGAGTCGATCCTGGGCACCCTGCGCGGGCACCTGGCCATCGGGCACTGCCGCTACTCCACGACGGGATCCAGCGTCTGGGAGAACGCACAGCCCACGCTGAGCTCCACCGACGGCGGCGGGCTCGCGCTCGCCCACAACGGCAACCTCATCAACACGGCGGTGCTCGCCGAGCGGCTCGCTCCGGGCACGATCCGGGCCACCACCGACACCGAGGTGCTCACCGCCCTGCTTGCGCAGGCCGGCTCGCGCCCGGTCGAGGACGTCGCGGCCGAGCTGCTCCCCGAGGTGGGGGGCGCCTACTCGCTCGTGTGGATGAACGAGACCACGCTCTTCGCGGCGCGCGACCCGCAGGGCATCCGCCCTCTCGTCCTCGGGAGGCTGGAACGCGGCTGGGTGGTCGCCTCGGAGACCGCCGCGCTCGACATCGTCGGCGCGTCGTTCATCCGGGAGATCGAGCCCGGCGAGCTCCTCACGATCGACGAGCGCGGCGTGATCTCCCGCCGCTTCGCCCCGGCCGCCCCCAAGGGCTGTCTGTTCGAGTACGTCTACCTCGCCCGCCCCGACACCACCATCGCCGGGCGGGGCGTGCAGTCCACCCGCGTCGAGGTGGGCCGGGCGCTCGCCCGCGAGCACCCCGTCGACGCCGACCTCGTCATCCCGACCCCGGAGTCCGGCACGCCCGCCGCCATCGGCTACGCCGAGCAGAGCGGCATCCCGTACGGCCAGGGCCTGGTGAAGAACTCCTACGTCGGACGCACGTTCATCCAGCCGTCGCAGACCATCCGGCAGCTCGGCATCCGCCTCAAGCTCAACCCGCTGCGCGAGGTCATCGAGGGCAAGCGCCTCGTCGTCGTCGACGACTCGATCGTGCGCGGCAACACCCAGCGGGCCATCGTGAAGATGCTGCGCGAGGCCGGGGCCACCGAGGTGCACGTGCGGATCTCCTCGCCGCCGGTCGCCTGGCCCTGCTTCTACGGCATCGACTTCGCCACCCGGGCCGAGCTGATCGCCGGATCGCTGTCGGTGGAGGAGATCCGGGCGTCCCTCGGAGCCGACTCGCTCGGCTACATCTCCCTCGACGGCCTGACCCGGGCGACCACCCTGCCCGCCGACCGCCTCTGCCGCGCCTGCTTCGACGGCGAGTACCCCATTCCCATCGACCAGGACCGGGTCGGCAAGTACGTGCTGGAGGCCCGGGGATGACGAGCTACGCAGCGGCCGGCGTCGACATCGAGGCCGGCGACCGCGCGGTCGAGCTGATGAAGTCGCGCGTGGCGCGGTCCCGCCGCCCTGAGGTCGTCGACGACGCCAGCGGCTTCGCCGGGCTCTTCGACGCCTCGGCGTTCCTGCGCTACCGCCGCCCGTTGCTGGCCACCTCGACCGACGGCGTCGGCACCAAGGTCATGCTGGCCCAGCGGCTCGGCAAGCACGACACGATCGGCATCGACCTGGTCGGCATGGTCGTGGACGACCTCGTGGTGTGCGGGGCCGAGCCCCTGTTCATGACCGACTACATCGCCTGCGGGAAGGTGGTGCCCGAGCGCATCGCCGACATCGTCGGCGGCGTGGCCGAGGGCTGCCGGCTCGCGGGCTGCGCGCTCGTCGGCGGAGAGACCGCCGAGCACCCGGGCGCGATGGGGCCGGACGAGTACGACCTGGCGGGCGCCGGCACGGGCGTCGTCGAGGCGTCCGAGCTGCTCGGCCCCGACCGTGTGCGGCCGGGAGACGTCGTGCTCGGGCTGGCCTCCAGCGGCGTGCACTCCAACGGATACTCGCTCGTCAGGCACATCATCGCGACCGCCGGCCTGGGCCTTGAGCAGGAGATGCCGGAGCTGGGCCGCACCCTCGGCGAGGAGCTGCTGGAGCCCACCCGCGTCTACTCCCTCGACTGCCTGGAGCTGATCCGGGAGACCGAGGTGCACGCGCTGGCCCACATCACCGGCGGCGGTCTGGCGGCCAACCTCGCCAGGTCGCTCCCGGCGACGGCCGACGCCGTGCTCGACCGCGGCTCGTGGACGCCTCCAGCGATCTTCGAGGTGCTGGCCGGCCACGGCAGGGTGCCTCAGGCCGAGATGGACAGGACCTTCAACCTGGGTGTGGGAATGTGCGCGATCGTCCCGGCCGGCGAGGCCGACAGGGCCCTCGCGCTGCTGGCCGGGCGCGGGCTGCCCGCCTGGGTCCTCGGGGAGATCGTCGACGGCGGCGGAGAGGCCCGCTTCCGCTGATCACCGACAACGGCCGGCCGGCGGATCGGCATGAGATGCCGGAAACACTGGGAAAGATCGGAAACACGGGAACAGGGGAAACGCCGAAAGCGCGCCCCGGAGACTCCGGGACGCTCAACGTGTCGGCCATAGATGAACCACCCGGCGGGGAACATCACCCGCCGGGCCGCTCACCTGGCGTTCAGGAACCGCTCAACGACGCCCGCCACGGTCACTGTCACCGTCATCGTCGTCGACGGCCGCGTAATCGGCGTAGCGATCAGCCAGCTCGTCGTAAGGGTCATGCTCGTCACTGTGGCCGGAATCGTCCTCGTCCACGACTCCGAGCTCCGCGCGCAGGCGCTCAAGATCTGTGCCGCCGCTGTTGTACTTCAGCTGACGGGCGACCTTGACCTGCTTGGCCTTGGCTCGGCCGCGCCCCATTGGCTCGACCCCCTCATGCGGGGTCGTGCCCGACCCCTCGTCACTAACGCACCGCGCACCGACGCCACCTGGCTTCAGGCGTCAGTCTCTCGTTCGCCTATTACCGTACCTGGTTTGTGCGCCGCTCGGTACGTGGTACGAGCGGCGCCGGTCAGCGCCGGAGCCAAATGCCCCTTAGCCGACCGACTTCTGACATTCTGCGCTCTGCCAGCCTATCCGCTGCGGCGCCGGGAGGAACGCCTTCCTCATCGGCCATCTGGAAGATCTTCAACGTGGTGTCGAAGATCCTCTCCGCCCGGGCCCGCGCCCTGGCCATGTCGAAGCCCTCGATCTCGTCCGCCACCTGGATGACCCCGCCGGAGTTCACCACGTAGTCGGGAGCGTAGAGCACGCCGCGCTCCGCGAGCTGCTTGTCCACACCGGAATGGGCCAGCTGGTTGTTCGCCCCGCCGCAGACGATCTTCGCCTTGAGCTGCGGGACGGTCGCGTCGTCCAGTGCCCCGCCGAGCGCGCAGGGGGCGTACACGTCGATGTCCGCCGACTTGAGAGCGGCGGCGCCGCCGGCCGCGACCTCGACACCGGGGTGACGCCGCAGCACGCCTTCGACCGCGCGCTCGTCCACGTCGCAGATCAGGACCCGCGCCCCGTCCTCGACCAGGTGGTCGACCAGGCGGTGGCCGACCTTGCCGACGCCCTCCACGCCGACGCGCCGCCCGCTCAGGGACGGGATGCCGTACAGGTGCTGAGCGGCGGCCCGCATGCCCTGGAACACGCCGAAGGCGGTGAGGATGGAGGAGTCCCCGGCGCCGCCGTGCGCCAGGGTCCGCCCGGTGACGTAGGAGCACTCGCGGGCGACGACGTCCATGTCCTCGCTGTAGGTGCCCACGTCACAGGCGGTGTAGTAGCGGCCGCCCAGCGACTGGACGAACCGGCCGTACGCCCGGAGCAGCGCCTCGCTCTTGCCGGTGGCCGGGTCGCCGATGATGACCGCCTTGGCCCCGCCGTGGTCGAGGCCGGCCAGCGCGTTTTTGTACGCCATGGCCCGGGAGAGGTTGAGCACGTCGGCGAGCGCGGCCTGCTCGCTCTCGTAGGGGTAGAACCGGGTGCCGCCGAGCCCCGGCCCGAGGGCGGTGCTGTAGATCGCGATGATCGCGTAGAGCCCGCTGCGCTCGTCGGAGCAGAACACGACCTGCTCGTGGCCTACCGGATGGACGGGGTTCGCGTCGCTGCCTGGGCTTGGGTCCTTGTGAGAGAGCCCGAAGACGTCGGTCACGGTGGTGACTCCTGATCGCCTGTGTACGCCGCCTCGTTGCGGCGATTCCCTCCCATCTTACCCGAGGGCACCATAAAACGATCATGAACAGTGAGACGGTGCTGCACATGACCGCGGCGACGTGGCACGATTCTGCTGTGCTCCCCTACGCCGCCTATCTCCGCGTGTACGAGCCGCTGACCGCTTTCGCCCCCCAGGACCAGGCGCGGTGGGCCCGGTACGCCGAGTCGCGCGACCGGCCGCGCCGGGCTGGGGCGCTGGAGGTCGAGCACGGCGAGTCGGTCCGCCGGCTGCTGTGCGTGCCCCCGCTGCCCGCCCCGGAGCGGGAGAGCCCCAACGCCTACCTGCGGCGGGTCGAGGAGACGCTCTACGTCTGCCCGTGGCAGAGCAGGCTGCGATCCTGGCTGGCCTTCGCCGAGTTCCGGGGCGGCATACCCGTCAAGCTCGCCAGCCGGTTCGTCCCCCAGGCGATCGCCGAGCAGACGGCGGACGACTTCGACCGGTTCAAGCGCCGGGAGCAGTCGCTGCGCACCCACATCAGGACCAGCACGTGGCACGTCCCCACCTCGTGGTTCGTGCCGTTCGACTCCAAGGAGCGGTGGCTCGTCCTCGGCTCGGAGCAGTCGGCCGAGCAGTCCGCCGAGCCGGCCGCCCCGGCGACCGCGGCGCCGCCCCGCAACATGCTCTACGTCACCTCGATGGCGCAGGCACGCCGCCGGGTGGCGCGCGCGCTCGTGGTGATCCGGCGGCACGTCGGCCACGTCACGGCCCTCACCGAGGTGGAGGAGGTGGGCCGGTGGCTGGAGGAGTTCCACCCCCACTCCCTGGTGGAGCTCGACTACGGCGGGCTCGTCCACCTGATGGACGACGCGACCCTGCAGGGCGACCAGTCCGTGGCGGAGGTCTCGACCGCTCTCGCCAGTTTGGACAACGGTCAGGAAGAACTTGCCTTCGCGATGTACCAGCGGGTCATCCTCCGCTGGAGGGCGATAAAGAACCTGGAAACGGCAAACTGATCGTCATCAACAGGTTCTGACCTGCAGAATCTGGTCACGACATAGTCGATCTCACATCTACGAACTGAGTAGTTTGCCGTTTTCACTGCGATACCACGAAACGTGTCGCTAGAATCACCGAGCGTGACATCAACCCGTGGTCGAGACGTTGCGCCCAGAGGGCTCGCCAATCGCACTACGTGGCTGTATGGTCACATCGGGTGATGCCGTAAATGGTCCTAGAAACCGCACGTTTTTGATCATTTACGGCATCCGTGGCAAGCGCCAGACAAGTCGCAGGATCGCTGCCGGCGGTCCACACGGAGGAGAGGCCGCACACATGTCAGCTCGTACACCCGAGGCCGAGCCACTGCTCACCCCGGCGGAGGTCGCAACCATGTTCCGCGTCGACCCCAAGACCGTGACCCGGTGGGCGAAGGCGGGCAAGCTGACGTCCATCCGCACGCTCGGGGGCCACCGGCGTTACCGGGAGACGGAAGTCCGGGCGCTGCTCGCGGGGATTCCGCAGCAGCGGTCCGAGTAGGACGTGGCCGTCGCCGCGCCAGGGGGGAAGTACGGCGCGCTCGCGTCGCGGATGTGAGCGCGTCCACCAGTGTCACTCCCGTGGCCGACACGGGCCACGGGACGGTCCGGGGCCCGGCGCCGCCCGCCCGGCGCCTCCCCGCCTATCGGACCGCCCTCCTCGCGGCAGGCCGCTCCTTCCGGGGCTCGGGCAGCAACGTCCGCAGCAGCCCCTCCACGTCGCCGTCCTGCCCGGCCGCCGCCCTCAGGAGCGCGACCATCTGGTCCATCAGCAGGCGCTCGAGCGTCGCGCGGTCGATGTCCCGGTGCTCCAGCCAGTCGAGCCCCGCCGTCTCGACCGACGCGACCCATGATCTGAGCGTGATGCGCAGCGCCGGCCCGGGGGCGGTCACCCGCATCTCGTTCATGATCAGCCACAACATGCGCCGCCGTACGCCGTCGACGATCTCGCCGATCTCACCTGTCCGGTTGGCCGGGCCGCCTCTGAGCAGCGCGGCGAACCCGGCCGCGTGCTCCTCGACGAAGTCGAAGTAGCGCGTGAGCCCCCTCGCCAGCTCCTCCAGAGGGCCGCCGCCGCCCTGCGGCCTGAGCCGGGCCTCCAACTCCTCGGCGGCGCTGCGCAGCGCCGCCACGTAGAGCTCCTGCTTGCCGCCGAAGTAGTGGTAGACGAGCGCCCGAGACGCGCCCGCGAACGCGGCGACGTCGTCGATCGAGACGTCCTCCGCGTCGTGCCTGCTGAACAGTTCGAGTGCGGCAGCGATGAGCTCCTCCCGCCTCCGGTCGACGCTGAGTCTGCGCCGTGCCGGCCGTGCGCCGTCCTCCGCGTGGGGTGTGGCACTCACACCTCGAACCCTAGCGGGTGGAGCCCCCGGCGAGGGGGCGGGCCGGATCAAGAGATCCCCCGGGAACGGCCTCTCGGTGCATCGCCGTTCCCTTCGTACGGCTAGCCTTCCCAACGCCCGATTAAGAGGAACGAAAGCGCGTTAGGGCGATCAACCCGTACCCTCTGGGCAACTCGATCGTTTGGTGTGTCAGGTGCACGTCCACGCATCGTGGGGAGAACCATGTCAGGACCGTCCATGCAGACCACTGCCCGGAACCACGTCGGGGTGCCGCTACCCGACGGACTGTCCGATGGGTTCAGCCCACGGCCACGTCCGACGATCCGGAACGTGGCCGAGCGGGCCGGCGTCTCCAAGTCGCTGGTGTCCCTCGTGCTGAGGGGCTCGCCCCACGTCAGCGAACATCGCCGTGAGGCCGTCCTCCAGGCCGCCAGAGAGCTCGGCTACCGGCCCAACGCCGTGGCCCGCAGCCTGGTGGAGGGGCGCACCCACCTCGTGGGCGCACTCGTGGCGGATCTGCACAACCCGTTCTTCGCCGAGTTCCTCGACGGCCTGCAGGAGAGCCTGCACGGCGACGGCCTGCGCCTGCTGATAGGCAGCGGCCGCTGGGACCCGGCCTTCGAGGACGAGGCCGTGGAGGCCTTCCTGGAGTTGCGCGTGGACGGGCTGGTCCTGCTGGGCGTGGCGCCGTCCAGCGACACCCTGGCCGAGGCGGCGGCGTACACGCCCACCGTGGTGGTCGGCGAGCGCGACGTCGAGCTCGACGGCGTCGACATCGTCGTCGACGACGACCAGCTGGGGGCGCGCCTCGCCGTCGACCACCTCGTCGAGCTGGGCCACCGGCGCATCGCCCACATCGAGGGCACCCCCTCGTCAGCGGCCCGCTGCCGCTGCGAGGGCTACCTGGTGGCCATGCGCCGCCACGCGCTGGCGCCGTACATCATGGTCGAGCACGGCGACTTCACCGAGGAGGGCGGACGGCGGGCGGCGCTGGCCCTGCTCCAGCGGGAGCCCCGGCCGACCGCGATCTTCGCGGCGAACGACATCGTGGCCATGGGCGTGCTCACCGCGGCCAGCGAGCTTGGCCTGCGGGTGCCCGAGGACCTGTCGGTGGTGGGATACGACAACACCCACCTCGCGGCCGTGAACCACATCTCGCTGACCAGCGTGGACCAGCCCAGGCGCGCGATGGGACGGTCGGCCGCCGCCCTGCTCAGCGACCGGATCACCGAGCCCGGCAAGGTCGCCAGGCTGCGTCAGGTGACCCCGCAGCTGGTCGTACGGCGCAGCACCGGCCCCGCTCCAAGCGAGGCTCAAGGCTAGGTCAACCCCCGACGTGTCCCCTCGCGGGCGGTGTTTACTCGAGCCGTGACGCCGGCCCCCCGGCGGGTCGCGACACAGGGAGACCCGCCCAGGCCGGTGACCGCGTATTCGCGAGAATCGGGGGGATTCATGCGTGATCCTGAATTGGTCTCCTGCGCCCAGCGCGCGGCAGGCGAACTGGAGCGGGCCTGGGCGCACTGGCGCGAGACCCGCGGGCTGAGCGGCGAGGACGTCGCGGAGTCGGTGGCCAGCTACGTCGCCCACTCCATCGACCACCCCTGGGGCCGCCCCAGGGTGGTGCTGGGGCTCGACGCCGAGGACGCCCGCGAGCTGGCCGCGCTGCTGCACCGGCAGGAGCTCGCCGAGCCCGCCTGGGTCGGTCGCTTTCCGGCATAACGGTCAGGTCACGAGCGCTCTCCGCGTAAGTTGGGTGCCGACACACCTCCGCGAAGGGACTCCAGCGTGATCAGTCGACCACTCGCCGCCGCAGTCCTGGGCCTGTGCGGTCTGGGATCCGTCGCCTGCGGCGGCGCGGGCGCGTCGAACGGCGCGGCCTCCGGTCCGGAGACATCCGGGGCGTCCGCGGCACCCGCGGCATCCGCGGCGGACACGCGGACGGCGCCGGCCACGCCCGGCAGTCCCACCTCCCGTACGGCGAGCGCGTCGTCCGCCCGCACCAGGCCCCTGGCCGGCAAGGTGGTCGTCATCGACCCCGGCCACAACGGCGGCAACTGGCGGCATCCCGAGATCATCAACAAGCAGGTGAACATCCTCACCCAGCGGAAGGCCTGCGACACCACGGGCACGTCGACGAACGACGGCTACAGCGAGTCCGCGTTCACCTGGGACGTGTCCAACCGGCTGGTCAAGCTGCTCAAGGCGCAGGGCGCGACCGTGAAGCTGACCCGCCAGAACAACACGGGCGCCGGGCCGTGCATCATCGAGCGGGCGGCCATCGGGAACCGCGCCCACGCCGACGCCGCCATCTCGGTCCACGCGGACGGCGCGGCCTCGAGCGCGCACGGATTCCACATCATCATGCCGAAGAAGATCGGCGGCCCGGTGGACCCGGTGGTCAACTCCTCCCGGCGGCTGGGGATCACGATCCGTGACGCCTTCCACTCCGGGACCGGCCTGCCGTACTCGACGTACATCGGCAGGAGCGCGCTGAACTACCGGAGCGACCTGGGCGGGCTCAACCTCTCCACGGTTCCCAAGATCTTCATCGAGTGCGGGAACATGCGCAACGCCGCCGAGGCGGGCAAGTTCAAGGACCCGGCGTTCCGCCAGCGCATCGCCGCTTCGCTCGCGAAGGGCATCGAGCGCTACCTCGGCTGACCTCCGTCAGCGCTCAGCCCTCATCGGAGCCGCCACCAGGCCGCATCGCCACCGGGTTGAGCGCCGCGCCCGGTCCGGAGGCGGCCGAGGGCGGTGATGACGGCTTTGGCATCATCTGGGCATGGATCACCTCCTTCCCCGGCCTCGATCGGCCGAGACGGCGCCGGGATCGTTCGAGCTCCTGCCCGGCGCCGTCGTCCGCGGCCCCGCTCCCCTCGCCGACTCCGTACGGCTCGCGCTGGCCGTGCTCGACCTGGCGGTGCTCGATCTGGGCACGGGCGACGCCTCCGGCGCGGCGGTGACGGTGGAGGAGAGCCCCGGCCTGGGCCCCGAGGCGTACACCCTGACGATCACGAGCGGCGGAGTGCGGATCGCGGCCGGAGACCGGGACGGCGCCTTCCACGCGGGGCAGACGCTGCGGCAGCTGCTGCCCGCCGACGCGTTCCGGTCGGCGCCGCTGCCCGGGACGCGGTGGATCCTTCCCTGCGGGCGGGTGGAGGACGCTCCGGGGTTCTCCTGGCGCGGCGCGCACCTCGACGTCGCGCGGAATTTCCTGCCGAAGCGGGAGGTCCTGCGGCTGATCGACCTCCTGGCCGTCCACAAGCTCAACCGGCTGCACCTGCACCTGGCCGACGACCAGGGGTGGCGGGTCGAGAGCAGGACGTTCCCGCTGCTCCACGAGGTGGGCTCACACCGCGAGCGGACCATCACGAGCTATTACGGCGAGGACCAGACCTTCGACGGGACCCCTCACGGCGGCTACTACACGCTCGCCGACCTGGCGGAGATCGCCGCCTACGCGCGTGCGCGGGCCGTCACCGTCGTCCCCGAGATCGACGTGCCGGGGCACGCCTCGGCGATCCTGGCGGCGTATCCGGCGCTCGCCGCACGGCCCGGCGACGGCTACCGCGTGCTGGACCGGTGGGGCATCGCCTCCGCGATCCTGTCGCCGCTGCCCGCGACCGTGGACTTCCTCACCGCGGTGTTCGACGAGATCGTCTCCGCGCTCGGCGGCGTGCCGTACTTCCACATCGGCGGCGACGAGTGCGTCCTGGACGACTGGACCGCGTCGGCGGAGATCTCGGCGTACCAGGCGGAGCTGGGCCTGGAGACCACGGGCGACCTGCATGCCTGGTTCCTGCGGCGGCTGGCGGACGGGCTCGCGGAGCGCGGGGCCCGCGCCGTCGTGTGGGACGAGGCCTTCGTCAGCGGAATGCTCAGGCAGGACACGATCGTCATGCCCTGGCGCGGGGAGCACGTCGCCCGCCGGGCCGCCGCGGCGGGGCACGAGGTGGTCGCGACGCCGGTGTTCCCCCTGTACTTCGACTACGCGGAGGCGTCGTCGGCCGAGGAGCCGATCGGGATCGGAGACGCGATCACCGTCGCCGACGTGGCGGCCTTCGCGCCCGCGCCGGCGGACTGGACGCCGCCGGAGCGCGAGCGGGTGATCGGCGCGCAGTTCCAGCTGTGGAGCGAGCGCATCCCCGACGGCCGCACGCTGGACTATCGCGCCTGGCCGCGTGGCTGCGCGGCCGCCGAGGTCACGTGGACCGGCGGGCCCGCGCAGGAGGGGTTCGCGGGCCGCCTGGAGACCCATCTGGAGCGGCTGGACGCCTTCGGCGTGGAGTACCGCCCGGTGTCAGGGCCACGGCCGTGGCAGCGCGGCGGCACCGGGTGGCGGCGCCACCGGCCGAGTGTGGTCGCGGTGCACGACGTCATGCGCCATCTCGACGAGCTGAGCCGGTCGGCCGACTCCACCCGGCCCAGCATGTGACCGGACCGGCATGTGACGGGACCGGCATGTGACGGGACCGGCATGTGACCGGACCGGCATGTCGCAGGCCAGGCATGTGGCCGGCCCGGGATGCGAGGGCCCTGGGATGTGAGCGGCCGGGAATGTGGGGCCCTGGGATTTCGAGAGCCGTCAGCCTGCGAGGGCGTAACCGGCTTCCTCGACGGCCCGCCGTACGGCGTCGTCGGTGACGCCCTCGCCGCTGACCTCCACCCTGCCGCTGGCCAGGTCGACCTCCACCCCGGTCACGCCGGGAATCTCGCCGACCTCCTCCTTGACGGAGCTCACGCAGTGGCCGCAGGTCATGCCCTGGACGGTATAGGTCTGCACAGTCGTGATCCTTTCAGCTGAGGGAGGGGATTCAGGCGGTCCTGCCGACGACGTCACGGACCGACGCGTACCCGTGGCGCCGCAACCGGCGGGCGAGCCCCCGGTGGATCCGGTACGGCCACAGCGGCCCCTCGTAGATGAGCCCGGTATAGCCCTGGACCAGCGTGGCGCCGGCCAGCAGCCGCTCCCACACGTCGTCGAGGTCCTCCACGCCGCCGACCGAGACGATCGTGAGCCGGTCGCCCGCCTTCTGGTGAAGCCTGCGCAGAACCTCCAGCGACCTGGCCTTGAGCGGCCGCCCGGACAGGCCTCCGGCCTCGGTGCTCGCGACGCCCGCGCGGCTGATCGTGGTGTTCGTGGCGATGATCCCCGCCAGGCCGAGCCCGGCGGCGAGCTCGGCGACGGCGTCGATCTCCTCGTCCGGAAGGTCGGGCGCGATCTTGACCAGCAGCGGGGTGCGTCCGGCGGCGTCCTTCACGGCCGCCAGCAGCGGCCGGAGCCGGTCCACGGCCTGGAGGTCGCGCAGCCCCGGCGTGTTCGGCGAGCTGACGTTGACGACGAGGTAGTCGGCGAAGGGGGCGAGCGTCCTCGCGCTCGTCACGTAGTCGCGGACGGCGTCGGCCTCCGAGACGACCTTCGTCTTGCCGATGTTGACGCCGACGACGGCCGGGACGCTCCGGACCCTGCGCAGCCGCCGCGCCGCCGCCGCGGCCCCGGAGTTGTTGAAGCCCATCCGGTTGATGATCGCGCGGCTCTCCGGCAGGCGGAACAGCCGGGGGCGCGGGTTGCCGGGCTGCGCGTGCGCGGTGATCGTGCCGACCTCGACGTGACCGAAGCCGAGGGCCGCGAGCGGCGCGACGCACCCGGCGTCCTTGTCGAATCCCGCCGCCAGCCCGAAGGGCCCCGGGAAGTGAACGCCGAAGGCCTGCACCCGCAGCGACTCGGCGCGAGGCGCCAGCAGCCGGTGCAGCAGCCGCGTGACCGGCGGCAGCATACCGAGCAGGCGGAGCAGCCTGATCGTCAGATGGTGGACGGCCTCCGCGTCGAAGCGGCTCAGGACCTGCGTGAACACGAGTCGATACATCGACGCAAGACTATCGTCTGCCGCGGTCGCGGAGGGTCTCAGGCTCGGCCGGCCCATGTTCGGGAAGGCCCAGGAGACCGTGGCGGGTCTCCTGGGACTCCATCGACCGCGGGAGGCCGGCCAGCCACGGCCGAGGCCGCCGGCGGGCTCCGGCCTCAGACGACGTGGTCCGGATTCGGGACATTGCGAGCACTCTGCTCGCCCAGCAGTTCCGCGGCGAGCTCGGAGACCTTCCGCCGGCTGTCCCTGGCCTGCTTGCGCAGGCCGGTGAACGCCTGTGACGCGGTCAGGTCGTGCTTGCCCATGAGGTAGCCGATGGCGCGTTCGATCACGATGCGGTAGTCGAGCGCGTACTGGAGCTGGTCGGCGAGCACGGCCTTCTCGTCCGCCTCGATGGAGGCCACGAGCACCTGCTCGATCACGTGCGCGTACGCGTGGAGCGCCTGGGTGTCGGACTCCTGCCAGTCGTGCGGCTGGTCCTGGTAGACGTTCAGCGTGCCCACCGGGACTCCGCCGAGCCTGATGGGCACGCCGGCGACGGCCCTCACCTCGGGGTGCAGCAGGTCGGGCAGGCCCGGCCAGCGCGGGTCCTCGCGCACGTCGACCGTGGTCACCGCCGTGTCCCCCGCGTAGGCGGCGACGCACGGCCCCTGGGCCATCACCGCCTGGGCACGCTCCAAGCTGCGGCCACGCTCGTCGGTCGCGAACAGGTAGCGGAGCGTGCGATCCTCCTCGGCGAACATCAGCCCGGCGCCGGAGTATCCGAATAGCCGGTCGACGACCTGCACGATCCGCTCAAGGTGGTGCACGATCCCGGTCGCCGACCTGTCCTTCTGCAGGCGCCGCATGCTGGCGACAAGAGCTTCAGGATCGATGTGGGTCATTCCGTATCCTCTCGTGAACCTCACCTCAGCACCGGCATGACCGTGGAGAGATGGCGATTCGGCCATCACAACTGCCCGTCTTGGCCGCGTTCAGTCCTGGTCTCGGCCAGGACCTGGAGAACGATGACCATCAGCTCGCCCAGGCACGAGCCGGCCTCCGCCTCGGCGCTGTCCCAGACGCGGCCCGCGCGGGCATAGAAGTCGAGGACGCCGATGAGCTCCGAGCCCTCGACGAGCGGTACGGACAGAACGGAATGGACGGGAAGGGCATGCACGGCCACGTGGGGAAACCCCAGGGGGCTCGCGGCATGCAGATCGTGTATCGCGACGAGGTCGCCGTGAGCGGCGCTCTCTATCGCGGGGCCATCGCCCACGGACTCCTGGGCGGACTCCAGCGAAACGCCGTCGTCGTCGGTCGCGCCGACGGCGCGCAGCCGGTCCTGTCCGTCGAGCAGCATCAGGGCGGCACCGTCGACCCCGAAGAGATCGGCCATGCCGACGAGCACGTTTTCAAGAACTGACGACACATCCGATGTCATCGCGAGGCCATTCCATGACGAAGAGGCCGCGGACACAGGGCGGATTGCCCCTAAGCCTAGTGGGCCCCCAGAGGTTCCGGCCATGCGGTGCGGCCTGTTCGCCACGCCGCCGGAGGATACGAGCACGGCTCGCCTTCCCCTGAGGTGGGTGGGAAAGGCGAGCCGTGGTGTGGAGGAGGCATATGTGAGAAAAGAGCCATATATGGACGCGAAGCGGGAGCGAGTCGGGCCCGGATCGCGCGAGGGTCCCCTCGCCGGGGGCGTCGTCAGCGCTTGGCCTTCTTGCCCTCCGGGGTCACCGCGTACCACTCGCCGCCGAAGTCCTTGACGTCCTGCCCGGTCGTGTCGCCGGCCTTCTGGTCCTTGGCGTAGTAGTACAGCGGGTGCTTGTTGTAGGTGACCTGCGTGCCGCCGTCCGCCCGCTTGAGCGTGCCGAGCAGATCGCCCCGTACGCCCTGACCGGCCTGGGGCGGACCGGAGGTCAGCACCGGCGGCCACGCGGCGGCGCACGCATCCGTGCAGGTCGTCCGGCCGTCCTTGTCCTTGGTGAACAGGTAGACGGTGCGCCCCTCCACCCCGGCCAGGATCGTGCCGAGCGGAGTGCGCGCGACGACGATCGGCACGGCGCCCGCGGGGGTGAGCAGGATGGTCGGCGTGGGTGAGGCCGAGTAGCCGGGCGTCCCCACCGACGTGGACTCGGTGGGGGACTCGGTGGCCGTCGTCTCGGCCGAGCCGGTGGGCTCGTTGTGCTCGTCGGCCGCGACGCGACCGGCGGAGCCCTGCTCACCGGCGCTGCCGCAGCCGGACACGAGCAGGCCGGCCGCCACCGCGGCGGCGGCGTACAGCAGTTTGGTCATCTTCAGCCTCCAGGGATGTGGGCGATCGCGTCCCAGGAGACACGCGGCGACGCGGGGGCCGCCGCCGAGACGTCGAATTCAGGGACATCCCTTTGCCGTGCCGTGGGACCTCCATGGGGCGGGCGTTGTGGCGGCACCCTCACGACGGCCCGGTACGCTCCGTCCCCGGCGGCGTTCACTCACGTCCGAGCCGGCCCTCGGAAGGCGGTACGCGGCCGGATCACCGGGAAGCCGTAGGGGTGGGGACACGACCTCGGATCGCCGACACAGAAATCGGCGAGGCCCTCCTGCCCCGTCCAGGGAGGCGGGCGATGCGATGCTGAGAGCCTCTGGCACCGCGGCCGTGATCGCCTGACCTGCGGCGAAGGCGGTGTTTCCGGGTTTTCCGATCGCGTGACGACAAATCGCGCGATCAAGCAATCATGTGACGGACAAGGAGCATCCCGATGACGGAGCGTACGAACCCACGGCCCGTGGAACCGTCCGACCTGAAACGACGCATCGGCCGTACGGGAGTGTGGCTCTCGTCGCTGTCGCAGGAACCCGCCGCGCGGGTGCGCGGCGCCGCCGCCGAGATCGAGCGGATGGGCTACGCGACCCTGTGGATCGGTGAGACGCCCTCGTCGCGTGAGGCGTTCACCCATGCCGCGCTGCTGCTGTCGGCGACCGACAGCATGCACATCGCGACCGGCATCGCGAACGTCTGGGCTCGTGACGCGGTCGCGGCGGCGAACGCGGCCAAGACGCTGGCGGAGGGGTGGGACCACCGCTTCGTGCTCGGGCTGGGTGTCAGCCACGCGCCCCTCGTGCGAAGCCGCGGCCACGACTACAGCTCTCCGCTTGAGTTCATGAAGGACTATCTCGACGCGATGGACCAGGCCGCGTTCGACGCGCCGCTCACCGAGACGCCACCGCGGCTGCTGGCCGCCCTGCGCCCGAAGATGCTGGAGCTCGCGGCCGAACGTACACAGGGAGCCCATCCGTACTTCATCCCGGTGGAGCACACGGCGCGAGCGCGGGCGATCATGGGATCGGAGGCCGTCCTCGCCCCCGAGGTGGCCGTCGTCGTTGAGACCGACCCCGGCCGGGCGCGCGCCGCGGCCCGGCGGTACGCGGAGGTGTATCTCGGCCTGCCCAACTATGTGAACAACCTGCGTCACCTGGGCTTCTCGGACGCCGACTTCGAGAACGGCGGCAGCGACGCGCTGATCGACGCCGTCGTCCCCTGGGGGGACCCGGACACGATCGCCGAGCGGGTGCGGGCGCACCACATGGCGGGCGCCGACCATGTCTGCGTCCAGCCGATCGCGGACGATGTCGAGACGCAGCTCGATCACCTGCGCCGGCTCGCTCCCGCGATCAACGGCTGATCGCGGTGGTCGCGATGCCGCAGGGTCCGCGCGGGCAGGTGCCCGGGAGCGGAGAGGGAGCGTTCACCCCGCCAGACCCCACCGGACTGGAGGCGTGGATCCGGCAGGTCCTCAGGCTCGCCGGTCCACGGGTGTCCACGTCGATGCCACCGCTCCCTTCCGCCGCCCATCCGGGGGAGGAGTGCCCGCCGTCCCGGGAGTGACGCCCACGTCAGCCCAGCGTCGGCCCACGGCAGGTCACGTCAGCCACGTCAGCTCCCGGTCAGCCCGGGCCGGCCGGGCCGCGGCGGACCTGCTCGGCCAGCCGTTCCAGGCTCTCGTCGAGGGCCTTCTCCACGGCGTCGGCCGGAGGAACGTGGCGCTCGTCGAAGAAGGACAGGTGGACGGTCACGTCGCTGCTGTCGTCGGCGATGCCCGCCACCTGCAGCCATCCGGCGTACCTGTCGTCGTCGCGGGTCCCCCACTCCATCCGGAGCTGGTCGCGCTCGGCCCGCAGCAGCGCCCGGGCGTCCTCGCCCGTGCCGTCCTCGTGCACGGTCACCGCGGGCGGCTCCCCCGCCTGCACGTGCAGGTCGCGCGGCATCCACAGGTCGAGCCTGCCGATGTCGCACGCCTCGTCGAAGACATGATCCGCTGAGGCCGGCATCCTGCGGGACCGCTCGAATTCCGTCATCGTCGATCACTCCTCGCTCTCTCGGGTCATCCGGTCCCTACCCATGGCCACCGCGTCAATCCGGTATCCACCGTTGACGCCTCCGGCTGTGCACGCGAGAAGGTCAACTCTTGATTGCGTCAAGAGTTGACGGTAGAAAGAGACTGTGCACGAAGAGACGTCAGAAGACACGTTCTTCCGCGAGCTTGGCGGCTTGTGCGCCGAGCTGCGACAGGCGTTCGCCCGGCACGTGGGCATGAGCCCGCAGCGAGTGCAGGTGCTCATCCGCCTGCGGCGCGACGGCGAGACCAGCCACAGCGATCTGCGCCAGGCTCTGGGCGTCGACGGTGCGAGCGTCACCCGGCTGGTCAAGGAGTTCGAGGCCGAAGGGCTGGTCAGGCGCCGTCTCGACCCGGCGGACAACCGCTACACCCTGGCCGCGCTGACCCCCCGCGGCGAGCGGGTGGCGAGCGACCTGGAGCGATCGCACCAGGCGTACCAGGAGCGGCTGCTCGCCGGCGCCACCGCACAACAGCAGGAGATCGTGCTGGACGTCCTACGGCGCGTCCGCGCGAACATGACCGGCCAGGAGGGCCGATGACGGACGAAGTGCGGGCCGCCGCGTTGCGCATGTACGCGGCGTTCAACGCCTACGAGCACACCGCCACGGACAAGATCTTCACACCGGACTTCTTCAGCCATCCTCTGGGCACCACGGGACCGGAAAGCGTCACCCGGTCCTGGCAGCGGTTCCACGAGACCTTCCCCGACGCGCAGGTCGTCGTCGAGGACATGGTCGTCGAGGGGAACACCGCCGCCGTCCGCACGAGCGTGCGGGGCCTTCCCGGGCAGGAGCCACCGACCATGCTGGAGATCTTCCGGGTGCGCGACGGGCGTATCGCCGAGCTTTGGGGCCTGTCCTCCCTGCGCCGCGACCCCTGAGGCCGGCCCGAGCCGCCCGGCGCCGGAGCACGTCCGGGTCGCCGGGAGCGGCGGGGCACGGCACCCCCGGCGAGAGCGCGGGCACCTCCAGGACGTATGGTCCGGTGCATGACGGATCATTACGATGTCGTGATCCTCGGCGCGGGACCGGGCGGCTACGTCGCAGCGGTCCGGGCGGCCCAGCTCGGGCTCAGCACGGCCGTCGTCGAGGAGCGCTACTGGGGCGGCGTCTGCCTCAACGTGGGATGCATCCCCTCCAAGGCGCTGCTGCGCAACGCGGAGCTCGCCCACCTGTTCACGCACGAGGCCAAGGCGTTCGGCATCCGGGTGGACGGCGAGGTGACCTTCGACTACGACGCCGCGTTCCGGCGCAGCCGCAAGGTGGCGGAGGGCCGCGTCAAGGGCGTCCACTACCTCATGAAGAAGAACGGCATCACCGAGTACGACGGGCGCGGCACCTTCACCGACCCCCACACGATGCAGGTGGAGGGCGCGGGCGGCACCACCACGGTGACGTTCGACCACTGCGTCGTCGCGGCGGGCGCGACCACCCGGCTGCTGCCGGGGACGACGCTGTCGGAGCGTGTCGTGACGTACGAGGAGCAGATTCTCAGCGAGAAGCTGCCGGAGAGCATCATCATCGCCGGGGCGGGCGCCATCGGCGTCGAGTTCGCCTACGTGCTGCACAACTACGGCGTCAAGGTGACCATCGTCGAGTTCCTCGACCGCATCGTGCCGCTGGAGGACGAGGAGGTCTCAGCGGAGCTCGCCCGCCGCTACCGGCGGCTCGGGATAGAGGTGCTGACCTCCACCCGCGTCGAGTCCATCGACGATCCGGGCGACGACTCGGGCGACAAGGTGCGTGTCACGGTGACCCGGGGCGCCGAGACGCAGACCCTCGAAGCGGACAAGGTCATGCAGGCCATCGGCTTCCAGCCGCGCGTCGAGGGCTACGGGCTGGAGCACACCGGCGTACGGCTCAACGGGCGCGGAGCCATCGAGGTCGACGGGCGATGCCGGACCAGCGTGCCGCACATCTTCGCGATCGGCGACGTCACGGCCAAGCTCATGCTCGCGCACGCGGCCGAGGCGATGGGCATCGTGGCGGCGGAGACCATCGGGGGCGCGGAGACGATGGAGCTCGACTACGTCATGATCCCCCGGGCCACCTACTGCCAGCCGCAGATCGCGAGCTTCGGCTACACCGAGGAGCAGGCTCGCGAGCAGGGCTTCGACGTGAAGGTGGCGAAGTTCCCCTTCACCGCGAACGGCAAGGCGCACGGCCTGGGGGACGTCACCGGATTCGTCAAGATCCTCAGCGACGCGAAGCACGGCGAGATCGTGGGCGCCCACCTCATCGGCCCCGAGGTCACCGAGCTGCTGCCCGAGCTGACGCTGGCGCAGCAGTGGGATCTGACCGTCCACGAGGTGGCACGCAACGTGCACGCGCATCCCACGCTGGGCGAGGCGGTCAAGGAGGCGATCCACGGTCTGGCCGGCCACATGATCAACATGTGAGGCTTCAGGACCGGGTGACTCATGGGCCTGGGTGAGTCAAGGCCAGGACTCAGGCCGGGGACTCAGGCCAGGTGAGTCGGGACGGGTGAGTCGGGACGGGTGAGTCGGGACGGGTGAGTCAGGGCCCGGGAAGGAGCCTCGCGATGCCGATCCCCACCCCGCCGCCCTCGCGAGACCGGGCCGGCGTGTCCCGATCGGCCCCGCTTCGGACCGCCCCGCTTCGGACCGCCTTCCTTCGGACGGCCGTGCGGTGGGCCGGCCGGCCCCGGGTGGTGGACGTGACGGTCACGGCGGCCGTGGCGGCGGCGACCCTGTGGCCTTCGCTGAGCTGGGCGTCGGGCGGGTGGTGGAAGGTCGTGCTCGCGCTCGCCGCCTCCGTGCCCCTGCTGTGGAGGCGGCGGGCACCCGTCCGCGTCGCCGTCCTCGTGGGGGTGGCGACGACGGGCCTGTCCCTCGCGCAGGCGATGCCGCCCCTGCCGTACGGAGCTCTGGCCGGCACGTACACGGTGGCCGCGCTCAGTCCCCTGCGCTGGCAGCTTCCGGCCGTCGCCTGCTGGGCGGTCTCGCTCGCGGTGTCGTTCGCCGTGCCGGGGGAGCCGCTCGACTCCCTTGGCTACGTCGGGATGGCGTTCGTCACCGCGTACGCGCTGGGGATGGGCGCACGGGCCCACCGGGCCGAGGTCGCCGCGCTGGAGGAGCGCGCCCACCGGCTGGAGGAGGAGAGCGCGGCCGCGGCGGCGCGGGAGCGGGAGCGGATCGTCCGCGACATGCACGACATCCTCACCCATTCGGTCGGCATGATGATCGTGCAGGCCGAGGCCGGGGTGCTGACGGTCCGCCCCCAGCCGGACCGGGCGGAGGCGGCGTTCGAGGCCATCGGGCGGACGGGGCGGGAGGCCGTCGGCCAGCTCCGTCACATCTTCGGTGTGTTGCGCGCCGGCACCGCCCGCGTGGAGCCCTCGCCGGGGCTGGACGACCTCGACCGCCTGGCCGAGCAGGTCAGGCGGGCCGGCCTGACGGTGACCGTAGAGTCACGCGGCCCGGCGCGCCCCGTCTCCGCCGAGGTCGGCGTGACGGCCTACCGGCTGGTCCAGGAGTCGCTGACCAACGTGGTCAGGCACTCGGGGGCCACCGAGGTGCGGGTACGCCTGGACTGGTCGCGCGACGAGCTGCGGATCGAGGTGGCCGACGACGGACGTGGCCAGGACGGCGGCCACGGCCCGGCCGCGTCAGTCGCACGCCGGACGGCGGAGTCCCGCGGCGGGCACGACGCGAAGGGCACAGGAGACGGGCACGACCTGGAGGGGACGGGCGGCGGGCAGGGGCTGGCGGGCATGCGGGAACGGGTCACCGCCTGCGGTGGTACGGTGCGGGCCGGGCCCGGCGGCGCGGGCGGGTTCACCGTCGTCGCGTCACTGCCGATCGGGCTCCCGGCCTGAGAGGTGAGCCGCTGATGCTTCGCGTCCTCGTCGCCGACGACCAGGACCTCTTCCGCGGCGGCTTCTCCATGATCTTGGATGCGCAGCCCGGCATCACGGTGGTCGGGGAGGCATCCGACGGGGCCGAGGCCGTGCGCGCGGCCGTCGAGCTCCGCCCCGACCTCGTGCTGATGGATGTCCGCATGCCGCGCATGGACGGGGTCGAGGCGACCAGGCGTATCTGCGCGTCCACCACTGCGCGTGTCCTGGTGCTGACCATGTTCGACCTGGACGAGTACGTGTACGCCGCCCTGCGGGCGGGGGCGAGCGGCTTCCTGCTCAAGGACGCGCACCGGGACGACCTGGTCGGCGCGGTCCGGGTGGTCGCGGCCGGCGAGGCGTTGCTGGCCCCCTCGGTGACCCGCCGGCTCATCGCGAGCCTGGCCCGGACGGGCCATGCCGTACCGCGCCTGGAGGCGCGGCTCGGCGAGCTGACCCTCCGGGAGACGCAGATCCTGGCGCAGGTGGCGCGCGGGCTGTCGAACGCGGAGGTCGCCGCCGAGCTCGTGGTCAGCGAGCACACGGTCAAGACCCACGTGAGCAACATGCTGGCCAAGCTGGGCCTGCGGGACCGGGCGCAGGCCGTCGTCTTCGCGTACGAGTCCGGTCTGGTCGTCCCGGGGGCCTCGGATCGGGAGTGAGGGCGTCGCCCTCAGGAGTGAGGCCGGGTTCACTCCCGGCGGCGATCCCCTCCTCGCCTGTCGCGGGCAGCATCGGAGCCCCACCCTGTGAGGAGCCCGATGCGCACGAACCCCAATCCCACCCGTCTCACCGCGGCGGCGGTGCTGGGAACGGGCCTGTCGGCCGGTCTGCTGTACTTCGGCACCGGCCTGGACCCGATTCCCTGGCTGACCTGGATCGCGCCCCTGCCCGTGCTGCTGCTCGCCCCGAGGGTGTCCGCCTTCGGGGCGGCCGTCGCGGCACTGACGGCGTGGACCGCCGGCGGGCTCGGCATGTGGAGCCTGTACCGCGACCGGCTGGAGCTGCCGCTCCCGCTCGCACTTCTGAACCTGCTCACTCCCGCTCTGGTCGCGGCCGTCGCCGTGCTGACGTTCCGGGCGCTGCTGCGGCGGGCCCTGCCGGCACTGGCGGCGGTGGCGGTGCCGGCGATCTGGGTGAGCGCCGAGTACCTCGTCGCCGTCCTCACCCCCAACGGCGCGATCTGGACTCTGGCCGCCACCCAGGCCGACCTCGTTCCGGTGCTCCAGATCGCGGCGATCACCGGCGCGTGGGGCGTCTCGTTCCTGGTCGCCGGCCTCCCGGCCGCTCTGGCGGCGGCGGTCTCGCCCTGGCCGCCCGGCACAGCGGGGTCGCGGTGGGTGGGGGCCGGAGCCGTGGTCGTAGTGATCCTGGCCGCCGGAGCGGGAGCCGTACGGTTGAGCCTGGCGGCGCCGCACGGGCCCGCGCTGACGGTGGCGATGATCGCCTCCCGGCAGCAGGACGACTGGGCGCCGATCGACACCCCGCGTGGCCGGGAGCGGCTCGGCGAGGTGGTGACGCGCGTGCGTGCGCTGCCGCCGGGAACCGGCGCCGTCGTGCTGCCGGAGGGGGGCTTCGTCACGACGTCGGCCCGTCTGCCCCTGATCACGGCGCCGCTGGCGGCACTCGCGCGAGAGCGGGGTCTGGACATCGTCGCGGGGGTCATCGTCACCGACGCCAACTACAACGCCGCGATGTTCTTCCCCGCTTCAGGAGGGGCTCCGGCCGTCTACCGCAAGCAGCACATGGTGCCCGGCGTCGAGCCGTACACACCGGGCGACCGGCTGCTCGTGCTGCCCGGCGTGGGCGTGGCGATCTGCAAGGACCTCGACTTCCCCGAGCTGGCCAGGCAGTACCGGAGCCGCGGGGCGGAGCTCATGCTGCTGCCGGCGTGGGACTTCGACGTCGACGGCAGGCAACACGCGCGGGTGGCGCTGATGCGCGGTGTGGAGAACGGCATGTGGCTCGTGCGCGGCGCCGCCGACGGCGAGCTGACCGTCTCCGATCCGTACGGACGGGTCGTGGCCGCCGCCTCGACGACGGGACACGCGCCGACCACGCTCACGGCCACCATCCGGACGGGTGGAGCGGACACGTTCTACACCCGCGCCGGGGACTGGTTCGCCTGGCTGTGCGTGGCGGCGGCCGTCCTGGCACTCGCCGTCGCCGGGCGGCGTCCGCGCGGGGAACGACGTGGGCGGGGCGTCACTCGCTGAGCCCCGCCACGGTGGCGGGGACGATGCGATAGCCCCGCTGGAAGACGAGGTTGTGCAGGTCGGCGGTGACGATGGCGCGCAGGGTGGGAAGCTCGGCGGCGGCCTGTTCGGGTGTGAAGACGTTGAGCGGCCAGTCCCCCACCGTGCCGCCCCTCAGATGCGGATGGTGGAACCCGGCGCCGTAGAAGGCGCGGATGACGATGGGGTCGACGCGCGCCGCCCGCTGCTCCGGCCAGGAGAGCTCCCACACGGCGCTGACGCCTCCGTTGGCCGCGCGAACGCCGGTGGCGGTCGTGCGACCCGTGCCCAGCAGCAGATGGGTGTCGATCTCGCCGAGCGCCTGCCGCGCGACCGGATCGAGCAGGTCGGCGGCGGCGGCGAAGAGCAGCCCTTTGTCGCTCCTGGTGACCGCGCCGCCATGGGTGTCGTCCCGTAGGTCGGCGAAGTGGCGCAGCAGCGCCGAGGTGTGTCCGAGGTGGGCGTCGTTCATCTCTGCCTTCCACATGGTGTCCGTGCCTGCCCGGAGGTCCGGCGCGTGCCGTGCCGCCCCTCCGCTCCGAACCGCAACAACGGACGGGCCTTGATCCGTACCGCCGTACCGGCCGCGCGTGGCAGGTCAGGAGGGGTAGGCGGCGGTCTTGACGAACGCGACGCGGTCCAGGGGGACGGCTGTGCCGGTGTCGTCGACGAACGCGACGCTGAGCAGGCGGCCGTCGTCCACGGCGCGACGCTCGACGGTGGGTCCCCCGTCCAGCGGACGGTGCGCGTCACCCCACTGCTGGAGCGCGCCGAGCACCACGCGGAGCTCCTCCCCCGCCGGGGTCGGGTGGTATCCGTACCGGATCCGCGCCCCGGGCTCACGGTAGGGCCGCTTCTCGAGCACGCCCGCGGCGACCAGGGTGGCGAGCCGATCGCTCAGCACGTCCGGGGCGACGCCCAGCTGCTCGCGGAAGTCGGCGAACCTCGTCACCCCCGCCAGCGCCTCGCGCAGGATCACGAAGGTCCACCGCTCGCCGAGCACCTCCAGGGTCCTGGCTATCGAGCACGTCTGCTCCGTCTGCCCTGCTCCAGCAACGTTCACCGCCATGTCGTCATTTTATCCCGCTGGGTTGCCACAACCAATCCAGGCAGCTAAGTTGGGAAAACCTACACAGCATGAGGAGCAGACACATGGGCATCGAGAACTCCGTCGCACTGGTCACCGGGGCCAATCGCGGGCTCGGCCGCCACCTGGCCGCCGCGCTGGTCGAGCGGGGCGCGGCGAAGGTCTACGCGGCGGCACGCAACCCCTCCACCATCGACCTTCCCGGCGTGCACCCGCTGCGGCTCGACATCACCGACCCCGAGCAGGTGGCCGCCGCGGCGGCCGCGGCCGGGGACACGACCCTCCTCATCAACAACGCGGGGATCTCCACCGGAGCGAGCCTGCTCGGCGGCGATCCCGCCGACATCCGGCTGGAGCTGGAGACGAACTTCTTCGGCACGCTGAACATGACGCGCGCCTTCGCGCCCATCCTCACCGCCAACGGCGGCGGCGCGGTGCTCAACGTCCTGTCGGTGCTTTCATGGCTGCACATTCCGCCGTACGGGGCCTACAGCGCGGCCAAGACCGCCGCGTGGTCGCTGACCAACTCGCTCCGTCTCGAACTCGAACCGCTCGGCGTCTCGGTGGCCGCCCTGCACGTCGGCTTCATGGACACCGACATGGCCGCCGGTGTCGACTCCCCGAAGTCCGACCCGGCCGTGGTGGCCGCGGCGGCGCTCGACGGCGTCCAGGCCGGAGCCCGCGAAGTCATCGCCGACGATTTCAGCCGCCAGGTGCGGAGCTCCCTGTCCGCCGACCTCGAAGCGTTGTACCCGAGGCAGGCGGCGACGGCCTGACCACCACGAGCCCGGAGCCGGTTCAGAGGCGGCATACGCGCGGGCTATGGCCCTGGATAATTATGGCCGGGGATTTGGGGCGGACCCAATTGCCGGCGGTCACGACCGCGTTTTCGGCTGCCCAAGGCCGGGCACCTTAAACACGACGAGATTGCCGGCTCCAAACCTCATGTAACAAAGCCAGACGCCTCCGGTCACGCGGACCGACCGCGCATATCCGTCGCCGATTCGTAAGCGATCGTCAATCCGTGTGCAAGCGGCGACGCCTAAGACTGGAGGTCCAGGAACACCGGGGAAAACGACCGGCCCGAAGATCACCACCCTGCCTGACGGGGGTGAGGACGGGTCGTAACGGGAGGAAACCGTGACCGGGGGCCGAGCGCAAGAGCTTGCCGTCAAACGCCACGACGTCGAGGAGTGGCTGCGAGCGGGGGAGCACGCGCTCTTTGTAGAGGGGGATCTGGCGGCCGGCCGCCACTGGTTCGACGCGGCCTACCGAGAGGCGGAGCGGCGGGGCGACGGGGAGACGATGGCCAGAGCCGCCCTGGGGCTGGGGGGCCTGTGGGTGCACGAGCACCGGACGGCGGCCGACGCGGCGAAGGTCAGAACGCGCCAGCGCCGCGCCGTCCAGCTCGTCGATCCACGATCCTCGGTGGCGCTCCGGCTGCGCATCAGGATGGCCGCCGAGGACGACTACCGTACGGGCGGCCACGGCGCCATCCTCGCGGCGGTCGCCGAGGCCAGGGACTCCGGGGATCCGGTGGCCCTGGCCGAGGCGCTCAGCCTGGCGCACCACTGCGTGCTCGGGCCAGAGCACGGGCCCCTGCGGCGGGAGCTGGCCCAGGAGCTGATCGGCGAGTCGTCCAGGACGGGCCGCCGCAGCGACCTGCTGATGGGGCTGCTGTGGCGGACGGTCGACCTGTTCGCCGACGACGACCCGCACGCCGAGCGCTCCCTCGCGGAGCTGAGCGGCCTGCTGGTCCACGACGACCACCTCGCGGCCGGGTTCGTGGTCAGCGCGATCGAGGTGATGCTCGGCATCCGGGCCGGCCTGTTCGACCGGGCCGAGGCGGCGGCGTCCGTGTGCGCCGAGCGCGGGGCGGCTGCGGGGGACGTCGACACCACAGGGTGGTACGGAGGGCAGCTCGCGACGATCCGCTGGTATCAGGGGCGCGTCGCCGAGCTCCTCCCGTTGTTGTCCGAGCTGGTGAACTCGCCGACGCTCAGCTCGATCGACAACTCCTATTTCTCCGGGCTGGCGGTCGCCGCCGCCACCGCGGGAGACCGGCGGCAGGCGGCCGGCGCGCTGGCCCGTCTCCGCGGCCGGAGCCTGGCGGACCTGCCGCGATCGAGCAGCTGGCTGATCACCATGTACGGCGTCGTGGAGGCGGCGTACATGCTGGAGGACGCCGAAATCGCGGCCGAGGCGCACGCGCTGCTCGCCCCGTTCGCGCGGCTTCCCGTCATCGTCAGCCTCGGCGTCGCCTGCTTCGGATCCGTGCACCACAGCCTGGGGATGGCCTCTCTGACCGTCGGCGATCTGGACGGTGCCGTGGAGCATCTGCGTGCGGCGGTGCGCCACAACCTCTCGCTGGGGCACTGGCCGGCCGTCGTCCTTTCGCGTCACCGGCTCGGGGAGGCCCTCGCGCTCCGGCACGGGCCGCAGGACGCGGCGGCGAGGCGGGAGGCGGCGCTCGCCGCGCAGGAGGCGGACCGGCTGGGAATGGCGCTGCCCGCCGCCCGGCGGCCGCCCCAATCCCTCCCGGAAGGGCCCCGGCACTCCCCCGTGGTGACCGTGCAGCGCCGCGGCCGGCGGTGGGAGATCGAGCTGGACGGCCGGACCGCGCTCGTCGACCACAGCGTGGGAATGGGACATCTCGCGGTCCTGCTGGCCAATCCCGGGCAGGAGATCCCCGCCGCCGACCTGGCGGCGGGTCCCGGCCTGCCCGCCACGACGCCCGCCCTCGCGGCGTCCCCCCAGTCGATGCTGGACGGCCTGGCCAAACGTGACTACAAACGGCGGCTGGCCGATCTGCGGCACGAGATCGAGCAGTTGGAGTGGATGGACGAGCAGGAGCGGGCCGCCGTCCTGCGTGCCGAGTTCGACTGGCTGGTCGACGAGCTCACCGTCGCGACCGGCACGAGCGGGCGGCAGCGCGAGCTCGCCGGCCCCGACGAACGGGCGCGGATCGCGGTGGGAAAGGCCATCCGGCGCGCCCTCGCCCGCGTCGCGCAGGCCGACGCCGTCATCGGCGAGGAATTGCGCGCCACCGTGCAGACCGGCCTGCGCTGCAGCTACCGGCCCGCCTGACCGCGGTGGCCGTCCCGCCGGGCGGTACGACGCCCTGCCCCGGGTCAGACCGGGAAGGTCACCCCGGTGAGGCGCTCCGACTCCCGCCACAGACGCCGTCGGGCCTCGCCCTCGTGTGATCGGGCGTTGGAGCTCACCCGCACGGGATGGCCGGTCGTCGCGAAGCGTCCGTCCGGACCGTAGTACTCGCCTCCCTTGGCGGCGGGGTCCGTGGCCGCGCGCAACGTGGGAAGGGCGCCCGCCGCCGCGTCGTGGGTCACCAAACCCCCGATGGCCCAGTTGACGGCCTTGAACCAGGCCGGCGCGTGGCGGAGGAGGTCAGTCTGCACTCCCCCCGGATGGGCCGCGAGCGCGGCTGTGCGGGCGCCCGCCGCCGCGAGGCGGTCTTGCAGCTCGTACGTGAACATCAGGTTGGCGAGCTTGGACCGCCCGTACGCGGCGACCCGGTTGTACGCCCGCTCCGACTGGAGATCGTCGAAGTCCATCCGGCCCTGGCGGTGGCCGTTGCTGCTCACCGTGACGACCCTCGATCCGGGAACGGCCGACATGTGGCCGAGCAGCAGCCCGGTCAGCGCGAAGTGGCCGAGATGGTTGACGCCGAACTGCTGCTCGAACCCGTCCTCCGTACGGCCGTGGGGAGTCCACATCAGGCCGGCGTTGTTGACGAGCAGATCCACCGCCTGATGGCGGGCCACGATCTCCTCCGCGGCCTCCCGGACGGAGGCGAGCGACGCCAGGTCGAGGCGGACGACGCCCACCGCGGCCCGGAGGTCGGCGGCCTGGATCCGGGCGGCGGCGTCCTTGGCCCTGCCGATGTCGCGGCAGGCCAGCACGACCGCCGCGCCGCGGCCCGCGAGCACCTTGGCCGTCTCCCAGCCGATGCCCGAGTTGGCGCCCGTGATCACGGCCACCCGCCCGTCCTGGTCCGGCACGTCGGCGGAGGTCCACCGTTGTCTTCCACTCATCGGGCTCCTCCTATAATCGGAACGTGCGCCCCGCTTCGAACTATACGGAACGCCCGCCCCGGTTGTCGAGGGAGAACCCATGACGTCCGGCAGACCCCCGCGCGCCGACGCCCTGCGCAACCGCGCACGGGTGCTGGAGGTCGCCCACGAGGTCTTCGCGGCCGAAGGGCTGTCGGTCCCCATCGACGAGATCGCCCGGCGGGCCGGTGTGGGAGCCGGCACCGTCTACCGGCACTTCCCCACGAAGGACGCCCTCTTCACGGCCATCGTCGTGGCCAGGATCGACCGGATCAGCGCGAGAGCCCGTTCCCTGGCCACGGCCGGCGACCCGGGTCAGGCGTTCTTCGACTTCTTCGCGTACATGGTCGCCGAGGGCATCGCCAACAAGGGGCTCGGCGAAGCCCTGGCCGGCGCGGGGGTCGACGTCGAGGCGCTCGCCGCGGCGAGCGACCAGGAGCTTCAGAGGGCGCTCGCCGATCTGCTCACCCGCGCCCAGCGGGCGGGAGCCGTACGGGACGATGTCGGGCCGAGAGAGGTGAAGGCGCTCATGGGAGGCTGCGCCACGATGGAGCGCCAGCTGGGGGCGAGCGCTCCCGGCCGCATCACGACGATCACCTGCGACGGGCTCCGGCCGCCGGGGGCGCGCACTCCCCCCGGATGACGTGACGCGCCGCCGCCCGGACGGCTACGTCAGGGGTTGGAGATGAAGTGCAAGATCACGTTGTGGACGTGATGGCATTTCTGCTCGCCGCGGAAGTCGACCTCGTACACGTGGGTCCCCACGTTGACGGCGATCGACCCCGAGGAGAAGAAGGACCCGGCGAAGGACTTGTTGCTGACCACACTGACGCTCGTGATCTTCGAGTACGGGATGCTGGTGATCGCGACCTTCTTCCCGACGAAGGACTTGTCCTGGATGATCACCCGGCGGTCGGTGAGCCCCAGAAATCCCGTTCCGGCGCCGATGGCGTCATAGACGGCGATGATCTGCTCGCCCTGCAGGAGGCCACTTTGGATCTGCTGGAGCTGGTCGGGCCTGTCGTACGGGATGGACTGGTTCACGGGAACTCCCCACACTGACGGCACGGGCTCCTGTCAACGGTGACCGTGCGGGTTCACGGGCCGATCTCGGATCATGCACCATACCGACACGTTCCGCCGAGATGTCCACGCCGAACTCGGAACCGGTGGAGAGCCGGCGGTGCGGGCCGACGCGCGTGACCACGTCGCCCAGGCCGTGGCCGCGTACCGGACCCGGACCGCCGGTTCCGGCGGGACGCCGGGCGCCGGGCGCCGGCCGCTGAACCCGTACCGGTCGTGCCGCGCGTCCGCGGGCCGGGATGAATTAGCGTGTCCCGGACGGCGGAGGCGCGATGACGGCGACGAAGATCGATCCACCTCACATGGAGCGGCCCGGACGGCGGCCGGAGCTCGACGCGATCCGGGCTCTGGTGGTGGTCGGGCTGGTGTTCTTCCATTCGGGTCTGGTGTTCGACACCCGCGACGACTACTACGTGAAGAACGCCCAGACCAGCGACGCGCCCACGATCATCGCGGGTCTGTGCGTGGTCTGGGCGATGCCGATGCTCTTCCTCATCGCCGGTCTCGGGTCGTGGCACTCGCTGCGCCGTCGCGGGGCCGGCGGGTTCACCGCCGAACGGCTGCTACGGCTCGGCGTGCCGCTGGCCTTCGCCACCCTCACGATCATCCCGGTGCCGCAGTGGCTCCGGCTGAAGGCCGATCCCGCCTATCACGAGTCGTACCTGCGGTTCCTGCCGAGATTCTTCACCGTCCGGCTGGACCTGACGAACTTCCCGTTCATCCTGCGGGGCGAGTACTTCGAGTTCGGGCACCTGTGGTTCGTGGTGATGCTGCTCGTGTACGCGCTGCTGCTCGCCGCGCTGTACCGCTGGTTTCCCCGGCGCGACGGCCGCCGGGTCCGTGAGCTGCTTGCGGGGGTCGCGCGGCGCCGCGGCGCCGTCCTCGCGCTCCCGGCCGTGCCCGTCGCGCTCATCACCGCACTGGCCGGAATGGAGGAGGCCTTCGCCGGGTGGAGCCGCTGGGCGTACCTGCTGTTCTTCCTGTACGGCTTCGCGCTCGCCGCCGACGACCGGCTCCGGGCCGCGATGCGCCGTGACGCGGCACTCGCCGTGGTGTCCGCCCTGGTCCTGCTGATGATCGGCATGCCGGGCTTCCTCGTCGCGGGCGACGCCCCCGGCGCGGATCCCTTCACGGACATGACCGCGCTCGCCATCGGCGTCCGCCTGCTGTACGGCGCGGCGGGATGGTGCTGCCTGGTCGCGATCCTCGGCCTTCTCGACCGCCGACGGACGGCACGGGCCGCCGCTCCGGACGCCGCCCCGGCCCCGGCCACACCGCCTGGCGTCGCCCCGAGGAGGCGGCTGTACGGCTACCTGGTCGCCGCTGTGCTCCCGCTGTACATCCTCCACCAGCCGATCCTCGTCGCGGTCGCGTACGAGGTGGTCCGCTGGGACGCCCCGGCGGCGGTGAAGTACGTGGTCATCGTGGCGGCCTCGCTCGCCTTGAGCCTCGCGGCGTACGACCTGCTGGTGCGCCGCACACGGCTGACCCGGTTCCTGTTCGGCATGCGCGGCTGACGCGTCACAGGCCGTACGTCTCCAGCAGGTGGAGCCAGAACTCGCTCACGGTCGGGAACGCCGGGACGGCGTGCCACAGCTTTTCGAGGGGCACCTCTGCGGTCACCGCGATGGTGGCAGCGTGAAGGTGGTCGAGGACCCCGGGGCCGGCGAAGGTGACGCCGAGGAGCACGCGGCGATCCTCGTCGACGACCATCTTGGCCCGGCCGGTGTAGCCCTCGGCCTGGAGGTAGGCGCCGGGGACCGCCCCCATGTCGTACTCCACCGCGCGGACCGCGAAGCCGTCGGCGCGGGCCTGGGACTCGGTCCGCCCGGCCACGCAGACCTGTGGATCGGTGAAGATGACCTGGGGCGCGCCCCGGTCGTCGGCGATGTCGCGGAGGGCCGGCAGGCCGTCGGGCAGACCCTTGGCCCGTGCGGCGATCACGTCGCCGCACACCCGGGCCTGGTACTTGCCCATGTGGGTCAGCAGGTTGCGCCCGTTGACGTCGCCGACCGCGTAGAACCAGCCGCCGGGGACGGCCGTCGCCCGCATGGTGGCGTCCACCTCGATCGGGCCGCTCCCCCGCAGGCCCACCGTCTCCAGGCCCAGGTCGCCCACGGCCGCCCGCCGGCCCGTGGCCACCAGGACCTCGTCGGCCTCGACCGGCGAGCCGTCGGCGGTGTGGACGGTCACGGGCCCGCCCGGGACCGGGCGCTCCACCCGGGTGGGCAACCGGCCGAAACGCACGTCGATGCCCGACTGCCGGAACGACTCCACCAGCAGCTCGCCGGCGAACGGCTCGGTCCTGGAGAGCAGGCGGTCGCCGCGCACGAGCAGGGTCGTCTCCTGAGCGCCGAGGGCGTGCAGCGCCTGGGCCATCTCGCAGGCGACGGCACCCCCGCCGATCACGACGAGCCGCTTCGGCACCTGCTGGACGCTGGTCGCCTCCCGGTTCGTCCACGGGAGCGCCTCCCACAGCCCCGGAACGTCGGGGATCAAGGGGTCGCTGCCGGTCGCGACCACGACGGCGTGCCGGGCACGCAACGCCGTGACACCGCCGTCCGGTGTCGTGACCTCCACCTTCAGGGGGCCGGCGAGGCGCCCCCGGCCCCGGACGAACGTCGCCGGGACGTCCTCGATCCAGCTCACCTGGTCGCCGTCGTCGAAGTTGGAGACGGCCTCGTCGCGGCGGGCCAGCACGGCGGCGGTGTCGATCGGGCCGCGCAGCTCCAGGCCTGGCACCCGGCCGACCTCGGCCGCCAGCTCCACCGGCCGCAGCAGCGCTTTGCTCGGGATGCACGCGTAGTAGTGGCACTCGCCGCCCGCGAGGCGCTCCTCGACGACCGCCGCGGTCAGACCACCGCGTACGGCTCGCGCGGCGACGTTCTCACCGACCGGTCCGGCGCCTATCACGATCACGTCGAAGACGTCGTCCTCATCCACCATGGACCCCGCACCCCCCGCTGTCGCAGGTCAGGCCACCGTGTTGTTCACACGAGTCTTTCACCGTCTCGGGCGAAAGGATGGAAAGCGACCGCCAGACGGACATCATGGATCGTCAGGCGCGCCGTCATCGGCGGGAGGCTCTCGCAGGCGAGGTCAACCGGCCTCGGTGAGGTCGGTGGTCGCGGCCAGGTCGGTGACGACGTCCACGAGCCGCCGCACGGCCGGTGAGGTCTGGTCCGGCCGCCAGACCATCTCGGTGGACACGGTCGCGCCGGCCAGCGGCACGAACACCACACCGGTGCGGCGCATGGTCCGGGACGACCGCGCCAGCCGGGTCACGCCGACTCCGGCCGCGACGAGACCGAGCAGGACGCGGATGCTCGCGTCTCGCTGGACGACGTCCGGCGTGAAGCCGGCCTCACGGAACTCGTCGTCGTACGCGCGGTGCCATGGTTCCCACGAGCCGCGCGGGGTCAGCACCCAGCGCTCGTGCGCGAGGTCGTGCAGGTGCAACTCGGCGCGTCCCGCGAGCGGATGGTCCTCAGGCAGCACGGCGCAGACCTGTTCGGTGACCAGAGTGCGCGACGCCAGCCCGTCGACCTTCGGAGGGCGGGTGAAGGCGACGTCGTAACGCCCCTCCATCACCCCCTGGACCAGGGGCGCGATCGTCGTCTCCTCCGTCTTCAGCGTGAGCCCGGGGAGGCGTTCGCGCACGGCCCGGACGACCGGCGGCAGCAGATAGTTGGCCGTGGTCGCCAGGAAGGCGAGACGGAGCGTACCGGCCTCGCCGCGCACCGCCCGCCGGACGACGGCCACGGCCTCGTCGGCCCGCGCGAGCACGGCCCGGGCCTCGGGGAGGAGCAGCGCTCCTACGCCGGTCAGCGTGGTGCCCCGGCTGTCGCGCTCGAACAGCTTCGCGCCGAGCATCCGTTCCAGCGCGCTGATCTGCTGGGACAGCGACTGCTGAGTGATCAGGAGCTGGGCGGCCGCCCCGGTGAAGCTCGACTGCTCCGCGACGGCCACGAAGTACCTGAGCTGCCGAAGCTCCGGGGCCACAGGCACAGGCTACCGCCGGTCCAGGCAATAGGTGTTGGACGCCCCAGACACGTAGACACCAGCATTGTTTCTGTCATTCGACGCATAAAGGGAGAAACGATGACAAATCACACCGACGGTCGCGTCTGGCTGATCACGGGATGCTCGTCCGGCTTCGGCCGCGAGCTCGTGCTGGCGGCGCTGGCCGCGGGCGACCGGGTGATGGCCACCGCACGCCGTCCCGAGACGCTGTCGGGGCTGGCGGACATCGGCGGGGAACGGCTCAGCACGGCCGCGCTGGACGTCACCGACCCGGCCTCCGTCGACGCGGCGGTGAAGGCGACGCTGGCGGTGTTCGGCCGGATCGACGTGGTGGTGAACAACGCCGGCAGCATGATCCTCGGCGCCGTCGAGGAGGTCTCCATGGACGATCTGCGGGCGCAGATGGAGGTCAACTACTTCGGCGCGGCCGAGGTCACCAGGGCCGTCGTGCCGCTGATGCGGGAGCGGGGCAGCGGGACGATCGTGCAGATGAGCTCGCTGGGCGGGCTCAAGACCTACCCGGGCTTCGGCGCGTACCACGCCGCGAAGTGGGCGCTCGAAGGCCTGTCCGAGACGCTGTCGGCCGAGCTGGCGCCGCTGGGAGTCCGCGTGCTCATCGTGGAGCCGGGCGCGTTCCGTACGGAGTTCAACAGGAACATCCGCAAGGCTCGTGAGATCGGGGCCTACCACCAGACGTCCGGCGCCACCCGGGAGATGACGAACCAGCTCCTGGACGCAGAGCCGAACGACCCGGTGAAGGGCGCGGCGGCCATCCTCCAGGCCGTCGGCAGCGCGAACCCGCCGCTGCGCCTCGTCCTCGGCGATGAGGCGGTCGACGGCGTACGGGAGCACCACGAGGCCCTCCTGGCCGAGGTCACCGCGTGGGAGACCCTGAGCCGCTCGACCGCCATGTCCTGAAATCAGCCTCCGGTTCGACGGAGCATCGGCCGGCCCGCCCCCTTGAGACGGCCGCCGCATGACTCAGGCGCCGGGGCGGGCCCGATCCGCCTCGGCGCCGCGGAACCGGACGAGCCTGACGAACGCCTCCTGGCTCGCCTCGGGGCCGTCGTCGGCGAACGCGCGGCTGCGGGCGAACTGCCGCAGCGGCTCGGTGTAGTGGTACCGGTCCAGGCCGCCCGGCTCCAGAAGGTGCAGGTCCACGAGGGATTCCAGCAGCGCGGCGGCGTCGTCCAGCGGCAGTTCGAGTACGGCCGCGGCGGCGTCGAGCGAGACCTCCGGCCCGTCGGCCATGGACAGCAGCCGGAACGCCCGCGCCTGCGCGGGTGACAGCTGCTCCATCACCGACATGTACGGCCGCTCGATGGCCCGGCACTCCGGCGGGAGCACCGGCGAGCCGGGGCCGGGCCTGCCGAGCCGCCGATTCGCCTCCGCGATGCTCCAGCCCGGCCGCGAGGCGATCCGCGCGCCGAGAGCCCGCAGCACCTGAGGCTGGCCGGCGGTGCGCCTGACGAGCTCGCGGATGTCCGACGGCTCGGCGCGCACCCGGCCGGCGCCGATGAGCCGCTCCAGCAACGCGATCGAATCGTCCTCGCCCAGCCCGCCCAGCGTCAGCCAATGGACGTACGCCAGGCCGTACAGGCGTTGCCGCGCGGTGATCACGACGGCGGACCCGCCGGAGCCGGGCAGCAGCCGCCGCACCTGTTCGGCGTCGCGGGCGTCGTCCAGCACGACGAGCAACCGGCGTCCCGTGGTCAGCGTCCGCCACAGCGCCATCCGCTCGCTGAACGACTCGGGCAGCCCCGCGCCCGGCACGCCGACGCCGCGGAGCAGCTCCGCCAGCGGCTCGCCGGCCGTGCCGAGGTCGACGAAGAGCCGGCCGTCGGGGAAGTCCGCGGCGATCTCGTGCCCGAGGTGCACGGCGAGGGCGGTCTTGCCGATGCCCGCGAGCCCCTCGACGCCGACCACCGGCACGCTCGCGTGCGACGGGGTCAGGGCGCCGGCCATGACTGAGCGCTCCTCGTCGCGGCCGACGAAGTCCGGCAGGTCCGGCGGCAGCTGACTGGGCCCGTGCTGTGTGGGCCCGTTCTGTGTGGGCCCGTGCGGCGCGGCGGGGACGGACGCCGGCGTGGCCGGGGCGAGCAGCGCCGGGTCGGACGCCAGGATCCGCCTCTGCATCTCCTTCAGGTCCGGCCCGGGATCCAGGCCCAGCTCGTCGGCGAGCAGCCGCTGCACCTGCGCGAAGACGGCGAGCGCGTCGGCCTGCCGGCCCGACCGGTAGAGCGCCAGCATCAGCAGCTCGCGGGGCCGCTCGCGCAGCGGCTCTTCGGCGATCACCTCCGCGAGCCCGGCGGCCGCCTCGGCGTACCGGCCCGACTCGATGTCGGCCGCCGCCAGGTCCTCGATCGCCGTGAGCCGTACCTGCCCGAGTCGTACGCGCTGGAACTCGGCGTAGTCTCCGTTGACCCCGGCGAGCGGGGTGCCGTGCCACAGATCCAGCGCGGCCCGCAGCGCGTCCGCCGCGGCGGGGGCGTCACCGGCTCGGCTCGCCTCCCTGGCGACCCCGAGGTGCCGCTGGAAGCCGGCGAGGTCGAGGTTCTCGGTCCGCAGGGCGTAGCCGCCGCCGACCGACTCGATCACCGCCGCCGGGTGGCCTGGGCCGAGCGCGCGGCGCAGCCGCGACACGTACGAGCGGACCACGCCGACGGCGGCGCGCGGCGCCGCGTCGCCCCAGATCGCGGCGATCAGCTGGTCGGGCGAGGCGGGCTGCCCGGCCTGCAGCAGGAGGATCGCGAGGATCGCCCGCTGCTGCGGTGAGCCCAGCTCGATCTCGTCGTCGCCGCGCCATGCGCGCACCGGGCCGAGCACCTCGAACCGCAGCCGCTCCCCCACCAAGGCCCCCTCCGGAAACCGACCCTATGGCCAACCCCGGCAACGGCCCGCGTACGGCCGTTATTCCAGGTCAGTCCGGGCCGAGAAGGTCGGCGAACGGCGTCGGCTCGAACGGATCACGGCCGGCCGGCGCGCCCCGCCGGTGGATCTCGGCGACGAGCTGGGCCGCCGCCCGGTCGATCCGGTGGGCCAGGAGATCAGATGCGGTCGCGCCGCCCCAGTCTTCCGGGGCCGCGAACACCGACGTCGGCACGACCACGCCTCGCAGGTAGGCGAACAGCGGACGGATCGCGTTCTCCGGCACCAGCGAGTGCCGCGCGGTGCCGCCGGTCGCGCCGATCAGGATGGGTTTGTCCGTCAGCGCGTCGTCGTCCAGCATGCCGAGGACGTCGAAGAACGCCTTGAACAGCCCGCTGTAGGACGCCGTCAGCGTCGGCGTGACCGCGATCAGGCCGTCGGCTCCGATCACCGTTTCCAGCGCGTCCCGGAGCTTCTCGGCCGGGTAGCCGCTGACCAGGTTGTCGACCAAATCATGCGCGTGATCGCGGACCTCGATCACGCGCACCTCGGCGTCGTCACCGACCTCGCGCAGCTCGCGTTCCGCGGCCGCGGCCAGCCGGTCGGCGAGCAGCCGCGTCGAGGACGGGCGGCCCAGCCCGGCGGACACCACGGCGATGACGCGCTTCATCGGACCTGCTCCGCCTTCGGTGAGTTTCATCGGACCTGTGCCGCCTTCAGCGACTCGTGGGTGGGCGGCTCGGGGATGTGCGCCGGTCGCCGCGCCGCGAACTCCTTGCGGAGCACGGGGACGACCTCCTCGCCGAGGAAGTCGATCTGCTCCAGCACCGCCTTGTGCGGCAGGCCCATGCCGTCGACGTTGAACAACTGGCGCTGGTAGTCGCCGAAGTCCTCCCGGAAGCGGAGCGTCCGGTCGATGATCTCCGCCGGACTACCCACCGACAGCGGCGTCTGCCGCATGGTGTCCTTGAGCGACGGCCCGTTGCCGTACACCGGGGAATTGTCGAAGAACGGCCTGAACTCGGCGATCGCGTCCTGAGACTTCCTCCGCATGTACACCTGCCCGCCGAGCCCCACGATCGCCCGGTCGGCCGGCCCGTGCCCGTAGTGCTCGAATCTGGTCCGGTACAGGTCGATCATCCGGCGGGTGTGCTCCGCCGGCCAGAAGATGTTGTTGTGGAAGAACCCGTCGCCGTAGTAGGCGGCCTGCTCGGCGATCTCGGGGCTGCGGATCGAGCCGTGCCAGACGAACGGCGGCACGCCGTCGAGCGGGCGGGGGGTCGAGGTGAACGACTGCAGGGGCGTACGGAACCTGCCCTCCCAGTCGACCACGTCCTCACGCCACAACCGGCGCAGCAGCGCGTAGTTCTCCACCGCGAGCGCGATGCCGTCGCGGATGTCCTTGCCGAACCACGGGTATACGGGGCCGGTGTTACCCCGGCCCATCATCAGGTCGACCCGGCCGTCCGCCAGGTGCTGGAGCGTCGCGTAGTCCTCGGCGATCTTCACCGGGTCGTTCGTGGTGATCAGCGTCGTCGACGTCGACAGCAGGATCCTGCTGGTCCGCGCCGCGATGTAGCCGAGGATCGTGGTGGGCGAGGACGGCACGAACGGCGGATTGTGGTGCTCGCCCATCGCGAAGACGTCGAGGCCCGCCTCCTCCGCCCTGAGCGCCGTCTCGATCATGCGCTTGATGCGCTCGTGCTCGGTCGGCGCGCGCCCGGTCGCGGGGTCGGGCGCGATGTCGCCGACGGTGAAGATGCCGAAGTGCATGGTGATCACTCAGCCCGTGAACTCGTCGCGCACCGCATCGAGGCTCCACGTATCGGTCATCGGGACCAGCTCCCCCTGGGTCATCCGCGACCGGTCGTTCCGGTCACGTTCCCATCGAAGCGCCGCCACGTTGACGCCTCCTGCACACGTCCTTCACGCGCCGTGCACGCCCGCCGCGTCGTCGCCGGCGGCGCACCCCCACGAGACGATCCGACTTCTCGATGACCACGCCCCCACCCGGAGGCCGGGGTCAGGACTGTGGGGGTGCGTCACTGAGTCCACGCAGAAGCCGGCGGACATGGGCCGGGGCTTCAGCTGGGTCCACCGGTAGATGTTCGACCAGCAATCGGTACCAGAACGGACCGAATACGAGGTCGACGGCGTGGTCGACATCCAGCCCGGCGGGTACTTCACCGCGATCGACGGCGCGTGTGAACACAGCGGCCAGCACATCGCGGCGGCTCTGCACCCAGCCGCGGAACGCCTCAGCGAAGACCGGGTCCAGCTGAGCTTCGGCCATGAGGCCACGAAGCGCCCTGACCCGAGCTGGATGCTCGGCGACCCGGTACAACGCGGTGACGAAAGTCGTCAGATCCTCCACCAGGCGGTCGCTGTCCGGCATCGGCATGCGCTCGGCGACCAAATGCCCGTAGGCCTCCATCACCAGCTCGGCTTTCGACGACCACCACCGGTAGATGGTGCTCTTGGCCACGCCGGAACGGGCCGCCACCCCCTCGATGGTGATGGCGGCGTATCCATCGTCCTCCAGGATCTGCACCGCCGCGCGGAGCGCGTCGTCATGCGCGTCCGCGCTACGCACCCGGCCTCCGACGCGGCGGGGGCGGTCGGCATCAGCGGCGGACGAACCTGGAGACATGGACATCACCGTAGCAGCGTGCTAATTTCAATCGAAACGCTACGTAGCGTTTCGATTGGAGTATCACATGAGCACGATCGTCGTATCGCACGGCTACGAGGCCGACAGCGACAGCGTCTGGTTCCCCTACCTCCGCAAAATGCTGGAAGCCCAAGGACATCGGGTGCGGATCCCGAACCTGCCCGACAACACGGCGCCCCGGCTCGCCCCTTGGCGGACGGCCCTTCGCGACTGTGTGGCGGACACCGACCCCCGAGACACCGTCCTCGTCGGACACAGCATCGGAGGCGTCAACGTCCTTGGCCTGTTGCAACAGCACGACGTCAACACCGCCGGCGCCTTCGCCGGCGCGGTCCTCGTGGCGACTCCCGCGCACGTGCCGGCCGGTTATGAAGCCCTCGCGGACTTCTTCGCCGAGCCGTTCGACTGGCCCCGGCTGCGCCGGGCCGCCGAGCGGTACCGGTTGCTCACCGCCGCTGACGACCCGGTTCTTCTCCCGGATCCGATCCACCACGTCAAGGCCCTCGTCACCGGCCTGGAAGCAACCGCCGTCCTCACTGCCACCGGCGCTCACTACGGCGCGCGCCCAGACGACCACATCGACCTACCCGAAGCTGTCCGACTCGTCTTGGACTGCCTGTCGGCAAACCCGTGAACCGCCGCAAGTCCAGCGACGCCAGCCGACACGCCACCCCCGGGACACCCAATCACCGACTGCAGCGCCGGCTATCGATTCCACCGGACCACTCGCCTCAACCTCTCGATCCGGCTGAACACTGACCGACAAGACAGCGCCTTGCGGCGCGGTTGGCGGCCAACTGTCACAGGATCGAATTGGGAGCAGGTCCTCCTATCATCGGGGGAGAAGCTCTGGAGGAGACCATGCGCCCTACGCCGGCGGACCTCGGCGGCCCGTGCAACAACCTCGCACTGCGCAAGGCGGCCCGGTACCTCGGCGCGACGTACGACAAGGCCCTGGCCCCGGCCGGTCTCCGCGCGACGCAGTTCAGCATCCTGCAGACGCTCGGCGCCCATGGAGAGATGACGATCACCAGCCTCGCAGAGAAGATCGCCATGGACCGTACGACGATGGCCTCGAACCTCAAGCCGCTCGCACGCGGGGGCCTGGTGACCGTCGAGTCGTCGGCGGCCGACCGCCGCGCACGGATCGTCACGATCACGCCGGAGGGCCGCTCCCGGCTGGACGTCGCTCTGCCGCTGTGGCGATCCGTGCAGGCCCGGTTCGAGGAGAGCTTCGGAGCCGACGAGGCGGCCCGGCTGCGCACCTCCCTCGAAGCCGTCCTCCGCACCGGCTTCCAGCCCTGGGCCGAATGAGGCCCGCTCAGCGCAGGTAGAAGTCCTTGCGCGCGGCCACGAAGGTCTCGATCGTCTGGGCCGGCGCGCCCGTGAGGCGTTCGACGTCGTCGGACGCGCGGTCGTAGCGGTTCTCGCGGTGGAGCCGGGCCATGGTGGCGATGTGCTCTTCCGTGTGCGGCGGCAGGCCCGCCTGCGCGAGCACCTCGGCCCGCCACCGGTCCAGCGGCACATCGGCATAGGACACCGGACGCCCCAGCGCCCGTGAGAACTCCTCGGCCATCTCGGTCATGTCGACCGCGCGCGGCCCGGTCAGCTCGTAGACGCGCCCGACGTGCGGAGCCGGATCGCGCAGCACGGTGGCGACCACCCGGGCGACGTCGTCCACGGCCACCGGCGACGTGCGCCCCGACCCGAACGGCAGCGCGATCGTGCCGTTCTCCCGGATCGAGCGCGCCGCCAGCGTGGTGAACAGCGGATTGTCCAGGAACGACGTCGGCCGGATGTGCACCACCGGCAGGCCCGACCAGTTCAGCACCTGCTCCGCCAGCCAGTGCAACCGCTGCTGGTGCGACTCCGCGGTGCTGGTGGCGGTCATCTGCGACACCGTCATCTGCGACATGCCGACCAGGCCGGCGAGCTCTCCGTGCTCCCGCGCCACGGCGGCCACCACGGTCGCTGCCAGCAGGTGGTCCGGCGACACGGGCATCGCGAAGTACATCCGCCCGGCGCCCTCCAGCGCGGCCGCGACGCTCTCCGGCCGGGTCAGATCGCCGACGACCACCTCCGCGCCGAGCGCGCGCAAGCCGGCCGCACGATCATCGTCGCGGCGGACCATCGCGCGCACCGGCACATCCCGCGCACGCAGTTTCTCCAGGACCGTACGGCCCACGCCGCCGGCGCCTGCGATGAGGACAAGGTCGTTGGCAGCCATCGGTCGATCTCCCTTTCCGCGACCCGCGAGCGCCGCTTTCGCTTCGCGACAATTACGAGCATATGCTCCTATCTGCTGAACGCAAAAGCCGCCAGAGAGGAGGGCGGTAAGCCCGCTCGCCGTCAGTCGGCCGCGAGCCGGGGTCAGATCAGCTTGGCCGGGGTGATGGGCAGGTCGCGGACGCGCCGGCCGGTCGCGTGGTAGACGGCGTTGGCCACGGCGGCGGCGGTTCCCACGATGCCGATCTCGCCGATGCCCTTGGCGCCCATCGGATTCAGCCGGTCGTCGTCCTCGTCGATCCAGACGGCCTCGATCCGCTCGATGTCGGCGTTGACCGGCACGTGATACTGGGCCAGGTCATGGTTGACGAAGCCGCCGAACTCCAGGTCGGTGATGGTCTCCTCCATCAGCGCCATACCGATCCCCATGGTCATGCCGCCGATGAACTGGGATCTGGCGAGGGTCTCGTCGATGATGCGACCGGCGGCGAACACGCCGAGCATCCGCGAGATCCGCACCTCCCCCGTGTCGGCGTCGACCCGCACCTCGGCGAACTGCGCCCCGAAGGCGTGCGTGGCCAGCTTGGCGGCGGCGCCGACCGCCTCGGTGGTGTCGGCGAATCCCTGCTTGCCGTCGCCGCGCACCAGGTCCTCGCAGGCCATCGTGACGGCCGAGCCCCACGAGGCGGTGCCCATCGAGCCGCCGGCGAGCGGGGCGTACGGCAGATCGCTGTCCCCCAGCTCGACGCGGACCACGGCCGGGTCGGCGCCCAGGGCGTCCGCGGCGATGCGGGTGAGCGCGGTGCGTGCGCCGGTGCCGATGTCCGCGGCGGCGATCTTGACGACGTACCCGCCGTCCTCGACCGCGGCGCTCGCCTGGGACGGACGCCGCCTGGCCGGGTAGGTGGACGCGGCGACGCCGGTGCCGATCAGCCAGCGACCCTGACGGCGGATGCCGGGTGACGGGTCGCGTTCGTCCCAGCCGAACCGGCGGGCGCCCTCCCGCAGGCAGGCGACCAGATTGCGGGAGCTGAACGGCATGCCGCTTTCGGGCTCGGCGTCCGGTTCGTTCGTCACGCGCAGCTCGATCGGGTCGAGCCCGGCGGCGACGGCAAGCTCGTCCATCGCCGACTCCAGCGCGTACATGCCGGGGCACTCGCCAGGGGCCCGCATCCAGGACGGCGTGGCCACGTCCAGGCGCACCAGGCGATGCGCGGTGCGCAGCGCGGGCGTCGCGTACATGACGCGCGCCGGGGTTGCGGTCTGCTCGGCGAACTCCACCAGCGTGGAGCTCTGCTCGGCCACCTCGTGCTCCAGCGCGAGGAGGCGGCCCGCGGCGTCGACGCCGGCGCGGACGCGCTGGATCGTCGGCGTGCGGTAGCCGGTGACGTCGTACATCTGCCGGCGGGTCAGCGCGACCTTGACCGGCCGGCCCACGGCCCGTGCGGCGACGGCGGCCAGGACGGAGTTCGGCCTGGCCGTGCCCTTGGAGCCGAAGCCGCCGCCGACGTGCCTGGCCACCACCCGCACCCGCTCGGGCGGTACGCCGAGCGCCTGGGCGATCATGTCGCGGTCGGCGGAGGCGCCCTGCGTGGAGTCGTGGACCGTCAGCTCGCCGTCGCCGCTCCACATCGCCACCGAGGCGTGCGGCTCCATCGGGTTGTTGTGCATGACCGGGGTCGTGTAGGTCACGTCGATGGTGGCCGCCGCCTCCGCCAGCCCGGCCGCGACGTCGCCCTTCTCGGTGTCCGCCGGGTAGTCGGGGTTGACCTTGTCCGGCTTGTAGAGGCCGGGATGGTCGTCACGAAGCCGTACGTCGTGGGGCTCGGGCTCGTAGGACACCACGACCGCGCGGGCGGCGGCGCGGGCGTTCTCGTAGGTGTCGGCGACGACGGCCGCGACGAGCTGCCCCCGGTAGGCCACCTCCCGGTGCTGGAACAGCGCCAGCTCCCCCGTGACGTCCTCGCCGAGCTCCGGCGGATCCTCGCTGGACAGCACGGCCAGCACGCCCGGCATGGCCAGGGCGGCCGAGGCGTCGACGCCGGTGATCCGGGCGCGGGCGAACTCGGACTGGACGGGGTAGCAGTAGGCGACGCCCTCGGCGGGATACTCGGCCGAGTAGAGAGCGCGGCCGGTGACCTTGTCGTGCCCTTCGACGCGGTTCACGGCGCCAGCTCCAGAAGGGTGCGCACGATCAGGTTGCGTGCCATCGGCACCTTGTACGCGTTGCGCGGCAGCGGGCGTGCCCGTTCCATCTCGGCCTCGGCCGCCGCGGCGAAGGCGTCCTCCCCCGCGCGGGAGCCGCGCAGCGCCTGCTCGGCGTGGTAGGCGCGCCACGGCGCGTGCGCGACGCCGCCGAGCGCGACCCGGCAGTCCGCGACGGTCCCGTCAGCGTCCACGTCGAGGACGGCGGCGATGGAGACCAGGGCGAACGCGAACGAGGCCCGCTCGCGCACCTTGCGGTAACGGGAGGCGCCGGGCGGCGGGGCGGGCAGGACCACGGCGGTGATCAGCTCGCCCGGCTCCAGCACGGTGTCGCGCTCAGGCTCGTCCCCGGGCAGCCGGTGCAGGCCGGGCATCGGCACGACCCTCTCCCCGCCGGGGCCGGTGACGTGCACGCGGGCGTCCAGCGCGGCGAGGGCCACCGCCATGTCGGACGGGTGGGTCGCCACGCAGGCGTGGGAGTGGCCGAGCACGGCGAGGCCGGCGTGGTCGCCCTCGATGGCCGGGCAGCCGGATCCGGGGAGCCGCTTGTTGCACGGCTTGGAGACGTCCTGGAAGTACGCGCAGCGGGTGCGCTGCAGCAGGTTGCCGCCGACGGTCGCCATGTTCCGCACCTGCCCGGACGCCCCCTCCAGCACCGCGCGGGCCAGCATCGGGTAGCGCTCGCGGACCAGCGGATGCGCGGCCAGGTCGCTGTTGCGTACGGCGGCGCCTATGCGCAGCCCGCCGCCGTCCGGCTCGATGCCGTCGAGCGGGAGGCGGCTCACGTCGACCAGCGTGTCGGGCCGCGCGACGCCGAGCCGCATGAGGTCCACCAGGTTCGTGCCGCCGCCGAGGTACATCACGCCCGGCCTGAACATCGCCACGGCTTCGGCCTGGTCGGCGGCTCGCGCGTACTCGAACGCCTTCACCCGGCCACCTCGGCGATCGCGGTCACGATGTTGGGGTAGGCGCCGCACCGGCACAGGTTGCCGCTCATCCGCTCGCGTATCTCCTCGGCCGTCAGCTCGGGATCGGCGGTCAGGTCCTCGGTCGCGGCACTCGGGCCGTGCTCGGCGAGCATCCCCACGGCCGAGCAGAGCTGCCCGGGGGTGCAGTATCCGCACTGGAAGGCGTCGTGCTCGATGAAGGCCGCCTGCAGCGGATGCAACTCCTCTCCGCCGGCCAGACCCTCGACGGTGGTGACGTCGCGGCCCTCCTGGGCGACCGCCAGGGCGAGGCAGGCCAGCGCGCGCCGCCCGTCGATCAGCACGGTGCAGGCGCCGCATTGGCCGTGGTCGCAGCCCTTCTTCGAACCGGTGAGCCCCAGGCGCTCGCGCAGCACGTCGAGCAGGGAGACGCGCGGATCCACGTCGATCGCCCGGTCCACGCCGTTCACCGTGAGGGTGATCTCCATGGGCGCTCGCTTACCCGGCGGTATCCAGCTGAATCCTTCTTATCCACGCTTTTGCCCGCTGTTGGGGCAATGGTGGATCGCGGCGAGATAGTCCCGATACCGCCGCGACGTCGCCGGCATCGGAGACCAGCCCGGCATAGCCGTCGGGACGGATCAGCACGAGAGCGCGAAGCCTTTCTATCGTGGGATGGTGAGTACAGAGGCGTCCGCACCCGTCCGCCGTCGCCGGCACGGCAAGCGAGCTGATGCCGTTCGACCTGGTCATGGACCTCCAGCCCCCGAAGCCCGCACGCGTCCAGTCGATCGTCGACGAACTCTTCCTCCCCCTCCTGCAGGCTCACGCACGCGTTCAGCAACACGGCCTCCATCGGATCGAAGGGAAGAAGAAATGGAACCCGTACGCACCGGGCGACGGCCCCTTCTCATCACATCTCTCGTAGCGTTCACTGTGACGGCCACATCAGCGGCCGCGTCGCCGGCTTCCGCCAACGAGCCGTCACCCTGTCAACAGCGGGGCCACTCCAGGCCCACGATCGTCCTGGTCCACGGCGCCTGGGCCGACGCTTCGAGCTGGAACGGCGAGGTGGCCTCGCTCCAGCGAGCCGGTTATACGGTGCGCGCCATCGCCAACCCGCTTCGCGATCTCACCACCGACAGCGCCACCGTCGCCGATTTCCTGCGGACCGTCCCCGGCCCGATCGTGCTCGCCGGACACTCGTACGGAGGCTCGGTGATCACGAATGCCGCGGCGAGCGTCCCGAACGTCAAGGCGCTGGTGTACGTCGACGCCGCGGCGCCCGCTGTGGGAGAGACCACCGGTCAGCTCAGCGGCTCCGATTCCGCGCTCGGCAAGGATCCCGGCGCCCTCTACGACATGGTGTCCTACCCGGGAGCACCCCGGGGAGCGGCGGATCTGTACCTCAAGCGGGAGGCCTTCGTCCGCTCGTTCGCCTCGGACCTCCCGAGGAGCACCGCCACACGTCTGTGGGCCACCCAGCGAGCCGCCTCGACCAGCGCGTTCCAGACGCCGTCGAAGGCCGCGGCGTGGAAGACGATCCCGTCCTGGTACTTCATCAGCACCGGCGACCGGATCATCACCCCGTCGTCAGAGCGATCCATGGCGAAGCGGGCGCACTCGAAAGTCACCGAGTTCCGCGGCGGCTCCCACCTGACCCTGGTGTCGCACCCGGACGCGGTGACGTCGGTCATCAGGTCCGCGATCTGCTCCGTACGCTAGGCGGCTCGGCCGGGCGGCGTACGCGATCCGTGCCCGCGGGACGGCGAGCCCCGGCGCGCGGATCGGCGCCCAGGGCTCAGGGATTGACGGCGCTCACCAGCCAGACGGCGCCGGGGATGCGCACCCCCTCCGAGGTCTCGTACGCCTTGAGACCCGCCCGCAACTCCTCCCGAGCCCGTTCGACGACGGCCGGGTCGACTCCGTCCAGATTGAAGCGGACCGGCCCCTGGCTGAGGATGAACTCCGCCGCGTCGGCGGCGTCGCGGCCGTAGTCCATCGGCGCCTCCACCCCGGTGACGCTCACGTCGGCGAACCCGGCCGCACCGAGCACCTCATGGATGCGGGCCGGGTCGGTCAGGGATCCCATCCCCCGGGCGGCGGGCGAGGGCCCGCGCATCAGCGGCTTCAGGGCCGCGGTGGCGCGGGCGTAGTCACTGTCGGGGGTGCCGCCCTGCGGGCCCACGAACACGAGCCGCCCGCCGGGCCGAAGGCCTCGCCGGATGTTGGCGAACCCGGCCACCAGGTCGTCGAAGAACATCACCCCGCCACGGCTGATCGCGACGTCGAAGCCACCGCCGGGAAAGGGATGGACCTGGGCGTCCCCCTGCTCGAACCGGACGTTGGCGATGCCCCGCCCGGCCGCGTCGGCGCGGGCGCGCTCCAGCATCGGCGCCGAGATGTCGACGCCGACGACACTCCCCCGGAACGCCTGGCGTGCGGCCGTCAGCGTCGGCTGGCCCGTACCGCAGCCGATGTCGAGGACGCGGTCGTCCTCGCCGATCGCGGCGGCTCGGAAGAGCTCGTCGTCGAAGGCGGCGACTATCGCGTTGTACCGGACGGCGTTGTTCGCCCAGTTGACCCCTTCCCAGCCGTTCCATGCTTCCGCGTGATGGGTGTTGGCGATGGCCTGCATGAACTCCCCTGACTGTAGTTGAACTCTAGAGCTGAACTCTAGATATAAGCTACAGCCATGAGTCAGGTCAAGAGCGGGGACAAGCGGGCTCGCCAGCCCAAGGAGACGCGCAGGCGCATGATTGAGGCCGCGCGCGACCTGTTCGTCCAGCGTGGATACGGCGCGACGGCGCTGCAGGAGATCGCGGACCGGGCCGGCGTCGCCGTGCAGACGATCTACTTCACGTTCGGCAACAAGCGCGCGCTGCTCAAGGAGCTTGTCGACGTGTCGATCGCGGGCGACGACGAGCCGATCGCGACGATGGACCGGCCGTGGTTCCGCGAGGCCCTGGCCGCCGAGACCGCCGACGCGCAGCTACGGCTCCACGTCCAGGGCACGGGGAGGATCCTGCAACGAGTGGCTCCGATCGTCGAGATGCTGCGCGCCGCCGGCTCGGCCGACCCGGGGATCGCCGAGATGTTCGGCCAGGACACCGACCCGAGGTTCACGGTTCACGCGGCGGCCGCCCGGGCGCTCGCGGCCAAGCCGGGGATCCGCCCGGGGGTGACGGCCGAGCATGCCGCCGATCTGCTGTTCGGCCTGCTCAGCCCGGAGCTCTACCTGCTGTTCGTCCGCGACCGCGGCTGGTCGCCCGGCCGGTGGGAGAGCTGGGCGTACGACACCCTGAGCTCCCAGCTCCTTTCTGACCACCAGGCGTCGCACGATCCGGTCAGACAGGAATGAACAGCGCCTCGAACGGCGGGTCGCCGACGCCGGTCGTGACGTGCCCTGTTCCTGTGATGTCAGCGGCGAGCACCAGGTCGCCGGGGGCGAAGCGACGCCGGCTGCCGTCGCTGACCGTCACCTCGATCGTTCCGCGCAGCATCACCACCCACTGCTCGCGCGGCGCTGGGTGCGCGGTGCTGTCGAACGCGGCGCTGCGCACGAACTGCACGCCGCCGATCGACGGCAGCTCGCCGACCGCCATGGGCGGCACTCCGCCGGCGACCTGCCTGCGTTCGACCGCGATCTCGCCGTCCTCGAACGCCGATCCGCCGTCCTCCATGGGGGCGATCCTGGTGAAGCGCATCAGTTCACCCCGATGAACTGGTGGTCGGTGCGGATCCGTTCGTCGCCGTCCAGAGCCAGAACGTCCAGGCCGCCGCCGACGGCCTCGCCCGTGCGGATCAGCACCATCGACCACCGGACGCCGAGCACGCCGGGCAGCAGGAGGAGCGGCTCCCCTGCGGTCTCGAAGGCGTGCTCGCCCGGCGCGACGAACATCTCGTAGGCGCGGGTCACCCTGGCGTTCAAGGCCTCGTGCCCGCGGACCTCCAGCGGTGGCACGGGAAACGCGAGCGCCGACGCGGCATCGCGGATCGTCTCGGGTGGGTCCACCAGCACCTGGATCCCGTCGGGCGCCCACAGGTCGCGGATGAGCGCGCCGCGCGCCGCCGGATCGGGCTCGTTCCACTGGGCGACATAACGGTCGGCCCATCGCTTCGCATCGAGAGGGTTGCTCATGCGCAGCAGTGTGCGGCCCGGCCCTGCGGCACGGCGATTCCCCGCAGGGAATCGCGCCACTTCGGGCGTCCAGTATGAATGGGGATATGACAGTGCTGGCGCCACCCGACCGGTTCGCCCATGTGCTGCGGCGCTGGCGGACGCGCCGCCGCGTCAGCCAGCTGGACCTGGCGATCAGAGCCGACACGACCCAGCGCCATCTGAGCTTTCTCGAACAGGGACGCTCGCGCCCGGGACGCGCCATGGTGATCCGGCTCGCCGAGTCTCTGGATCTGTCGCTGCGCGAGCGGAACGAGCTCCTCCTCGCGGCGGGCTACGCGCCGATCTACGCCGAGTCGAGTCTCGACGCCCCCGAGCTCGGACCGGTGCGCGAAGCGCTGGTGCGCATCCTCGACGGGCACCTGCCGTACCCCGCGGTCGTCGTCCGGCCGTACGGCGAGCTGGTCGCCGCGAACCGCGCGTTCGACGTCCTTTCCGAAGGCGCCGCGCCCGCGCTGCTGGAGCCCCCCGTCAACGTGCTGCGCCTCGCCCTGCATCCCGACGGGACGGCCCGCCGGGTCCGGAACCTGGCCGACTGGGGCCGCCACATCACCGGCAACCTGCGCGGCCAGGCACGGCTGAGCCCAGACCCTCGCCTGGAGGAGCTCATCGCCGAGCTGGACGGCTACCTTCCCGGCGTGGCCTCCCCGGCCGAGCACCTCGGCTTCGCCGTACCGCTGCGGTTGCGCGTGCCGCAGGGCGAGCTGCACCTCATCACCACGCTGACGTCGTTCGCGACCGCCACCGACGTCACACTGTCCGAGCTGCGCCTTGAAGCCTTCCTGCCCGCCGACGAGACCACGGCGACGATTCTCAGGCAACGGGAGGCTCTCCACGGTTTCCAGAAAAAATCTTGAGGTGGGCTGTAGTAGAGGGCCTTTCCCGTTCGTCATCCACCTGACGGAAGGAGAGCACCGATGGACATGACCACTGGTGCGTCCGCGACGGCCATCACCGATTCCACGACAGGAGCAGCCCGATGAGGTATCTGATGCTGGTGTGCACCGATCCCAACTACACGCCGGGCCAGGACGACGGCGCGCCGGACGTGGAGGACTGGGTCGCGGAGACGGACGGCAAGGGGATCCGGCTGATGGGCAACCGCGTCCGGCCGGCGAGCGACGCGACCACGGTCCGCGTCCGGGGCCGTGAGGTGCTGCTGACCGACGGCCCGTACGCGGAGACGAAGGACCAGATAGCCGGCTTCGACATCCTCGAATGCGCCGACCTCGACGAGGCCGTCGAGGTCGCGTCCAGGCATCCGATGGCGTGGTCGGGGATGATCGAGCTGCGCCCGTTCTGGCCGGACGACGAGGGCTGACGCCGAGACGGACGACGCTGGTGACAGCTCAGGTGAGGGACCGGGTCGCCGGGATCTACGCCGAAGGGTGGAGCCGGATCGTGGCCACCATGATCCGGTTCACCGGCGGCGACTGGGACCTGGCCGAAGAGTGCGCGCAGGACGCGTTCGCGCAGGCCCTTGAGAAGTGGCCGGGAACAGGTGTGCCGGACCAGCCGCTGGCGTGGCTGACCACCACGGCGCGCCGCCGCGCGATCGACCGGATGCGCCGCGCGTCGACTGAGGCGGCGAAACTGCGAAAGGTGGCCGCGATGGACCTGGAGCCGCCCTACCCGAGCGACAGCGAGATCCCCGACGAGCGGCTGGAGCTCATGTTCACCTGCTGCCATCCGGCGCTGAGCCTCGACGCCCAGGTGGCGTTGACCCTGCGGAGCCTGGCCGGCATGAGCACCGCCGAGATCGCGCGCGCGTTCCTGGTGCCGGAGCGCACCATGGGCCAGCGCCTGTTCCGGGCCAAACACAAGGTCGCGCACGCGGGCATCCCGTTCCGGGTGCCGCCGCCGCACCTGCTGCCGGACCGCCTTCCCGCCGTGCTCCACGTCCTCTATCTGCTGTTCAACGAGGGGTACGGAGACCCGCGGAAGGCCCGGCTGTGCCAGGAGGCCATCCGGCTCGCACGGGTGGTGACGGCGTTGATGCCTGACGAGCCGGAGGCGCAGGGCATGCTCGCGCTGATGCTTCTGCACGATGCCCGGCGGCCGGCGCGCACGGACGACGCCGGCGATCTGGTCACGCTGGACGAGCAGGACCGCTCGCTGTGGGATCGGGCGCTGATCGCGGAGGGCGCCGCGCTCTGCGAACGAGCGCTACGCCGGCGCCGCGCCGGGCCGTTCCAGCTCCAGGCGGCCATCGCGGCGTGCCATGCCACCGCACGGGCCGCGGCCGAGACGGACTGGCCGCAGATCGTCGGGCTGTACACCGAGCTCGCGCGCATCGCACCGAGCCCGATCGTGGATCTGAACCGCGCCGTGGCGATCGGCATGGCCGACGGCCCCGATGTGGCGCTGCCACTCGTCGACGCGATCGCCGCGACCGGCCGTCTCGACGACTACTACCTGTTGCACGCCACGCGCGCCGACCTGCTGCGGCGCGCCGGCCGTGCGCGGGAGGCGGCGGAAAGTTACCGCGCGGCGCTCGACCTCGCCCCTACCGACGCCGAGCGACGTTTTCTGCTCACCCGGCTACAGCGTGCCTGACGGGACGGTTCGGCAGCGGAGCGCTCGGAGCCGGCGTCGTACCGGCTACCCCGTCGTCCATCGCAGATCGGGCAGGTTGACCACGATGGCCTCCTGCGTGCTGCGCGCGATGACCACGACCGCCTCGGTGCCCGGGTCGGGGTTCTCCTCGCGGTGCGGCACGAAAGGCGGCACGAAGACGTAGGAGCCGGGGCGGGTCTCGACCCTCACCTCCCGTGGCTCGTCCCCTTCGAGATCGAGGAACACGAACGACGGTGTGCCGCTGACCACGTAGATGGCGGTCTCGGAGTCGCCGTGGTGGTGGTTCGCCGACGACGTGGCCGGGGCGACGTGGGTCTGCCCCATCCAGAGGCGCGACGCCCCGACCGTGGCCCCGCTGATCGCGGCCCGGCGGTACATGCCCGAGGTCTGCGCCGTCTCCGACGTCAGCCCTCCAGGGACGACGTGGTGCAGCCGGCGATGGAACGGGTCCTCCGGCAGCCCGGGCGGGATGATGCCGTCAGCCATGGTCGTCCTCCTCGTCCACCGGCACGCCGGCAATCATGGTGCCTGATCGCTTAGTGGAGGGCCAGGGCGCCATTCGGTCAGGCGGCCGTCCGGTCACGGCGCAGCCGCTCGGGCGATCGCCTCGGCATACTGTTCGCCGGTCATGCCGCTGCTGGTGCCGGGGTAGTTCTGGTACAGGTCGTGCCGGTCGTCCGCCCACATCTGGTAGTCCCGGCGCGCGTCCTGCTCGTCCTGGCCGGTCGCCGTGGCCACCTGCTGCCAGGTCACGCCCGCCTGGAGCGCCCGGTCGACGTGGGCGAGGCTCCGGACGCTTCGCGCGATGGACTCGGCCAGCGCCAGCAGCTCGACATGCTCGCCCGCGGTCAGCGGCGGATAACGGCCGGCGTCGCCGTGGCGGCTGGGGTCGTAGTCTCCCCTGGACTTCAGCGTGTCGATCGCCTGCACGTGCAGGTCACGGTCGGACAGCTCGTGCCACCGCTTCAGCCGCGCCGAGATCGGGACGTCAGACAGCTCGTGCGGGCTGGTGGGGCCGTCGTGGAGGGGGCTGGTCATCTCGTCTCTCCCGCGAAAATCGATCAGCTCGACGCCCGATCGACAGGCACGTCAGGGCTTTCGGCTAGGCCGCAGCATAGTCGTCCTCTTCGACCGCGCTCCTGACGCGGACGGCGGACGGACGGCTGTGGTCAGGAGGTCAGCGAGGCCAGCTCTCGCCATTGCGGCAGGGGCATGGCTGAGCCGGCGCCCACGACGTGCAGACAGACATGGTCGGCGCCGGCCTGGTGGTGGGCCCGAATGCGCTCGCCGACGGTCTCCACATCTCCCCAGGCCACGATGCGGTCGATGAGCCGGTCACTCCCCCCGCGGGTGAGGTCCTCCTGGGCGAATCCCTGGCGGCGCAGGCTTCGGGCGTAGTGGTCCATGCCGAGGAACACATTGAGGAATTCGCGGGCTGCGGTGCGGGCCTTCGCGGGGTCGCGTTCGAGTACGACGGCCTGATAGGGCGCGATGAGCGGACCGTCGCCGAGCCGGCTCCTCGCCGCGGACGTGTATTCCGGTGTGACCATGAACGGATGCACGCCGGCGGTGCGTCGTCCTGCGAGTTCGGTCATCTTGGGACCGAGTGCCGCCATGAGCCGCTCGGCGAGGGGTACCGGTGCGGGGGCCTGGTCGAGCTCGTCGAGGTAGCCGCCCATGTCGGCCAGTGGGCGGTACGGATGCCCCGCGCTTCGGGCTGCTGCCGGGTCGCTGACGCCGAGGCCCAGCAGGTGCCGACGGCCGTAGGTGTTCTGGAGGTGCGCGTGCCCTGCCGCCATGTCGGCGGCGGGATGTCGCCAGATGCTCGCGACTCCGACGGCCACCTTCGCCGTCCGGGTGGCTTGCAGCAGCCGTTCCGAGTCACCGAGGATGTCGCCGCCTCCCAGGCCCGGTATCCACAGGGCTCCCCAGCCCAGTTCGTCGAGTTCGGCCGCGGCGTCGGAGATCTCGTACGGATCAGCCATCCGCAACTCGATACTCCAGATACCGGTCAGTCCGAGGTCCATCGCTTGTGTCCTATCTGCGCAAATGCCGCGGTAAGCGTCGTGCTCTTACTCCTGCCGGGCCAGGAGGGGGGTGACTTCGCGGCAATGTCGATCGGTCCGCGACGGCGGCTCCCGGCTCGGCGCCGGAGGGGACGGGCGTCGGTCAGATCTGGTTGCGCCCGCCGTCGACGAAGAGCTCGATGCCGGTGATGAAGGTGCTCTGGTCCGAGGCGAGGAAGACAACGGCGCTCGCGACCTCGTCGGGGCGCCCGATACGTCCCATCGGGATGGTGCCGGCCATGTAGGACTTGAGCTGGTCGGCCCCCGCCTGGTCGGGGGCGAGACCGTCGATGCCGGGGGTGTCGATCGTGCCGGGGCTGATGGCGTTGACCCGGATCGAACGACCCTTGAGTTCGGCGGCCCAGGTGCGGGCGAAGGAGCGTACGGCGGCCTTGGACGCCGCGTACACGCCGAACGCCTCGTTGCCGAGGGTGGCGGCGTTGGATGCCTGCAGGATGATCGAGGCGCCGTCGTTGAGCAGCGGCAGTGCCTTCTGGACGGTGAAGAGCACGCCCTTGGTGTTGGTGCCGAAGGTCTGGTCGAAGTGCTTCTCGGTGACCTGCTCCAGCGTGGAGAACTCGCCGCCGCCCGCGTTGGCGTAGAGCACGTCGATACGCCGGCCCTGCTGAGCCACGGCCTCGTACAGCCGGTCCAGGTCGGCCAGATCGGCCACGTCGCCGCGTACGCCGGTCGAATTGCGGCCGATCTTGGCCACCGCGGCGTCGAGTGCGTCCTGGCGGCGGCCGGTGACGAAGACGTACGCGCCCTCTGCCGCGAAACGCTCCGCGGTGGCCAGGCCGATTCCGCTGGTGCCTCCGGTCACGATCGCCGTCTTGCCCTCAAGTTGTCCCATGGCGGGTGCTCCTGTTTCCGATGTGAGTGCGCCCATGCGAGCCGCACAGGTTTTTTAGTGCTCACTAAGAAACTAGGGAGTCCGGAGGTGCGTGTCAACCCGATGGAGTGCTCGCGCGGCCCCGACGAAGCCGCACTGCCGTGCGTGACGGCCTGTCGCCAGGGCACTGTGGGGGCGCTGCGGGAGGGCGCTGTGGGAGGGCGCTGCGTGAGGCGCCGCCACCGGCGGCGGAGACGCGCTGCCGGGCGAGGACGGCGAGGTCGGGGCCTGCGGTCAGGCGTCAGCCGGGCGCGGCCAGACAGTCATGGCCGTGTCAACGATCTGATGCAGGTGTTCCCGGCTCGCCCCACCGGCGGCCTGGACCGCGATGCCCTGATAAATGGTGGTGAAGTAGCGAGCGAGGCCGTCGGGATCTGTGCCGGCGGGAAGTTCGCCGTCGCTACGGGCCCGCCGCAGCCGCTCACGCAGGGCCGTCTCGCCGGCCGCGCGGCGTGCCGTCAGTTCATCGCGTGCGGCCTCCGCGCCCGGTGAGCATGCGAGCGCGCCCTGCACCGTGATGCATCCGCGCGGGTGGTCAGGATCCGTCGTGGCGTCGGCGGCGCCGTGCAGGAGGGTTTCCACGGCCGCTCGCGCCGTCGGCTGGTCGAACGCCTCACGGATGTACCGGGCGGGGCCGTCGGCGTAGCGGTCGAGCACCTTGCGGAACAGCTGCTCCTTGTTCCCGAAGGCGTTGTAGAGGCTGGGCGCGTTGTTGATGCCCATCGCCTTGGTGAGATCGGAGATTCCGGTGCCTTCATAGCCTTGACGCCAGAACACCTCCAGTGCCCGGTCGAGAGCCGCGTCGCTGTCGAAGGAGCGCGGTCGTCCCCCTGCCATGATCACTCCGATTCCGCGCAGAATTTGTAGCTACTGCTAAATATATGGCCCGCCGGACATTCCCGAGCGGCCGTCGAGCCGCCTCGCGCGGCCGATCAGAGCTCCGCGACTCTGGCCAGCGCCGTGTCGACGGCGGCCCGGGACGCCGGGAGCAGGGGGAGCCGGACGCCGGCCGTCGGGATGCGGCCCTGGGCGTGGAGGACGCCCTTGAGCACCGTGGGGTTGGGCTCGGCGAAGAGGGCGGCCGACAGCGCGGTCAGCCGGTGGCCCAGCTTCCGGGCGCGCGCCGCCTCCCCGGCGTGCCAGGCGGCGGCGAGCTCCACGTACGACCCGGTGGCCAGGTGGGCCGAGGCCAGGATGCCCCCGGTGGCGCCGAGCGCGAGAAGCGGGGAGACGAAAAGGTCGTCGCCGGCCAGGACCGCGAAGTCCTCCGGGAGATCGCCGAGGAGTTCGACGGCCTGTTCGTCGACGCCGCCGGCCGCGTACTTCATGCCGGCGACGCCGCGCAGCGCGCCGAGTGCGCGGAGGCAGGCCGCGCTGAGCGGCTGCGCGGTGCGGTAGGGGACGTGGTAGACGATCAGGGGTACCGGGCTGGTCGCGGCGAGGCTGGTGAAGTGCGCGAGGACGCCGGCCGCCATCGGCCGGGTGAAGTACGGGACGGGCACCAGGGCGGCCGTCACGTACGGCAGATGCGAGAGGTCCGCCAGCGCCGCCGCGGTCGCGCGGGTGTCGTGCGATCCCGCGCCGACGATGAGCGTGGCGCCGCGTTCCCGGCAGACGCGGCTGCAGACGTCGACGACCGTGCGCTTCTCGTCCGCGGTGAGCGAGGCCGGCTCCCCGGTCGTGCCGAGAGCGACGATGCCGCGCGCGCCCGCGTCGAGCACGGCGTGCGCGAGCCCTTCGAGGCTGACGGCCGCGACCGTGCCGTCGGCCGCGAAAGGCGTGATGAGCGGGACGTGGATCCCGGCCAGGGTCTCGGTGCTCAGAACGTCGGAGGTACGGGTATCAGGGCGGGAAGTCGCGGGGCTCATGGGATCGATGGTGGCTCGGAGGATTTACCCAGGTCCAGTTACCTTTTCCGGCCTGAAGCATAAGCTGAGCCGATGCTCGACCTTCGCCGCCTCCGCCTGCTCCGGGAGCTCGACCATCGCGGCACCATCGCGGCGGTCGCCCAGGCCCTGGCCTTCAGTCCGTCGGCCGTGTCGCAGCAGCTGGCGGTTCTGGAGAGGGAAGCCGGTGTGCCATTGCTGGAGCGCACCGGCCGCCGTGTGCGTCTCACACCGGCCGGACGCAACCTCGCCCGGCACGCCGAAGCACTGCTGGAACGCCTCGAACTGGCGTCCGCCGAGCTGGTCGACGCCCGCCGGGGCCTCGCCGGGCCACTGCGGATCGGCACCTTCCCGACCGCGGCCCGGGCGATCCTGCCGGCCGCGCTGGTCGAGCTGGGTCGCCGGCACCCGGCGCTGGAGCCGATGGTGTCGGAGATCGACCCCGCCGCGATCGCCGACGCGCTGCGAGCCGGCGAGCTGGACGTGGCGCTGATCCACGACTACGACTTCGTCCCACGGGCCGCGACGCCGGGCCTGACCGTGGCACCGCTGTGCGCCGAGTCGATGTATCTGGCCTCCGCGTCCCGGCTGGACGCGCCGCCGGACCAGGTCGTCGCACAGTGCGAGGCGGCCGACTGGATCACGGCTTCGCCGGGCACGGCGTGCCACCAGATGACGATCCGTGCCTGTCAGGCCGCCGGCTACACCCCCCGGGTCCGGCACCGCATCGACGAGTTCTCCACGGTGCTGGCCCTGGTGGCGGCCGGGCAGGGCGTCGCGCTCGTCCCCCACCTCGGGACGTTCGACGCCCCGCGGGGCACGGTCCTGACGCGGGTGCCGATCCGGCGGCGTACCAAAATCGCCTTCCGGAGCGGCGGCGGAGGGCATCCCGCCGTGGCGGCGATCACCGCGGCGTTACGTAGTTCTGTGCCCGTCGGCCTGGACGCCGAGTAGACGGTGGACGCAGCGGTCGCCGCCTGGCCGAGCCGGTACGGAACACACGGCTCCCCTTCACAACCGGCGGCCGTCACCCATTACATGAACATCCCGTCGTGTCGCCCCGTACTCAACTCTGCGGTCAGTACACCTAGGCCTCCCGGACGGGCTGGTAGGTGAGGGAGACAAGGCTGTCACCGACGGTGCGCGCGCCGATGAGGTGCATGATTTTCCGGTCACCGGTCTCGCCGAAGAGCCGCTCGCCAGCTCCGGCCACGGCCGGGTAGACGATGAGCCGCAGTTCGTCGACGAGGTCGTGCTCCATGAGTGTGGGCACGAGCCGGCCGCTCGCATAGACGACGATGTCCCCGTTCACCTTTCGCTTCAGCTTCGAGACCTCGTCCACCACGTCGCCCTTCAGGACGGTGGAGTTCTGCCACTCGAGATTTTCGATGGCCGAGGACACGACGTACTTGGGCAGGCTTCTCAACCTGTCCGCCCACTCGCCACTCCGGGACACCCATCCCCGCGCGACGAAGTACTCGTAGCTCCGTCGCCCCAGTAGCAGCGCCTCGGTGCCCAGCGCCTCGGCGATCAGGACCTTGGCCCACGCTTCACGGTCCGCCTTGGCCGGGTCGAACCAGCCGCCGAACCTGAAGCCCTCCTCACCGGTCGGGTCCTGGATAACTCCGTCGAGCGAGGCGGTCTCGCTGATCACGATCTTTCCCATGTCGCTCTCCTTGTTGGCGTCGCCGACTTCCACCGATCTAGACGTCGCGTCATCGGGAAAGGGGGCGCTCGTCAACCGCCCCTTTCGCCCTCCTGCCGGCGTCCGTACAGGATGGAAGCGCAAGACAAGGTGCGGGAGAGGTGGCCGGAGTGGAGTTGGTGAGAGCCAACCTGATCAGCAGAGCGCGGGCCAGGGACGGCGAGGCGTTCCGTGCGCTGACCGAGCCGCACCGCCGCGAGTTGCAGGTGCACTGCTACCGGATGCTCGGCTCGTTCCAGGACGCCGAGGATGCGCTTCAGGACAGCTTGCTGGCCGCCTGGCGGGGTCTCGAGGGGTTTGACGGCCGCGCCTCGATCCGCACGTGGCTCTACCGGATCGCCACCAACCGATGCCTCGACGCGCTCCGCTCGGCCAGCAGACGCCCGGCCAAGGAGTGGGACATCCCCGGGGTTGAACCGCCCGAACCGACTCGGCTCGGCGAAGTCGTATGGCTGGAGCCCTATCCCGAGGCCCTCCTTGAAGGTGCGTTCCATGTGCCGCTCGGCCCGGAGGCCCGCTACGAGCAGACCGAATCCATCTCCCTGGCCTTCGTGACCGCGCTCCAGGTCCTGCCGCCTCGCCAGGTCGCCGTCCTCGTCTTGCGCGACGTTCTCGGATTCCACGCCAACGAGGTGGCCGACATGCTGGACACGACCGTCGAATCGGTCAAGAGTGCCCTCAAGCGGGCGCGCGCCGCCCTGCAGCGCCGACAGTCGACAGTCGCCGGCCGCGAACCGCCTCCCGCCGCCGATTCGTCTGCGGAGGAGGCGATCGTGGCGAAGTTCGTCAGCGCGTACGAGTCCGCCGACATCGACGCGCTGGTGGCCCTGCTGACCGACGACGTCTTCACGTCCATGCCACCGCTGCCCCTCGAATACGAGGGCCGAGACGTCGTGGCCCGCTTCTGCGCCGGCATCTTTCGCGCCGGCCGGACATTCGACCTCGTGCCGACGCGAGCCAACGGTCAACCGGCGTTCGGGGCATACCTGCGCGCTCCCACCGGTATCCGCCACGGGACCGGCCTGGTCGTCATCACCCTCACCGGCGACCGGATCTGCGCCATGACCCGCTTCGAAAACAGCGTGCTCCCATCGTTCGGGCTGCCGCGATCGCTCCCTGCCCTCCGGGCCGTGCCGCTGGTCAGCCCATGCTCTTGGCGCCGTCCAGGGACTCGCGGATGATGTCGGCGTGGCCGGCGTGCTGGGCGGTCTCGGCGATGATGTGCATCAGCACCCGGCGGACCGACCACGCGCTGTCATGGAACCACGGGGCTTTGGGAAGCGGCCGGGTGGCGCCCAGGTCGGGCAGGGTGGCGACCAGGTCGTCGACCCGGCGGGCCACCTCGGCGTAGTCGGCCAGCACACCGGCCAGCGTCTCACCGGGCAGCAGCCGGAAGCCGTCGGCCCACTGGGCCAGGTCGGCCTCGGTCATGGCGGTGAAGTCGCCCATCGCCGACGGGCCCTCGAGGATGAAGTTCGCCCAGTTCCGCTCGACCGCGGTGACGTGCTTGATCAGGCCGCCCAGGCACAGCTCGCTGACGGTGGTCCGCCGCGCGGCCTGCTCGTCGGTCAGGTCGCGGGTGGTGAAGCGCAGGAAGTGCCGGTGGGTGGCCAGCATCGCAAGCAGGTCGGCGCGCTCGCCGGTGACGTCCGGCGTCTGGGACAGGTCCGGGCTGGTCAGTTCGTTCACGGTCATGGTCACGGCCTTCCGTCGTTCCTGTCGGTCAAGGACCACGCTAGAAGCCATAGCGGTCACTTTCTGGCCTGAAAGGCGGAGAGAATCGAGGACATGGCGAACACCAGCTCCCGGACGCTGCGGCTGCTGTCCCTGCTCCAGACCCACCGGCACTGGCCGGGCACCGAACTGGCCCAGCGGCTGGAAGTCTCGGCCCGCACCCTGCGCCGGGACGTCGACCGGCTGCGCGAGCTGGGCTATCCGGTCGAGGCGCAGCGCGGCGTCGACGGCGGCTATCAGCTCGCCGCGGGCGCGACACTGCCGCCGCTGGTGATCGACGACGAGGAGGCGGTCGCCCTCGCCGTGGGGCTGCAGGTCGCCGCGCAGGGCGCGGTGGAGGGCATCGCCGAGTCCTCGGTCCGGGTCCTGGCCAAGGTGGTGCAGGTGATGCCCGCCCGGCTGCGGCGCCGGGTGGAGGCGCTGCGCGCGATGACCGTACCCGCCGGCTGGGGCGGGCCGGCCGCGTCGGGCGTCGACCCGGGTGCGCTCACCGCGATAGCGCTGGCCTGCCGGGACAGCGAACAGCTCCGCTTCTCCTACACCGCCGCCGACGGCCGGCACACCGACCGGCACACCGAACCGCACCGGCTGGTCTGTCTCGGCCGTCGCTGGTACCTGGTCGCCTACGACCTCACCCGGCACGACTGGCGCAGCTTCCGGGTCGACCGGCTCACCGCGCCGCAGGCCACCGGATCCCGGTTCCGGCCCCGCGACCTGCCCGCCACCGACGCCGCCGCGTTCGTCCGCGCCGGTCTCGACAATCTGCACCGCCCGTACCAGGTAGAGGTCCTGGTCGACGCGCCTGCCGCGACCGCACGAGCACGGATCGGCCAGTGGAGCACGATCGAGGAGGTTGACGCCGAGCACTGCCGCATGCGCATGGCCGTCGACAACCTGGACTGGCCGGCCATGGCGCTGGGCGTCCTGGGCGCCGACTTCCACGTCGTCAACCCGCCCCAGTTGCTCGACCACATCCGCGACTGGAGCGCTCGGTTCGACCGGGCCCAGACCTTCTCTCACCTGGCGTGAACCATCTGGGCTGCGGCTGACATCAGGCGCCCGTGCCGGGCCCTGGCGGCTCGCCAACCCCGCAAGTCAGTCATGCGACTAACTATCGGCACGGATGTCTGCTACCGTGGTTTTCAGTCAGCCAACTGACTAAGAACTGAGGAGCGTACGTCATGATCGTTGTCACCGGCGCCACAGGGAACGTCGGCCGGAGTCTCGTACGACTGCTGGCCGGGACGGGCGAGCAGGTCACCGCGGTGTCTCGCCGCATCACGGAAGCCGACGTCCTCGAAGGCGTGCGCGCCGAGGCCGCCGACCTGGGCGACGTCGAGAGCATGCGTCCGGTCCTGGAGAAGGCGGACGCGCTGTTCCTCCTGGTCGCCGGGGAGGACCCGCAGGGGTTGGTGGGTGCGGCCAAGGCCGCGGGCGTCCGCAAGCTCGTACTGCTGTCCAGCCAGGGTGCCGGGACCCGCCCGCACGCGTACGAGCACGCAGTCCGGTTCGAGACGGCTGTACGCGAGTCGGGGCTGGCCTGGACGATCCTGCGCTCAGGCGGCATGGCCTCCAACGCCTACGCGTGGGCCGAGCCGATCCGGCTCCACCGCACCGCCTACGCGCCCTTCGGCGACGTGGGCCTGCCGTTCGTCGACCCCGACGACGTGGCAGCCGTAGGGGCGGCCGTCCTGCGGGAGGACGCGCACGACGGCGCCACCTATGTGCTGACCGGGCCGGCGGCGACCAGCCCGCGCGAGCGGGTGGCGGCGATCGGTCAGGCGCTGGGCGAGCCGGTGCGCTTCGTCGAGCAGACCCGGCAGGAGGCCTACGAGCAGATGGCGCAGTTCATGCCGCTGCCCGTGGTCGAGGGGACGCTGGCCATCCTCGGCGAGCCCACTCCGGAGGAGCAGCGCGTCAGTCCGGACATCGAGCGGATCCTGGACGTCGCCCCGCACACCTTTGGCGAGTGGGCCAAGCGCAACGCCGCCGCCTTCCGGTGACCAAGGGCCTCCCGGCTGATCACGTCCTTCCCGTCCGGGCCGCGTGTGGCCACCCTGACCACGCGCGGCCGGCGGCCGGGTAGTGCCTCAGATCGCGGCGGGCCGAATGATCGGCCTCAACCTCTGATACGGAGCCTCGCCATGCCTGTCTGGCACATCCTCGGCTCCAGGATGGTGACGCCCGTCCGGCCCGCCGTGTGACCTCGGTCTCATTCCGGGTTCAGCCGTCAAGATTTTCCGTCCGGAGGGATCTGTACTCGTGCACCGCTCTCCCAATCCCGTTCCGGAAGGATCGATCGTGCACCGAAACGCGTTCCGGTCACTGGGCGCCGCGGCCGTCATCGCCGCGACGGCCGTCGTCAGCGCTCCCGCCAGTGCGGACACCTACATGGTGGGCAGCTGCGGGTCTGGTTACTCCGTCGTGGAAGCGATGCCGCTCAGCAGCGACATCGCCCCCGCCACCGGCTCCGGCGTCATCTTCCTCTACTACAACAGCTCCAACGGCAAGAACTGCGCGATCCTGCGCCGCGACGTCGACTTCATCGCGTCGGGAGGCATGGGCATCACGCTCCGGGTCTCCGACGGCCAGGTCGCCACCGACGCGAGCAGCAGCTACCGCTCCTACGCGGGGCCGGTCTACCTGTACGGGCGGGGCCACTGCGTGAGCGTCGACGCCTGGGTGCGCGGCTTCTGGAAGGACAGCGGCTACCTGTCGCACACCGACACCGGCGGCATCGACTGGAGCCACTGCGGCTGAACGGCCGTCTCCGGCCGACCGGCCGGGACACCGTTGTCGACGACCTCCACCAGCGACAGGGGGATGATTATGCGAGGAAACTGCTGCACCTCGCACTGACTCTGGCGATGCCTGCCGGGCTGCTCGTCCTGTCGGCGACCGCAGCCGGACGCGAGCGGATACGGTCACTGCTTAAGGAGCCCGGCGGGCCCGTCTTGTCGTCACCGGCCGTTCACACAGCACAATCGAAGCTCACTCTTCAAGCGGGCTTCGGGGCCGCGCCGTCGCGTCCTTACTGCGGCGCCAGTGTTCCTCGCACCAAGCCAGATGTATCGCCCCGGCCGGGTAGCCGGCTTCGGCCTGTGCCCGCAGCTTCGCGATCGCCGCCTCATCACCCCGCTCGGCCAGCCGCAGGGTCAACTGCTCCTCCTCGATGAACGCCCAATCCTCGGGGTCATCGTCCTCGAGCTCTCGCCGCTCGTCGGCATCCAGGGTGGCCAGGTAGTCCTGGCGAAGACCTTCCGGGTTCTGCCACACAACATCCGAAAACAGCCATGTTTGCACCGCGGCTTGCAGATCACCGTCCTCGGCCTTCATCTCAGCCAACCGCTTCGTCGTGGCCCAGAGGTGGCAGTCGCCATAGGCTCGCGCCCACACCCGCAGCGCGCCTTCGAGATCGCCGCTCTTGGCAAGCAACTCCCCCAACCGCCCTGCCGCGTTCTGGTCGCCGGCGTCGGCCCGAGCCTGCAACTCCGCGATCTCATCCGAGTCGGGCACAAAGCTGCTGGATCGACGTTCCATGACTGGATCACCTCATCCGCGAACCCTGAAGCGCCCGCAAGGGCCACCACCTCACTGAAGGTACGTCCGCGCGCCGTTCAGTACCAGCGATCGCCGGCCGGTAGCGCCCGCGGAGGAAAGACTTCGGGGCGCTGCCCCGAGCCCCGCGCCTCGCCGGCGAGGCAGCCTCCGGGATGAGGGGAGGGCCCCGCCCGGAACGATCTCGCCTGATGATGGTGCCGGTGGTCGCCGGTCCATCATGTCGAGAAGAACCCCGCGCCATGGCGTTCCGACGTCGGCGGGAGCCGGCCGCCCAGACGGAGGGCCGCGCCGCCACCGTTCGGAGCGTTTACCGCGCCTCTTACTGAGACCACCCGAATAACAGAATAAATCGATCCACATATCTTTTTAGGCTGACCAGAATGGAGTATATGGCGTCCCGTCGGACATTTGGTAGCAAGAAGCTAACTTGAGCAATAAGCGACATTGACGTGGATTCGGCATATCGTTCCCGGGTGCCGTCTCAACCGTCTACGGGTCGGGTCGCCCGCGCCCGCATAGTGCCGCCCGCCCAACCAACCCTTTTCGATACACCCGAAGATCGGCTTCTCCATGCTCTGAGGTCGGGTACTCGCGTCCTGTGGTATGGACGCGCGTGGCGGCTTGGCGGTATTGAAACCCCCGAAGGCTACATACGCGGACGTCTCGGATGCGATGCCGAGATGGGTGCCGACCATTGGGACGAGAGGAAACTGGATTTCGTTCCGGCGATCCTGCCTGCGGGCGTCGCTTCACCTTTCGTGATCAAGCTGTCGACCTTCACCCTGGCCTTCCAGGTCAGGTTGCCGACCATACGGGTTACTTCGTTTACAGGAGCCCTTCGCTCGCTTCTGCGGGAGCAAACGGGGGAAGCGTGGGATATATCGTCACCCACAAGTCATAAATCTTTCGACGAGTGGCGCGGCACGGTTGCCAGAATCATTCGCCTGAACGTCCGCCTTCCATCTTCGGACAAGACTGAGATACCTGCCTTCGACGGCCTCTTAAAGGAGTCGCATGTAGAGTCCGCGAGTATGGTGTTGAGATCGGAGCAGGGACTCGAAACCGGCGCGGACGCCATCCGGCAACTGCTGGATCATATCGACCATGGCCACTTTCACGCGTCGGCAACCGGAGTGCGGGAAAACGGTGAGATCGCGGTCGAGACCGTATGGGACAGCGAACTTGAAGGAGAAAGCCTGATCACCGCCGTCGCCGTCGATTCGGGAACGGGCGAGGCGGCCTTCAGCGAGCTTTTCGCAGAAGCAGAGTTCGGCGGATCGGAGCATCTTTCCCGCTGAAGAACCGTCGCAGGTGGCAACGCCTGTTCATCCTCGGCGACGGCGTCAAGCCGTTCGCCACGGCGAGGACCGTACGCTGGAGCCCGTCCGCGTGCGCCTCTTCACCTCGGGGGACGTCCTGCTCCGCTAGCGGGCGGCGAGGTGACGGAAGCGAAGAAGGCCCGGATGTCGTTCACGAGCAGCTCCGGCGCCTGGCGGGCGGCGTAGTGGCCGCCGCGGTCATAGGTGTTCCAGGACACGATGTTGGCGTGGTCGCGCTCCGCGACGGCCCGTATCGCATCGATGTCGTCCGGGAACCGCGCGAGGCCGAGCGGCACGGTCGTGGGGCCTTCGGGAGCGCTCTGCCGCTCCTGCTCGGCGTAGATGCGCGGGGCCGAGCCCGCGGTGCCGGTGAGCCAGTGGATCGAGACGTGCGTGAGCAGCGCGTCGGGGTCGAGGCTGTGCATGACCTGGCTGTTCCACGCGAGCAGGCCGACGGGAGAGTCGCTGATCGCGTAGGCGAGCGTCTGCGGCTGCTGGGCGTGGAGGTGATAGTACGAGGACCTGTTCCGCTGGATCGATCGCAGCGTCGTCAGGGCCTGGCGATCGGCCGGGGTCAAGGTGGACGGATCAAGGGTGTCGGCGGTCGGCGGGAAGGCCATCGACTCGCCGTCCGGGAAGGAGAAGAGCTGCGTGACGTGCACGCCGACGACCGCCTCCGGCGCGAGCCGTCCGAGCTCGGGCGAGATGCGGGAGCCCCAGTCGTTCCCGGCCGCGCCGTACCGGCGATAGCCCAGACGGCTCATCAGGACCGCCCACGCCCGGGCGATCCGCCGCGGCCCCCAGCCCGTGTCCGGCGTCGGCCCCGACCAGCCGAACCCCGGCAACGACGGGACCACCACATCGAACGCGATCGCGGGGTCGAGACCGTGCCGCCGCGGGTCGCTCAACGGCCCCAGCACGTCCAGGAACTCGGCGACCGAGCCGGGCCAGCCATGGCTGAGCACCAGCGGCAACGGGTCGGCCTCGGGGGAACGCACATGAAGGAAGTGCACCCTGGTGCCGTCGATGGCGGTCGTGAACTGGGGATGCTCGTTGAGCCTGGCCTCCCACACGCGCCAGTCGTACTCATCCTGCCAATACCGGACGAGCTCCCGGATCCTGGCGAGGGGAACGCCGTAACCGTCGCCGCCGTCCGCCGGCTCAGGCGGCCAGCGCACCTGGCTGAGCCGCCGCCGCAGATCGTCCAGGTCGCCCTCGGGGACCTCGATCCGGAACGGCCGCAATTCCTCATCGATAGCCTGCTTCTCCACGGGGCATTCCTCTTCTCTCGACAAACGCTCCCCCTTTTACCCGCACATGCATCGAAAGGCCACCGTCATGAGAATCAAGGAGCTCGATCTGACCTTGGCCGACGGCCGCACGCTGCATGTGTACGACACAGGCACAGATACGGACGCGGACGATGCCGGCGACCGGCTGCCGGTCCTCTGGCACCACGGCACGCCGAATCTCGGCACGCCACCCGAGCCGCTCTTCGAGGCCTCCGAGCGCCTCGGCATCCGCTGGGTGTCGTACGACCGCCCCGGATACGGCGGCTCCACCCGGGAGCCCGGCCGGACCGTGTCGTCCGCGGCCCTGTACGCCCGGCACGTCGCCGAGGCGCTGGGCCTCAGCGGCTTCGCGGTCATGGGCCACTCGGGCGGCGCCTCGCACGCCCTCGCCTGCGCCGCCCTGCTGCCAGAGCGCGTGCGGGCCGTGGTGGCCGCGGCGCCCATGGCGCCGTACGACGCCGACGGGCTCGACTGGTTCGCCGGCATGTCCCGCTCCGGCCAGGCCTCCCTGCGTGCCGCCGCCGAGGGACGAGCGGCGAAGGAGCGTCATGAGGCGCGGGCGGAGTACGACCCGGAGATGTTCGCCCCAGCCGATCACGCCGCGCTCGACGGCACGTGGTCCTGGTTCGGCAAGGTCGTCGGCCCGGCCCTGGAGCAGGGACCGGACGGGCTGATCGATGACGACCTCGCGTACGTCTCCCCGTGGGGGTGCGACCCCGCCCAGATCACGGCGCCGGTCCTGCTCCTGCACGGCGGCCAGGACCGGATAGCGCCCAGCTCGTACGGGGAGTGGCTGGCCCGCCGCTGCCCGGACGCCGAACTCCGGCTGTCACCCGGCGACGGGCACATCTCGATTCTCGACTCGGCGGCGGAGAGCCTGGAGTGGCTCCGCGCGACCGCGAAATAGCGGCCACCGCAGCCTGAGGCTCACCTATCAGTTATGCGATGAGGGAGCGATTATGCCCCGCTGTCGTGGATGGGAATGCATGCGGTGACCCGCCAGCCGCCGGTGGCCGGCCCCGCGGTGGCTGTGCCACCGAGTTCCTCCGCGCGTTCGGCGATTGAGCGGAGCCCGACTCCGGGGCGCCATGTGGCCGGCTCGCTTCCGTCGTCGCTCACGTCGACGTGCAGGTTGTCGTCGATGCGCAGCGTTATGCGGCAGTTGCGGGCGCTGGAGTGGCGCAGCACGTTCGTCAGTGCCTCCTTCGCGATCCGGTAGGCCGCGAGTTCGACCGCCGGAGACAGGGCGGGCATGGGATGGGGCGCCTTGATTTCGACGGCGACCTCTCGTTCGGCCTGCCTAGGAATCGCCGCCACGTGTTCCCGCAAGGCGCCGTCGAGCCCGAGTTGATCAAGCTCCATGGGGCGCAGGCCGTGGACGATGTGCCGTACGTCGTCGATGACCGCTCGCAGGTCGGTGCGCAGCTCGCCGATCAGCTGACCGACGGCCTCGACGTCGGATCGCAGAAGGCGAGACGCCGCGTCGGCCCGGAACGCCAGGCCGGTCAGTGAAGGGCCGAGGCCGTCGTGCAGCTCGCGCTGCAGGCGTACCCGCTCGGCTCCCGCGGCTTCTACGGTGGCGGCGCGGGCTTGGCGCACCTGTTCGGTGAGCTGGAGGGCGTGCAGGGCGACCGCGAGGGGTGTGCCGATCAGGTTGAGCGTGTCGCGATCGGCGGAGTGCAGGCTGCTTTCGCCGCGGCGTAGCTCGACGCGGATCGTGCCGACGTGGTCGCCGCGGTAGCGCAGCTCCATATCGGTGGTGCCGCCGTCTTGCGGGGTGCCCGCTTGGGAGAGGACCGCGTCGTCCGAGGCGTACAGCGCCAGCCAGGGGATGCGCAGGGCGATGCGGGTGCGGTCGAGTACTTCCGCGAGGTCGCTGTCGTGATTGAAGGTCTGCCCGACCTGTTGTGCCGTGCGGGCGGGGTTGGACCGGCCGCCGTAGAAGGCCCGGTCGGTGAGGCGCTGCATCAGCAGGCGTACGGGCGTGAAGCCGATCGCAACCGCGATCGCCGCGCCGGCTTGCACACCCCTTTCGGCGGTGGGAGGCACAAGCGTGGAGAAGGCCGCGACGAGGCCGGCGTACGCGGCGACGATCACTGTGATCGTCAGGCCGTACAGCAGTGTCCGGGAGAGCACCAGCCGGATGTCGAACAGCTGGTGGCGCACGATCGCGACCCCTACGGCCAGGGGGATCAGTACGAACGACAGCAGCAGCAGGATCGGCCCGTCGCCGGTGATCCAGCGTTGTGTGTTGAGCAGGAGCATGGCGATCAGCGCGAGGATGAGCCACAGCAGTTGGCGCTTCGTGCGCTCGTCGCCGCTCCGATACCGGACTACAAGAGCCGCGATCCAGGCGAGGTTCAGTGGGATGAACAACAGGCTGGATATCGTGTCGGCGAGGTTGGGCTGTACGAGGCCTATGTCGAGGATCGAGGTGACGCCGGGGTGGCCGAAGAACGTACCGGTGGAAAGGACGCTGCTGACAGTCACATACAGTCCGGCGGCGATCGTCAGCCATAGGACCGGAAGCCAGCGTCGTGACGGCAGCCGCTCGTCGGGAAACAGCAACAGCGCGATGTTGGCGAGGAAGCCGATCCCCAGCTGCCAGCCCGCGAAGTAGAAGGTGACCAGCGTGCGCTCCATCGGCAGGGGCCACCCGTGTTCGAGCCCGTACGTCAGCAGCATCCCGCTGGCAGCGGTGACCAGATGCCCCAACCCGCTGATCATGAAAAGTGTGCCGACCCGGTGGCCGGGCCTGTACCACCCGATGATCGAGCCGGGCAGGGTGAACCCGATGCCGAACACGATGTTGGTGATCGCGTACGTGTCTATCCAGTCCCGCCAGGAGACACCGGCGAGGTCGGCGAAGACGATGGCGGTCGCGGCCAGAACGGCGCCGGCGATTCCGGCGGCGGCGACACGGACGTGTGAATCAACCACGGCGACCGAGCCCGGCGTCTTTGGCGATCACGATCGCCTCACCGCGGGTGGAGACGCCCAGCTTGAGCAAGATCGCCGAGACGTGGTTCGCGATTGTCTTGTGCGACAGGTGTAACCGCTGGGCTATCGCCCCGTTGGTCGCTCCTGTGGCCACCTCGTCCAGCACCTCGCGCTCGCGGGGGGACAACTGCGGGAGAGGTGGTCTCGGCGCCGACAGCCGGTCGATCAGCCGGCCCGCCACCGCCTGCGAGAAGATCACATCGCCCGCGGCCACCGCGCGGATCGCACGCTCGATCTCGTCGGACTCGGCGGTCTTCAGCAGGTAACCGCGGGCGCCGGAGCGCAGCGCCTCGGTCACCATCGCATCCTCGTTGAACATGGTCAGGACCAGGACCGCCGTACCCGGGTATTCGCGTATCACCTTTCGGGTCGCCTCGATGCCATCCATTCCGGGCATGCGCAGGTCCATCACGACCACATCCGGGCTGTGCAGCGCGACCTCCCGCAAGGTCGCCTCGCCGTCCCCGGCGTGTGCCACCACCTCGATGCCCGGAATCGTGCCAAGCAGAAGCGCGAGCCCGCGCCGTAGCGCCGGATGATCGTCGGCGAGGAGCACCCGTATTGCAGCGGGCTCGCCGCGACTCGTGTCCATGCGCAAAGTATGACCATGGCCGGCGCGGCCGCAGGAGTGCACAATCCCGGTCGCCATGGGTACGCGTTCCCGATCGAGCCGGGAATCAGTCCTCTCCTCGCATGCCAGCCGAGGAACGCCGCCTCATCCGCTCGCACCGCCCACCGTCGCAGACTGACGTCACACGCCGCTGGGGCGCGATGTGGGCTCGCAACAAGGTCGTGGCCACATCCGCACCCCCGGACCCGACACCCACGTACACGAACCGGCCGGCCTCACCGCGGCCATGGCAGACAGGGATCATCATGCGACACTCCCCCCGCGCCCGCTTCTTCGGTGCCATCGGCATCGTGGGCGGCGTGCTCTTCCTCGCCGGCTGGGCTGTCGTGTTGGGCGACCCAGCCGTGCGGACGACCTCCTGGTACATCGGCAACGCGCTCGGCGCCATCGCCTGTGTCGCCGTCGCCGTACTGACCGCCGGGCTCGCCGCGTTGAAGGAGGCCGGACCGGGCCTCCCGGCACGGATCATCCAGGCTCTGTGGCCCGTCAGCTGGCTGCTGCTGAGCATCGGCGGGGTCATCATGCTCACGACCGGCCAGGTCACCGCTCTCCTGCCGGTCGGCGGCATCTTGTCGGTGCTCGTGGCGCTCGTCGCGGGGATCCTCATCGCCCGGAGAGCCGACCTGTCGCGCGGCCGGCGATGGGCGCCCCTCGTCTACGGCGTCGGAGGCTTTCTGCTGACCTTCGCCCAGAGCGACCGGCACGACCCGCTGACCAACGTCGTCGACCTGGTGACCTACCTCCTGCTCCTCGCCGTCGGGATCGCGCTCTTCGCCGGGGCGAAGGAACACCAGGCAGTCATGGACCGTACAACGGGGGCAGCGCGACCGGCGGGCTGATTCCGTCTACTTGTCGGGGCGGCCGAAGGCGCGGCCGCCTCCGGCGAAGCGCCGATCACGGTTCCCGGGTCACACCGCTTGATTGCTGGACGGGCCCTTGTGAGGCCGGCACCACGATCTCTTCGGCGTCCTTGTCACGGGTCACCCAGAGGTAGACCAGCGCGCCGATGAACAGCACGATCGAGGTCCACTGGTTGATTCGCAGCCCCAGGAGCGTCACCGCGTGGTTCACTCCGCCCACCGGGTCGATCCGCAGCCCCTCGATCCAGAACCGCCCGAACGTGTAGCCGGCTACGTAGAGGGCGAACAGGCGGCCGTGGCGCAGCGTGAACCGCCTGCCGGCCAGGATCAGCGCGAAACCGAGCGCCGCGTCCCACAGCGACTCGTACAGGAACGTCGGGTGGTAGAGCACGCCTGTCACGCCGCCGTGCGCCTGGTCGATCTCCAGGCCCCACGGCAACGTCGTCGCGCTGCCGTACAGCTCCTGGTTGAACCAGTTGCCCCAGCGGGCGATCGCCTGCCCGAACGCGATGCCGGGCGCGACCGTGTCGGCCACGGCGCCCAGGGACAGCCCCCGGCGGCGGCAGGCCAGCCACATGCCCACGCCTCCCAGGGCGACCGCGCCCCAGATGCTGAGCCCGCCTTCCCAGATGAACAGCGCCTGATAGGGCTCCTTGATCGCACGCGGGCCGAAGTAGATCTGCCAGTCGGTGACGACGTGGTAGAGGCGAGCGCCGATCAGGCCGGAGACCACCGCGGGGACCGCGACGTCGCTGATCGCGCCCTTCTCGCCGCCGCGGGCGCGCCAGCGGCGCTCACTGAGCCAGATGCCGAAGAGGATCGCGATGACGAAGCACAGTGCGTAGGCCCGGATCGGGAGGAATCCGAGATACCAGACCCCTTCGGAAGGGCTGGGGATCGAGGCGAGGGGCATGCTGGTGAGGCTAGTCAACGTCGGGCCACTCGGCCGCCCGCGTGACCTGATCGCAAACCTTGCCGAAGACAGCCGCGTCGGCGTCGGCCGGCTCGCGCCTAACCCGCGTTGGCGCGGCGGGCCGTGCTGAACCGGCGCTGGTAGGCGGCGGGGCTGATCGACAGCTTCCTGGCGAAGACCCGCCGCATGCTTTCGTAACTGGGGAACCCGGCGAGGGTCGCGGCCTGCGTCGCGGTGTGTCCTTGGTCGAGCAGTGCCCTGGCCAGGTCGAACCGGATGTTCTCCACGTAGCGGGCGGGTGGCATGGACAGCTCGTCGCGGAAAAGCCGGGTGAGGTGCCGGGTGCTCACGTTGAGGTGTTTCGCGAGTTCACCGAGCGAGTGGTCCTCGCGGGGGTTCGCCGTCACCAAGTCGGTGATCTTCCGGAGAGCCGCCGAGCGGGGCGGCGGTCCTTGGAGCGGTGCGGAGAACTGGGACTGGCCGCCCGCACGCTGCATGTACACCACCAAAGCGCGGGCGACGTCGCGCGCCAGGCCGGGCCCGTGGTCCTCTTCGACGAGAGCGAGCGCCAGATCGATGCCGGCCGTCACCCCCGCCGACGTGTACGTGGTTCCATCGCGAACGTAGATCGCGTCGGGCTCGACGCGGCACGTCGGGCACCGGGCGGCGAGCTCGTGCGCGGCCCTCCAATGCGTGGTCGCGCGCTTGCCGTCGAGGAGGCCGGCGGCGGCGAGGACGAACGCCCCGGTGCAGATCGACACGACCCGGCCGGCCACAGCCGCCGGTATCCGTGCGGCGTCCGCCAGGTCGCCGGGGACGCGGGCGCGCGGATACAGGTCGGACCCGGCCACCAGCAACGTGCCGAAAGCCGGCTCCGCGGAGACGGCGCCGTCGACCCCGATCCGGACTCCGAGGCTCGACGTGACGGCCGCACCGCTCGGCGACAGCAGCACGATCCGGTAGCCGGCACCGAACCGGTTCGCCTCCTTGAACACCTCCGCGGGACCGGCGACGTCCAGCAACGTCACTCCGTCGTAGACGAGGATCGCGACGTGATGAGGGGCGGCGTTCACCGCTCCGGCCCTCCGAGGCCGGATCCGCGCGGAGACCGGCCGGACCCCGGCGGCCCTGACCGCCGCCGGGCCGGCGACGCGGAAGGCATGGACACCGTTCATTGGTAGCACACCATCACCGCAGATCACGGGCCGGTGGAGCACGCAACTCTGTCCGGATATAGGTGATTCCTGGCCAGACGAAGGCGGCGCCGTACGCCGATCAGCAGGGAACATGAAACTCGGACACACGGTCCACAGTCCGACATACCTCCCGGAAGGTCAGAGCGCCATGCCAGAGATCATCGCGGGGCTGGAGATTCCTGAGACGGCGGCGGTCGCCGAGGCGACCGGCCTCATCCAGGAGACGACCAGCCCTCTCATCTACCACCACTCCCGGCGGGTCTTCTTCTTCGGCCTGATTCACGCTCACAAGCTCGGCGTCAAACCGGACCCGGAGCTGCTCTACCTGGCGGCCATGTTCCACGACACCGGCCTCCTCACCCCCTTCTCCGACGTCGAGCAGCGCTTCGAAGTCGACGGCGCCGACCACGCGCGCAAGTTCCTCCTGGACCGGGGTTTCTCGACGGCCGCCGCCGAGACCGTCTGGACGGCGATCGCGCTGCACACCACGCCGGGCATCCCCGACCGGATGGCCCCGGAGATCGCGACCACGTACCTCGGCGTCCTGACCGACGTGCTCGGCTTCGGCCTGGACGGCCTTGAGCATGATCAGCTGGACGAAATCCTCGCCGTCCACCCCCGAGGGGACTTCAAGAACGAGTTTCTGCGGGCCTACGTCGACGGGCTCAAGCACCGTCCCGAGACCACGAACGGCACCGTGAACTCCGACGTGCTCGAGCACTTCATCCCCGGCTTCCAGCGCATGACGACGGTGGAGCGCATCGTCGGCTCGGCCTGGCCGAGCTGACCGGGCCTCACACGGGGCCACCGCAAGCCCCGCAGGCTCTCCGGCACACCGGCCGCGATCCCTCGACAGCCGGAAGAGCGGCCCCCGAGAGTGCGCGGATCGCCACCGGCGCACTGATCAGCGAGATGACATACGGAGCACCATGAAGGAAACACCGCAGACAGCGCCAGGACACGAGGACGCGGCCCTTGAGCGGGAACGCGACTTCGGCAGGCTGTTTCAGATGATCACCGGCCACGGGGTGGCGCAGATCGTCCGGACGGCGGCGGCCCTGTCGATCATCGACCATGTCGCCGCCGGGGCACGCACGGCCGACGAAGTCGCCGAAAGGGCATCCACCCATCCGGCCACGACCTACCGCCTGATGCGGGCCTGCGCCTCGATCGGGCTGCTCGCTCACGAAGGGGACGGCAGGTTCGCCACCACCCCCATGGGAGAACTGCTGCGCGAAGGCGTCCCCGGTTCGATGCGCGACACCACCCTCCACCTGGCGGGCTACTCGACCTGGGTGAGCTGGGCGCACCTTCCCGACGCCGTGCGCGAGGGCAGAACGCAGGTGTACAAGGCGCTGGGCATGGACCAGTTCACCTACTTCTCGCAGCATCCGGAGGAGGGCGACGCCTTCGCCTCCAGCGGGTCGAGCATGTCCGAGATCGTGGCCGCCGAGGCGGCGAGCATGCTCGACATCTCGGGCGTCTCGTCGGCCGTCGACGTGGGCGGCGCCAACGGCCGGCTCGTGCTCGGGCTGATGCGGGCCAATCCCGCGCTGCACGGCATCGTCCTGGACATGCCGCACGTGACCGCCGCGGCTGCCCGTACGGCCAGGGAGCTGGGCCTTTCCGACCGCTTCAGCGCGGTGGAGGGCGACTTCTTCGAAGAGGTGCCCGCAGCGGACCTGTACCTGCTGAAGTGGATCCTGCATGACTGGGACGACGAAGCGTGCGTCCGCCTTCTTCGCAACTGCCGTGCCGCCGCCCGGCCCGGAGCGCGTGCCGTCGTCTTCGAGCTCGTGCTCGGCGAGGTCGGTACGCCGGACTTCGGCGCTGTGGCGGACATGAACATGCTGTCCGTCACCGACGGAGGCCGGGAACGACACCTGCACGAGTACGACGCCCTGTTCACGGCGGGGGGATGGCGCCGGGTCTCCGCTCGACCCACCCGCTCACCGCTGTGGATCATGGAACTCGAGAGCGCCTGACGCCGTCCCGCGCTGGCGCGCCCCCTCTCGCGCGCAGAACCGCTACGGGCGAGGGCCGGGGGTTTCAGAGCACCGGCGCTTCGCGGCCGGCGGGTCGACTGGTACAGCAGGCTGTAATCCGGATTCGGCGGCGGCCTGTATATCGCGCCATGTCCGCGCTGCGAAAACATTTCGAGCATGTCCCCAGACAAGAGCAGACCCGTTCGGACGCTTCTCCGCCGACATCCCCTGGCCGGATTCTTTCTCCTCGCTTACGGCCTCAGTTGGCTGGCCTGGCTGCCGTACGTGCTTTCCGAGGACGGCCTGGCGGTGATTGACTTCCGCTACCCGTCGGTGCTCGGCACGCCGCAATTCCTGGGCGTCATGCCGGGGGCGTATTTCGGCCCCATTTTCTCGGCGTACCTGCTGACCCGGCTTCTCCAGGGGCGGCCGGGAGTCCGGCGGTGGCTGCGCGGGTTCCTCGCGTTGAGGGTCGGCGCGCGTTGGTACCTGTTCGCCCTCGCCGGGGTGCCCGCGATCATGGTGACGGCGACGTTCGCGCTTCCAGAGGCGGCCGGCGCGCTGAGCTTGCCTGCCGCACCCGCTCTTGTGACGTTCCTGCCGATGCTTGTCGTTCAGCTCATCACCACGGGACTGGCGGAGGAGCCGGGGTGGCGGGAATACGCTCTCCCCCGCATACAGGAACGGTACGGCCCCATGGTCGGCGCGCTCCTTCTCGGGCTGCTCTGGGCGGGGTGGCACCTTCCGCTGTTCCTCACCGGCTGGGGGATGGGCACATCCACGCTCGAAACGGTGGTGGAGTTCTTTCTCTTCACCCTGGTGCTCAACATCGTGGTCACCTGGCTGTTCAACAGAACGCGGGAAAGCCTTCCGGTGGTCATGCTGTTCCACGCCAACATCAACAATTTCGGCTCCGTGCTCTGGCCGGCGTTCTTTCCCACGATCCCTGTGCTGGGCAGCAGGTACCTGGTTGGATTAATCGGCTTCGGCGCTCTCGCCCTGGTGATCGTTGTCGCGACACGAGGCAGACTGGGCTATCGAAAGATGGAGACATGGGCGAACGCTGGGCAGAGGTACGGCGCGGCATCCGATATCTGTTGATCGGCCTGCCGGCGGCGGTGGCGACGATGCTCGTCCTGCCGGTTCTGGCCGTCGTGCTCCTGGCGGCGGTGTGCGGGCTCGGATCGCCGGTGTTCTTCCGGATCCCGGCAGGACTGCGATGGTGGGCCGGATGGCACCGGCGCCGCGCCGCCGCGTTCCTGGGCCTTTCCCTTCCCGCACGCCCGGCCGTCCCGCTCCCGCCCCAAGGAGTCCGTACGCGATGGCGGCTGTCGCTGGACGACGCGGAGACCGGGCGGGACCTGCGCTGGGTGCTGTGGCAGCTGGCGATCGGCGTCCCCGTGGGGCTCGCCGCGCTGGCCTGCGTGGGCGGGGCGGTGTTCCCCCTGGTGGCGGCGCCGTTGTGGTGGGTGCTCCCGGCCGAGGAGCCGCAACGGTTCCTCGGCGTTCCGGCGATCGGGTGGGACAGCGCGCTGGCCATGGGCGCGGCGCAGGCCGTCGTCGCCGGGGCGGTGTCGTGGTGGGCCGTGCCGTGGCTGGCACGCCGGCATGCGCGCGGCTGCCTGGCGGCGCTGGCGCCGTCGGCCGAGGAACGGCTGACCGATCGGATCGGCGAGCTGGCCGAGAGCAGGGCCGGGGTGCTGGACGCTCATGCCGCGGAGTTGCGCCGCATCGAACGTGACCTGCACGACGGCACGCAGGCCAGGCTCGTGGCCATCGCGATGCGGCTGGGCCTGGCCAGGGAGTCGCTCCCCAGCGAGGCGGGCGCGCTGGCCAGGTTGCTCAAGGAGGCCCATGAGGGTGCGGAGGAGGCCATGACCGAGCTACGCGACGTCGTCCGCACGATGTATCCGCCGGTCCTCGCCGACCGGGGGCTGGCGGGCGCGGTGTCGGCGCTGGCCGCACGGGCAGGAATACCCGTCGAGGTGGAGCTCGGCGAGCTCGGCAGGCTGCCCGCGGCCGTCGAGACCTGCACCTACTTCATCGTGGCCGAAGCGCTCACCAACGCCGCCAAGCACAGCGGCGCCAGCCGAGTGCTGGTCAGGATGACCCGGCGCGGCGACCGGTTGCTGATCGAGGTGACCGACGACGGGAGAGGAGGGGCGGACGAGAGTTTGGGCACCGGCCTGGTCGGCGTCCGCCACCGGGCGACCGCCCTCGATGGGACCGTACTGGTGTCCAGCCCGCCCAGCGGGCCCACCGTCATCACCGCGGAGCTGCCGTGCGCGTCGTGATCGCCGAGGACAACGTCCTGCTCGCGTCGGGCCTGGAACTTCTTCTGGGCAGCAGGGACATCGAAGTCACCGCCCTCGTCACCGACGTGCCCGGACTGCTGGACGCCGTGGAACGGCACCGGCCGACCGTCGTGATAGCCGACGTGCGGCTGCCCCCGTCGTTCCGCGACGAGGGCATCAGAGCGGCGCTGGAGCTCCGGCGAAGACATCCCGGCCTGCCCGTGCTGGTGCTGTCGCAATACGTGGAGAAGGTATATGCCCGCGAACTGCTCTCTGACGGCGTCGGCGGCGTCGGCTACTTGCTCAAGGACCGGGTGAGCCGGGTGGGCGAGTTCATCGACGACCTGCGCCGGATCGCCGGGGGTGGCACCGTCATCGATCCCGAGGTTGTCGCCCAGATCATGGGAGCGGGCAACCAGAACGTCGTGGGCTCACTGAGCAATCGAGAACGCCAAGTGCTGGCGCTGATGGCGAGCGGGCTTGGCAACACCGAGATCGGCGGACGCCTGTTCATCACAGACAACGCCGTGCACAAGCACATCGGCAACATCTTCAGCAAGCTCGGACTGCCGACGACTCATACCGGCCATCGTCGCGTGCTGGCCGTGCTCACCTACCTTGACGAGGGCCGGGCCTGAAAACGGCCCTGCCGAGATGGCGCTGGACACGCGGGTGCAACGGTGATGCGGGCAAGCGCACCGATCTCCAGTGCCGTCCACAGCGCGCCGTCCGGGCCGAGCGTTATGCCGTGCGGCTCGGAGCCGGGGGTGGGCAGGTCGTACACCTCGATCACGCCCCCAGGGGCGACAGAGCCGACGCGGTTGCCGCCCCACTCGGTGAACCACAGATCGCCGTTCCCGTCGGTGGTGATCGCGTGCGGCCGGGCGGCACGGTCGGGAAGGGGGAATTCGGTGACCCGGCCGTCCCTACCGATCCGCCCGACCTGACCGGCGGCGATCTCGACGAACCATACGGCGCCGTCCGGGCCCGCGGTGATCCCGACCGGCGCGGCACCTTCGGTCGGCAGTGGGTGGATGGTCACCGTCCCCTCCATGCCGATCCGCCCGATCGCGTTGGCCTGGTTCAAGGTGAACCACATCGCGCCGTCGTCTCCGGCGCAGATCGCGGAGGGGAACGCGCCGGTGACCGGGAGCGGGAATTCGGTGATCCGACCATCGGTGGTGATGCGGCCGACACGGTCGGCGGCGGTCTCGGTGAACCACAACGCGCCGTCGGAAGCCGCGGCGATGCCGAATGGCCCGCAGCCGGTGGGAAGCGCGAACTCGTCGATGGCGCCGTCGGTGGTGATGCGCCCGATCTGGTGTGCTCCGTATTCGGTGAACCACAGCGCGCCGTCCGGCCCAGTGACGATGACCGTCGGCCGGCGGCCAGGGCCAAGCTCGTAGCCGGTCGGCTCACGGCCGGGGACCAGGCGGCCGATCCGGTCACTGTGCACCATGGTGAACCACAGTGCGCGATCCGGACCGGTGGTGATCGCGTACGGCCCGGCGTCGCCGTCGGCCACGCGGTACTCCTCGATGGATACGTGTGTCACAGGGGCTTGTCCAGTCCATGCTCGGGGGCGACACGGGCCGGTGCGCCGACCAGCGTTTCGAGGAAGACCACCCGGTTGTGGACCGGCAGCGGGTGAACGGCCATCGGGTCAGGGATCAACAGCGAGATCCTTCCAGGTAAGAAGTGCGCCTCAGACGAGGAGGCCGGTCAGGACGCGGGTGCCGGTGGAGGATGTGACAGCTCCGCGGCGAAGAAGGCCGGATGGTTCAGATCAGCACCAATCGCAACTGTTGTAGCTTTAATGTAAAGCTTTTGGACACTTAACGCAACCGGAGTCTTCTTTGGAGAGCCTCAAGCGCCCCGGCGGGCGCAGCGCCCGGGTCCGTGACGCGGTACGGCAGGCGACATTGGCCGAGCTGGCCGGGCGCGGGTACGGAGGGATGACCGTCGAAGGCGTCGCGGCTCGCTCAGGCGTGCACAAGACCACCGTCTACCGGCGATGGCGCAGCGTCGAGGGGCTGATCACCGATGCCCTGGAACTGGCTCGCGAGGAGCCTTGGCCCATTCCTGACACCGGTTCCGTCCGGGAGGACCTTCGAGGGGTCGTGGCTCTCGTTCACACCGGGTTCGCCGACCCTTCCGGCGGCCCGGTCGCTTCGGCCTTCATCACCGCCGCCATGCAGAGCGCGGACGCCGCCGTGGCTCTACGAGAGTTCCTGGCCGCACGGCACCGGCAGGCGGCCGTAGTGGTGCGGCGCGCTGTGGAACGACGCGAGCTGCCTTCCGGCATCGACGCCTTGGAGGTGATCCGGGTAGCGGTCGCCCCGGTTTACTACCGGTTGTTCGTCACGCACGAGCCGGTGAGCGCGCAGGATGTGGAGCGCGCCGCCGATGCCGCGCTGGCGGCCGCGCGCGCGGGGGTGCTGCGAGGCGACGACGGGGAAACCGTCGTCGACCAGGCGGCCTCTACGCGATCGACCCCACTTGGGTAGCCGTACAGCGCAGACCGGGACGTGCCGTGCTTTTTTCCGCCCGTTGCCGCCGGCGGCTGAGGACATCGCCTGGCCGCCCAGCCGCGGCCCCGCCCCGGGCTATTCCGCCAGCGCGCCGAAGACGTAGGTCCCGGGGGCGTCCGGATCGTCGCCTGCCCAGAACTCTGTCCAGTGGGTGCGGAACTCGTCGCGGGTGAGGTGACCGTCACCGTCCAGGTCGAGGCGAGGGAAGACCTCGTCGATCGCCGCAGGCGTCCCGTTCCACGTCTCGATGAGCGCGCCGTACTCCGAACGGGAGATGAGGCCGTCCCCGTTGAGGTCGATGGCCTCGAACATCGCGTCGGCGGTACCGGAGACCGCGTCCACCGCCTCGCCGAGGCCTTCCACGACGAGGAGCACCTCGTCGAGGGTGACGGCGTTGTCGCCGTCAGGGCCGGAGACGGCCCGGAGCACCGGCCACCAGCCGGTCATGATGGAGGTCAGCCGCTCCGGATCGACGGATCCGGCGACGGCCGTCCAGCGGTGGGCGAGCGCCTGGAAGTCGGCCTCGGTCAGCCGGCCGTCTCCGTCCACATCCATCGCGCGGAAAACTCCGATGACCTTTCTACGCTGGAACTCACTGGCCACATCCGCTCCCCGCGACTTCGGAAGGCTTCATGTTTTCGGAGGTCACCGTGGGTGACCATACCTCACTTGGTGACTAATCCGTTACTTACCGTAGGGAAGGCGTCGTACGGAACTGAGACGAGCCGGGTTCAGGGCGGCCGCTCGCAGCCGGTTCGCGCACGCAAGCGTCCGCCCTGGCACCACCGCTGGGAACGACCTCCCGAACGGCTGGAGACACACCGGCCGCGATTTTGGCCCGCACGGGTCCTGACCTCTCTGTAGTCGTCAAGGATCCTTGACGGCAAGGCATGCCGTCAAGGATCCTTGACGACATGAGCCACTTAGATGACACGGCTTCCCCGCCGGCGCTCGACGAGCTGATCGCCGCGTTACGGACGCAGTTGACGACACTGGCGGTGGCCGACCCGGCCGCCGCCCTGCGGGCCGCCGCCCAGATCGAGAGCCTGGGGCGGCGAAGCGCCGAACAGGCCGCCGTGACCGCCTACCGGCGCGGAGCGTCGTGGTCGGACATCGGGGTCGCGTTCGGCATCAGCAAGCAGGCAGCTCATCAGCGCTTCGCCCGGCACGTCAGGGCAGCACAGCGATGACGCGCTCGCCACAAGGTCCGCGGGGAGCGAGCCTTCTCGCGGGCACCAGCCTTGCGGGATGCACGGCCTTCATCCTCGCCGTCGCGGCATTGCACGTCGTCCAGTCGAGGCTCGACCCGGTGGCCGTCACGATCAGCGAGTACGTCCTGGGCCCGGCAGGCTGGCTGTTCACGCTCGCCTGTATCAGCCTCGCCATCGCCTCGCTCGCCCAAGTGGCACTGCTCGCGGCTATGCGGCCCGTGCCCTCGCGCGCCGGCCTGCTCCTGCTCGCCATCTGGGCGGCCGGCATGTTCCTGGTAGCCGCCTTCCCCACCGATCCGATCGACCGGCAGGCACGCGTCGTCCACCTGTCCGCTCAGGGCTTGGTCCACGCGGTCGCCGGCCAGGTCGCCTTCCTGTGTTTCGGTGCCGCGGTGCTGCTCATCACCCGCGGCCTGCGCCGCCACACCCCGACCGGCCCCACGATCCGTGCGGTACGGATATGCGCCGTCCTGTCCCTGGCCGGGCTGGCATTCGCGCTCGGTGTCACCGCACTCGGCCTGTTCGGTCTGTTCGGCCTGGCCGAACGCCTGATGCTGCCCGCGTACATCGGATGGCTGGCTTGCACCACCGTGTACGCCCACTCGGTAGCGGCCGCCGACACCGAGCGACCGGCCGGAAACGCCGACGCGCCGTCCCGGTGACCCGCCACCCGCCACCGTGCACCATGGCGGCGCGGGCGGCAGCTCACCCCTCCGCCTCAGTCCCCCGGAAAGGGCTTCCAGTCATGCATGATTGCGGCGTCTCGGGAGAAGGAGCAGGCGGGGACCGCGCCGGTGGGTGCAGGCGGAACCGCGCCGGCGGGCCAGGGGCGGGCGTTCAAAGCCTCGAGGGCCTGGCGGGCCATGGCGAGCTTCTCGTAGACGAACAGGACCGGGTGGCCGGCGGCCATCGTGACCGCGATGCGCAGGGCGGCCTGCGGTCCTTCGGCGGTGGCGAGGCCGATGCCGGGCCGGGCCCGGCGCATCGCCGCGGCGATCAGTCCGGTTATCTCACCGGGCCGGCGGCCGCGTTTGTCGGCGTCCTCGTAGACGACGACCCGGCCGAACCACGCGGCGACGGCCTCGGCCGAGCGGGCCACCAGGTCGTCGCGGCGGTCGCCGGGCAGCGTGATCGCGGCGACGGGCTCGCCGCCCCAGACATCGCTGATCATGCGGCCGGTCGCGTCGAGCGCGGCGGCGTTGTGGCCGTAGTCCAGGATCACCGGGCCGCCGCCGGCCAGGTAGACGTTGCCGCGCCCCGGGTTCGACTCGCCCGGCGTGAACGTGCCCAGCGCGCGCCGGATGTCCTTGGCGCTGACCCCGAGCCCGCGGCAGGCCGCCACCGCGGCCAGCGCGTTCGCGATCACGTGCGGGGCGAGCCCGCCGAACGCGCCGGGCAGCTCGGCCACGCCGAGCAGCGCCCGCTCCCGGCCCGCGTCGAACTCGACCAGCTCGCCGTTGCGAAGCTCGTAGGCCAGGCCGCCCGCCCGCCGGTGCCGTTCGACGACCGGGTTGCCGTTCACCAGGCTGAAATACCTGATCACGGACGCGCGCCTGCGCACCCGCGGCCGGTCGGCGAGCGCGGCCACCACCGGGTCGTCGGCGTTCAGCACCACGGTCCCGCCCTCGCGAACCTCCTCGGCGACCAGCGCTTTCACCTCGACCAGCTCGTCGAGATCTTCCACGCCGTCCGCGCCCAGGTGGTCGGCGGTGATGTTGGTGATCACGGCCACGTCGGCCTGGTCGTAGCCGAGCCCACCGCGGATGATCCCGCCGCGCGCCGTCTCCAGGACCGCGGCCTCGATGCTGGTGTCGTCGAGCACCATGTCCGCCGATCGCGGGCCCGAGGCGTCGGCGTCGTAGACCAGCCGGCCGCCGGAGTAGACCCCGTCGGTGGTGGACATCCCCACCCGCATGCCGGCCTTGCTCAGGATGTGGCCGATCATGCGGACCGTCGTGGTCTTCCCGTTGGTCCCGGTGACCGCGACGACCGGGACCCGAGACGGGGCGCCGGGCGGGTACAGGCTGTCGATCACCGCGCCGGCCACGTCGCGCGGCGCGCCCTCCGCCGGGGACAGGTGCATCCGCAGCCCCGGGCACGCGTTGACCTCGATCACGGCCCCGGGCCCGGCCCCGCCGTGACCGGCCCCGCCGCACCGCATCGGTGCCGCGATGTCGGCCAGCCGCACGTCGATGCCGCAGACGTCCAGGCCGACCACGGCCGCGGCCCGGCGGCACATGTCGGCCACGTCCTCGTGCACCAGGTCGGTCACATCGCGGCTGGTTCCGCCGGTGGACAGGTTCGCGTTCCGGCGCAGGGTCACGAGCCGGCCGCGGGCGGGGACCGACGCCGGGCCAAGGCCCTGGGCCTCCAGGTGCGCGAGCGCGCGCTCGTCCAGTTTGATTCTGGTCAGCTCCCTGGAGTGGTCCTCGCCCCGGCGCGGGTCGGCATTCACCATGTCGACGAGTCGGGCGATGTCGGAGGCCCCATCGCCGGTCACCGAGGCCGGCCGCAGCTCGGCCGCGGCGACCACCTGGCCGTCGACCACCAGCACCCGGTAGTCGGTGCCGGGCACGAACTTCTCCACGATCGCGCCCTCGCCGTCGGCCGCCGCCTGGGCGTAGGCCCCTGCCGCGGCCGCGGCGGTGGTCACGCCGACGGTCACGTTGGCGCCGTGGTTGCCGCGGAGCGGCTTGATCACGACCGGCCCGCCGAGCCGTCCCAGCGCCCCGGCGGCGTCGGCCGCGCTCCAGGCCACCACCCCGTCGGGCACCGGGATGCCCGCGCCGGCCAGCAGCTGCTTGGCCAGCATCTTGTCGGCCGCGATGTCCACACCGATCACCGACGTCTGCTCGGTCAGCGCGGCGCACACCAGCCGGCGATGGCGTCCGTAGCCGAGCCGCAGCATGCTCAGGTGGCCGACCCGGCGGACCGGTATCCCCCGGCGGCGGGCCGCGCCCGCGAGCGCGGCCGTGCTCACGCCGAGGCGCTCCCGCTCCACGACCCGAGCGATCCCGGCCAGTTCGAGCGACAGGTCGGGCATGCGTTCAAGAAGAATGTGCCTGACCGTGGTGATGGCCAGTTCCAGCAGCTCGGACGGCACCGATGACTGCGCGGGCTCGTCCTGCGGGCACTCGGTCATCACGTCGTAGCGGCCGTCGGCGCCGGCCCACATCGTCCGGCCCAGGTGCACGTCGCGGCCCACAAGGCTGGACAGCTCCAGGGCCACGTGCTCGGTGACGTGGCCGAAGTAGGTGCCCCGGGCCATCGCCTCCAGGAACCCGCCAGGACGCCCGGCCCCGCAGTGGTGCTCGGCCAGCCCGGGCAGGGTCGCGGTCAGCCGGCCGGCGAAGCCCGGGTACTCGGTGGTCTTCCGGCCGGTCAGCTCCTCGAGCTCGAGCCGCGCGACGGTGACCGGCCGGGTGCTGAACGAGTTGGGTCCGCTCAGGTGACGCAGGTCGTCGAGACGCACGTGACACTCCCTAAGGGTTGGGCGGATGGGCGGGCCGACGGGGTCAGTACCGGTCGTGCGCGGGCCCGATGGTGGCCTCGCGGGTCGCGATGTCGAAGACGCACCCGGCGGGCAGCAGGTGCAGCCGGACGCCGAACAGGGTGATCGGGTCTTCGTCCCCGGCGGCGTGGATGACCGTGGCGTTCCGCCCGTCAGCCACCGTGGCCACGCCGGTGCCGAGCACCTCGAAGCGGGTGCCGTCGACCAGGATCCCGGTGTTCTCGCCGATGCCGACACCCAGGTACTCCAGGTCGAGCGCCATGGCGCTGAGCAGCCGGGGGAGCCGGCCGCGCTCGCTGAAGTGCATGTCGATGAGGAGCGCCTTCGGGAGCAGGCCGAGCCCGGGGCCGGTGCGGACCGTGGCGGCGGACACGCCGGGGCCCTCGCCGCCGAGGATCATCGTGCGGCCCATGGCGGTGGCGCCGGCGCTCGTCCCGGCGATGACCGCGCCGCCTGCGTGCAGCCGGTCGCGCAGGATCTCGTTGGCCCGCGAGCCGACCAGGGCGCGCAGCCGCGACTGGTCGCCGCCGGAGAAGAACACGCCCGTGGCGTCGTCGAGGAGCTTGGCCGCGTTGTCGCCGTCGGCGTCGGAGCGCCCGCGCAGCCGCAGTTCCCTGGTGTGGTCCACGCCGAGCTCGCGGAACACCCGCTCGTAGTCGGCGTGCACCTCCTCGGGCACCCCGGTGGCCGTGGTGACAAGCACGATCCGGGCCGCCTCCCCGCCAGACAGCTCCACGAACCGCTCGAGTAGGCCGGAACCGCGGCACTCGGCGCCCCCGATGATGAGCAGGCGGCCCGGATCGCCGGGCTTATCCCCTTCGTCCGCGTCCATGCTCCCTCCTCGACCAGAGGTTACCCTCAGTTGCCGATAATCAACCGATAGCGACCAGTTCGGCCCTTACGGTCCCATACGCGCCTGACGGATCGGCCCATTCGCGCCCGGCCGATGAATTTCGCCGGCGCGGCGCCTCTGTACCTGTAGACGACCGGAGAACGGCGAGGCCGCTCTCCGGTGTGACTTCAGGCGGATGAGGAGTGTCGTCCAGATGAGCGAGACGGTCGTGGTGCGTTACGAGACCCGCGCCGACGCGGCGGCGGAGAACCAGCGGCTGGTGGAGCGCGTGTTCCGCGAGCTGAACGAGACGGCCCCCGAGGGGCTGCGCTACGGGGTGTTCCGCCTGGCCGACGGCGTCGGATTCGTGCACGTCGCCCTGATCGAGGGGGACGACAACCCGCTCCGGCGGTCGTCGGCGTTCGCCGAGTTCCAGCACGACGCGGCCGGTCGCATGACCGTCCCGCCGGTGAGTGCCGGCGCCACGCTGGTCGGCTCCTACCGCCTCTTCCGGTGATGACCCATTCAGGGCAGAAGGAGAAGACGATGCCTCTCCCACGTACGGCCTCACGCGACGAGTGGCTGGCGGCGCGGCTGAAGCTGCTTGAGCAGGAGAAGGACGCCATGCGGGCGCAGGACGCGGTCACCGCGCGGCGTCAGGAGCTGCCGATGGTCAGGATGGACAAGGACTACGTCTTCGAAGGTCCGGCCGGCACGGCCGGCCTCGCCGACCTGTTCGAGGGCCGCCGTCAGCTCCTCGTGTACCACTTCATGTGGAACGAGGACTGGGAGGACGGCTGCCCGAGCTGCTCGTTCGCGGTCGACAACGTGGGCCGCCTGGAGCACCTGCACGCCAGCGACACGACGTTCGCGCTCGTCTCCCGAGCGCCCCTGGCCAAGATCGAGAGGTGGCGGGCGCGGATGGGGTGGACGATCCCGTGGTACTCCTCCGCAGGGAGCGACTTCAACTACGACTTCCACGTCACCAACGACGAGGCCGCCGCGCCGGTCGAGTACAACTACAAGGACAAGTCGACCCTGGAACGGGAGGGCCTGGGGTACGCGGTCCACGGTGACGCCCAGGGCATCAGCGTCTTCGTCCGCGACGAGGACGCCGTCTTCCACACCTACTCGACGTACGGCCGGGGCGCGGAGGTGCTGCTGAGCACCTACCACTACCTCGACCTGACCCCCCTGGGCCGGCGGCGCTACGTCAGCGAGTTCCCCTACCACGACACCTACGACGGCGGGGCGGACCATTCCCACCACGCCCACCATCACTGAGCACGCCGACGGCATGCCGGGTGACGCCTCGCCAGGGGGCGTCACCCGTCCGTCTCGAACACGGGAGTTCCGGAATGATCGAGTCTCTGACACTCAGGTGGATGCTCATCCTCGTGCTCGCGGGCACGGCGGCATGGTTCCTGATCCGCGGAGTGCGACCCGGCTCAGGTGTGGCGGCGCCGGGCGCCGCGGAAAGGATCTCCCATGTGGCCCACGCTGTCATGGCCGCGGCGATGGCCACCATGTTCTGGCCGATGGGATGAGTGAAGGGACGATGACACGGACGGCGCAGCCGCCGACGCCCACGGGGGCCGGTACGCCCGACGAGGAGTTCGTCCGGCGGAGCGAGCCCTTCCGGCGCGAACTGCTGGCGTACTGCTACCGCATGCTCGGGTCGATCCACGACGCCGAGGACGTGCTCCAGGAGATCTACCTGCAAGCGTGGCGCGGCTACGCCCGCTTCGAAGGGCGCTCCTCGATGCGCACCTGGCTGTACCGGATCGCGACACGGGCGTGCCTCAAGGCGCTGGAGGGCAACGGCCGGCGCCCTCTGCCGTCCGGCCTGGGCAGTCCGAGCGATCACCCGGACGAGCCGCCGCACCCCGGGCCGGCAGATGTGCCGTGGCTGCAACCCGCCCCCGACGCACTGTTCGGCTCGGCCCCGGCCGATCCGGCCGCCGTCGTCGAGGCGAGGCAGACCATGCGGCTGGGGTTCATCGCGGCGTTGCAGTACCTGTCCGGCCGGCAGCGGGCGGTGCTGATCCTGCGCGACGCGCTGGCCTGGCGGGCGAGTGAGGTCGCCGACCTGCTCGGCACCACGACCGCCGCGGTCAACAGCGCGTTGCAGCGCGCCCGGGCCCAGCTCAGCCAGGTCGCCCCCAGCCAGGACGGGATCGCGGAACCGGCCGACCCTGCCCGGCGGGCGCTGCTCGACCGGTACGCCGCGGCGTTCGAGAGCGCCGACGTCGGCGCGTTGGCGGGGGTGCTGACCGACGACGCGGTCTGGGAGATGCCGCCGGTCCCGACCTGGTTCGCGGGGCGGGAGACGGTCCTGCGGTTCCTCACGGCCAGGGTCCTGGCCGCCGGCGAGCAGCGGATGGTCCCGACGAGCGTGAACGGACAGCCCGCGTTCGGGTCCTACTCCCGCGATCGCGACGGCGTGTACCGGGCGCACACCCTTCAGGTCCTCACCGTCACCGCCGCCGGCGTCGCCCGGGTCGTCGCGTTCCTCGACGCCGGCCTGTTCGCGCCATGCGAACTGCCGCCGGCCCTCGACGGCGGCGCTCTCCCCGGGATCTGACACAGGCACCGAGATGTCCCGGGCGGGAGCAGGGTCGTTCAGGTCGGCGCCGTTCGCGTGGTCTTGCGGTCGACGTGACCGTTTGGATGACCGTCCTGGCAGCACGCGATGCGGGCTGGAGGTCGTTTCCGGCCGGGTCGGCGCCGGTTCAGGCACGGGCCTCGAGCACGGCGAGGTCACGCACCGCATAACGGTGATGCTCGGCCTCTTCCTTGAGCACCACCTTGAGGCAGCGGCGCACGACGTACTCCTGGTCGGGATACGGGTCCGCCGGCTTGCGACCACACACCCGATCGAGCTCGGCCTCGGTGAGCCCGTCGACGACACGCCGCATCGTGGCCATGCGGGCGAGCCGCGGCGCGAGCACTTCGTCGAGCGTCGGGGTGGCTTCGAGGGTGAGCCCGAGCTTCGCCGTCGCGTCGGGCGGCATCCCGCCGTGGGGGAAGCCCAACGGGTGGTACGGCGCTTCCTCCTCCAACACGGCATTGCCGAGCCAGGCATCGCCGGCCATCAGCAGGTGCCGTTGGGTCTCGACGAACGACCACTCGCCGTCGACCTGCTCGTGCAGCCTGGCCTCGGGCAGGAGCCTGGCGCGGTCGAGTGTCGCCGCCCACAGCGTCTCGATGGCATCCCAAGCAGCCCGATAGTCGTCGGGGGACGCGGCGTCACGCGCCAGCACCCGCGTGGGGTGCCGCCGGTCGAGCTCGGCCTCGACGTAGGCGGTTACGTCGACGTCGTTGACGACCAGACGCTCGAAGGCGCCACCGAGGTAGACGTCGCTCCCATAGCAGTCGACGATCTTCAGACCGCTGACCTCGCAATCGCGGATCTCAAGACCGGCAAGGTCGCACAGGTGGATGCGGGCACCACGGAACTGGTCACTTTGGGCGTACTCAGCAGCCATCGTGGCAGTCTTCCGCACCTGTCCCACCCGCGCCACCTATGGCAATGTCGATCACGTGGAACGGCCTCTCGCGGCATGTCCCGGCCATGCGACACAGCCCGGTCGCCCTGCTCGGGACGCTGATCCCCGACGCCGGGTTCCACGTCGAGTCCGAAGGCGACCTGCCGTCCCTGCTCTACCACGTCCGCGCGGTCCGCCCGGCGGCCGGGGCGAGCATGCCCGAAGCAGGGTGGGGCGCACCCTACTGCTGGCTGGGGTGTTGGCGTGATCGCGGGCGCCGTGCCGTCGTCCTTAGGCTCGGATCATGAAATGGATCAGAGGGACCCTGGCGGTCGGCGTGGCCGCCGCAGTGCTGATGGCGGGCTCGTCGCCCGTGCTGGCCGCTCCAGGCATGCGGCGCGCTCCGGACGTGGAGCGGGGGCAGGTGGTATCGGTCAAGCCGTTGGCGGCGTTGTCCGCGCGGCAGGTGAGCGCCGCGCTGAAGGGGGACGCGGGGGGCGCCTGGGACACCGCGAAGGTCCGGTACGGGGTGCGGACGTACCGGCTGGTGTACCGGACCGTCGACGCCTCGGGGCGGCCGACCACGGCCAGCGGCCTGGTGGCGTTACCGCGCAACGGAGAGCGCCGGCTGCGGGCGGTGTCGTTCACCCATGGCACCGAGCTGTTCAAGGGCGACGCCCCATCGACCACGAAGGACGTCTGGGGACAGGCTCCGGCACTGACGTACGCGTCCGCCGGGATGGCCGCCGTGGCTCCCGACTACCTGGGGCTGGGCGAGGGGCCGGGGCCGCACCCGTGGATGGACGTGCCCTCCGAGACGACCGCCGCCGTCGACATGCTGCGTGCGGCCCGCCGGTTCGCGTCGGATTCGGGCAGGCAGCTGCGACGCGAGGTGCTGGTCACGGGCTTCTCGCAGGGAGCCTCGGCGGCGCTCGGACTGGCCAGGGCGTTGCAGGCGGGCACCGACCCCTGGTTCAGGCTGGGAGCGCTCGCGCCGGTCAGCGGCGCGTACGCGTTCAGGGACACGGAACTGCCCGCCCTGCTGAGGGGCGGGACCGATGCGAAGGCCGGCGTGATCTACGCGGCGCTCACCTTCGTGGCGTTCAACCGGCTGCACCATCTGTACGACTCACCGGGCGAGGTCTTCCGGGCGCCGTACGACAGGCGGATGGAGGGGCTGCTCGACGGCTCGCACACCGGTCTCGAGGTGGTCAAGGGCACGCCGGACACCATAGACGCGCTGCTGACGCCACGCGGCCGTGCCGCCCTGGCGCACCCGACCGGCAGGCTGGCCGACGCCCTGCGGGTGGTGGACGGCGTGTGCGCGTGGAAACCTCAGGCGCCGATCCGGCTGTACGCCGCGAAGGGCGACGAACAGGCGGTGAGCGCCAACAGCCCCCGCTGCCAGGCCATGCTGCGAGCCCACGGAGCCGATGCTCCGCTGGTCGAGCTCGGAACGCCCGACTACGGCGGTTCCCGGCACCTGGGCTCCCAGCAGGCGGCCACCGCGGCCCTGGTCCGCTGGTTCGCCTCCATGTCCTGACAGGCTCGCTCCCAACCTGATCGGCTCACATGGATGCCCAGGGTGATGGAGGAGCGAGTCATGCGGATCGTGGTCTGGATCGTCGCCGGGTCGGCGATCGTCGCGGCCGTCGCCCGCTACGCGATCTCCGTCGCCATGGGGCAGGGGACGACGCGGTCAGCGAGACTCTGCTCACCGTGCTCAGGAGTGAGAGTAACGCCGGGAGAGAACAGTTCACGGGCGTTGTCGTCAGCGTTGTCGTCAAAGCCAAACAAGAACGCCCCGGCCATAGTTGGCTCGGGGCGTTTGGGCTGTTCAAGAGGGGTGGTCAGGGACAGGGTCGAACTGCCGACCTTCCGCTTTTCAGGCGGAACAATCCTCCTGCTTGGGTGACGGAGACCGTGGTCAGAGGGTTGTGAGTGGCTGTCGCGGGATGCTCCCGTACGGGGACGTTGTTGTCGCGGCTGCTGTCATCTCAACCCTCGTGCCTGGTGACAAGGCCCGACGAGGGGCCGCGACGCCCGGTCTGTTGGACGTTAGAGTGTGGCGCATGACGCCGCTTCGGCTCGTGACTGACCGCGGGTAGGAGCAGCGTGGTCGCCATCGCCCAGTTGCCGTCCGCGGGCCGGGTTCTGACCGGGGTCGCCGGAGGCGTCGCGGTGGCCGCCCTGCTCGCGTTCCGGCTGGCCGGCGACGACGGGTTCCCCACCGACCCGGTCGGCGTGCTCGCGCTGGCGGCGGGAGCGACCGGCGCGGCCGTTGCCGCCACTCGACTCGCCAGGGTGGGCAACCAGCGGGCCGACACGTTCGCGACCTGGCTCTGCGTCGCCCTGCTCGCCTATCTCGTTTTGGCGGCCTGGGCGGTGTGGATGGTCACGACCGGGCATCCGACCGCCGCACTCGCGGTCGCTGCCTGGAATTCGGCGTGGATCCCACCGCTCGCCCTGATGCAGCTCACCGCATCCGCGGCCATCCGGACCGGCGCAAGGACGCCCTGGACGCACCCGGTCCTGACCGCGGTGATCGGCACGCTCACGCTCGCCAACGCGCTGGTGACGAGGGCGAGCGAGCCGTTCACCGGCCTGCCGACCATCGCGCCGGAGTCCTGGCGGATGGTAATCGAACCGGTCGGCACCTTCGCCACGCTGCTCGGGATCCTTGCCCTCCTGCTCGTCCCGGTAACGCTGTGGCGTGCCGCGCTCGGCTCGGAGGGACCCGCCCGCGCGCGGATCGGGGTCGCCGCGGCCGGGGCCACCGCCCCTCCGCTCACCGTCTGCTTCTGCCTCCTGCTTGCCATTGCCCGTGCCCCTGGCGCCGTCGAGCCGTCGCTGGGCTCGGTCGCGTTCCTCGTCGCTCTCGCTGGAGCCTCGGCGTTCAGCGCCGCCTGCGCGCTGATCGCCGCGCGCGGCGGCGTCGAGGGCCGCCAGGTGACGATCGTCGTGCGCGGCACCGGGCTCGCCGGCGCGGCCCTGGTCGTGCTCGGGACCGGAACCATCATCGCGGCTCCCGGTCTCCGGCTCGGCCCGGCCTCGGTCGCGTTCCTCGTCGCGGCCGTGACGGTCGTCGTCGGCGGCGGCGCATGGGCCGGGACTGGACGACTCGCGCGGGTCCTGGCCCCGCAGACCCCGGCGGCCCCGCCGGCCCCGCCGGTCCCGCCGGTCCCGCCGGTCCCGAACGACGAGGATCTCGCGACGCCGACCGCAGGGGTAACGGTCACCGGCCTGACCCCACGCGAGGCCGAGGTGCTCGCCGTCCTCGCCGAGGGCGCGAGCAACGCCGGGATCGCGGCCCAGCTCGTGGTCTCCGAGCGCACGGTCGACGCCCACCTCCGCGCGATCTTCGTCAAGCTCGGCCTCACGCCCGGCGCGGAGACGAATCGTCGCGTGCGGGCCGCGAGGATCTGGCTGGATCACACCACCGCGAACCGGGGGCCACAGGGGCTGAGCAAGGCCGACTGAGCTGGTGTTTTCCGAAGATAGGTGCTGAGGCCGATGCCCGCACGACGCCTCCACGGTGACGGTGGACAACAGCGCGCGTCGCGCTGACACCGATCGAAGGAGGCATACGGCCGTGACTGCATCCGAACTCCCCGGCGCCGCGATCCCCCCGGCCGCCGCGGTTGCCGAGCCGGGCGGCCTGGCCCGCTCGGCCCCGCGGCGCGTCGCTCTCGTCGGGCTCTTCGTCCTGTTGCTGGTTTCGCTGGCCGGACGGACCGGGTTCGCGTTCTGGGAGCCGCCGTTCGACGGCACGATCCGGTACGACGACGTACGCGCGTTAGGCGGCGCGTACTGGCCGATGAACCTCTACCTCGGCGGTCCTGGGTATGCGGTCTCCTGGGTCGCCGTCGGGGTCTTCATCGTGCTGCTCGCCCGGGGCAATGCCGGCGTGCTCAACCTGGTCGGCGCCCTGCTGGCCGGGATCGGTGGGATCCTCTTCGCCCTCACGATCACCGCCCAGGTGCTGCCGTTCGCGTACGCGGCCGACCCCGAAGTACTGCCCGAGGCCGAGGGCCGGCAGCTCTTCGAGGTCCTGAACGCACATCTCGACCAACTCCTGCCAGCGATCATCGGCACCCAGATCGCCATCGCACTCGGGGTGCTGTTCGCGCTCATCGGGACGCTGATCTCGAAGACGATGCCACGCCGACTGTCGATCACGGGCATCGCGTACGTCGTCGTGTTCGTCGGGCTGCCGATCGAGTCACTCGGCGCTGTGGTCATCGCTGCCGGGTATCTGCTCCAGGTCGCGCTCGTCGCAGCGATCGGCTGGTTCGGGCTTCGCGCCGGACTCGGCAGACATTGAAGGGTAAGGACCACGTTCCTGTAGCCGGCTCAGCCCATGATTCTCCCGAATTCCCTGTGGTTACGTCCGCCTGCGCCGGCGAGAGTCTCGTTCTGATTCATTTCTTCAGCTTTGTTCTCCCAGTGGGACCGCGCCACACAACTAGTTCAGGGATAGCCCTCTATTGGGGCCATCCCTGGATCCGTATGTTCAACGTAGTAGTCACACCGAGGAGGGTCTGCCATGGACATTGCGGCGATGGCATTGGCCGCCACCGCAGGTCAGGCGCTCGTTCAGGCGATGGTCACCGACGGGTGGGCGGGCGTGCGGGCGAGGGTGGCTCGGCTGCTCAGCCGTGGCGACCAGAACCAGGAGCAGCGTGAGTTAGACGAACTCGACGAGGCGGCGGGGGCTGTCCGTGCAGAGGCGATTCCGGTGTCGGTCGTGGCCGGACACCTTCAGGGCCGGATTCAGTCGCTACTGGAGAATTATCCGGAAAGCGCAGCCGAAATCGAGGCGCTCGTGGCCGGACTCAAAGAAAAGGGCTCGACAAACATAAACGTCGGCGGCAGCGTTTCGGGCCAGATCATCGCGGGGTCGAACAACAACGCGGTATTTCGGGTGACGCATAAGCCTTGATCGAGAGGGCTCTCAATGGGACACCAGGTGGACATCGGGGGCGACGTCTACGGTGTGGTGATTGTCGGTGACGGCAACGTCGTCACCTATTACGCCGACCGCGCCTCGCGGGTCGAGCCGGGTGGGTCTGTGCCGGACGTAACGCGGCGCTCTGCCCCTTCCGATCCGCTGATCGCGGGTGTGCTGTGGGGGCGCGACGGCGAACTGGCGCAAATCGACAGGTGGTTGCGTATGCCGGGCGCGTTAGTGCAGGTGCACGGAGTGCCCGGGATCGGCAAGTCGGCGCTGTTGCGCCGGATCGCCGCCGACCGGCGCGCGGCCGGTGACGAGGTGGTGTTCCTGTCCGGTGCAGGCCGACCGGCCGAGGATCTCGTGCAGGAGCTGTTCGAGGTCTGCTACGACAGTCCCGACCATCGGCCCTCGCCGACGCGGCTGCGGCGGCTCATGGGCAGGGTCCGGGCGCTGATCGTGGTCGACGACTTCGAGGGCCCTCCCGGCGACCTGGCCACCCTGCTCGACGCGACACCCGCGAGCAGCCTGCTGATCGGGTCGTCCGCACGAGGCATGGTTGAGAACAGCTACTCCCTCGAGCTGCGCGGTCTGCCGGAAGCAGCCGCGATGGCCCTGGTCATTCACCAGGCCGGGATCCCGCTGACGCCCGCGCAGGCGGTGGCCGCCCGCGATCTGTGTCGCCGCTCGGGCGGGCACCCTCGGCTGCTGCTCCAGGCGGCTGCCGTGCTCGCATTGACCGGTGAGATCGGTGCCGATCCCCGTTCGGTCCTGGCGGCTTCGCTTGACCTGGACGCGTTGGCCGTCTACCGGGTGCTCGGCGCGCTGCCCGGCCGGCCGGTGCCGCCGGGGCCGCTCGCGGCCCTGGCCGGGATCGGGTCCGCGAGTGGCGCGATCGCCACGCTGACGCAGCTCCGGCTGGTGGACCGCTCAGGCGGCGCCTTCGTTCGGTCCGATGAGAGCGCGCATGAGCGAGTCGATGCCGCCCTGTACGCCTCCAACCTGGCCGCCTGGGCCGCCGCCGCCATGCGCGGGCAGATCGTCGGGAGCGCCCCGGTGGTAATAGGTGTTCTCGAGCTGGCGATGGCACGGGAAGCGTACGACCCGGCGCGGATTTTGGCCCGCACAGTGGCGGCGGCGCTCGGCCGGTCGCTGCGGTGGGGCGCGTGGGGTCGGGTGCTGGACCTCGGCGCGCAGGCCGCCGCGCAGGTCGGTGCGGCTGATGACCTGGCCTATTTTCAGAGTGAGGAGAACACCAGGAAACGTGCCCTCGGCCTGGCGGCCGGGCTCACGGTCGGCGGCGCAGGGGCGGGTGTCGCCATCAGTACGCTCGGCGGCAAGACGGGAGCCGGTATCGTCAGCGTCCAGTCAATTGCCGTCGCAGTGGTCACCGCCGCGACGGTGGCGACCCTGGGGGCAATCGGGGTGGGCCTCGCGACAACGCATCCGAGTTCCAGCTCTGCGGCCTATGTCACGCCGGCCCTTTCCGACACCGGTCTCCCGACCGTACCGACCCTTTCCGACACCGGTCAGCCGGTCACGACGCGCCCGTCCTCACCTTCGCCCCCGCCTTCACCCTCGCCTTCACGCTCACCGGAAACGGTCACGCCCAGCCCACAAAGGCCGCCCCCCGGTGCCGGGCTGACGCTCTCCGCGAGCTCCGTTCCCCCTGGGCAGGCGGTGACTGTGCGGGCCACCGGCTTCTCGCCGGGCGAGCCCGTGGCGTTCGTCTGGTCGGGTCCCTCTGTATCCGGGCAGCCACCGATGGCCACCGCCGATGCCCAGGGCGCGGCCACGCTCGACGTCACGCCAGGAATCGCTCCCGGGTCGTACACGATCACCGCGACAGGTAGCGCCTCCGGACGGTCGGCGCACAGGACCGTATCGGTCATCACGCTTACGCTGTCGCCGCCCAGCGTCGCCGCCGGTCAGAAGCTCACGGTTTCGGCGCACGGGTTCGACGATGGCGAGCCGGTCACGTTCACCCTCGACGGTGCCTCACTCGGCACCGTCGACGCGCAGGCCGACGGCGCCTCCCTTGAGGCGACCGCGCCCGGCACACCCGGCGATCTCGAGATCGTCGCCACGGGCCGTAGCCGGGACCGTCGCGCCCTCGCCCGCCTCCAGGTGACCGGCAGGGACCTGAGCGGGACATGGAAGTGGGGTAGCGCGAGCGTCGAGCTACGTCCCATCAGTGGTGGATGGAAGGGCTACTGGGTCACGGAGGTACGAGAGCCGAATTCGGGCTGTATGTTCCACGCCGGAGAGCTCACCCTGCACATCCTTGGAAACCATGCCAACTACGTGGGCGAGATTCGCTGGCTCAACGGCCAGAACGGCCAGAACTGCGTGTCCGCGTGGGCCGACGCGAAGGTGATGGTCAGTGTGGGCGGCGACCGGATCGACATAGAGGCCCGCAGTCCGTTCGGACAGGGCACTGAGTCCCACGTCTTGACCCGATGAGTGCGGGTGTCGGGGAAGCGCTCCGGGTTGCCGGGGCACCTCTTTCGTCAGCCATCAATAAAGCCACTTCTCGCTGTGGCGATGCCTTGTCGGCTCCGGCTCCTCACCTCGTAGAAGCATCAGGCGGACGCGCTGTCGGGCCTTGCGCTCTGCGATGTTCGTGTCCACGCCGATGCCTTTGCATGATCCGCCGGCGTCATGCCTGGCTCGGCGGCCATCTTGCTCCTGGATACGTAGCGGCATCGTGTTGTCGGTGCGGCTCACTGTTGAATCCTCGCGGACCCGCTCCGACACCTCAACTACCCCTGTTGTCGTCAGCGTTGTCGTCAAACCCAAACAAGAACGCCCCGGAACGTGATCGACTCGGGGCGTTTGGGCTGTTCAAGAGGGGTGGTCAGGGGCAGGGTCGAACTGCCGACCTTCCGCTTTTCAGCTCTAGCAATCACCGTGGTCCTCAGTCCCGACCAGGAGCTGGTCAGTCGCCCGCGGTGCTCTTCGTGTGAACTTGGTGGCCGACGTTGCCGTCAGCGTTGCCGTCACAGATACCGCCATGCCCAGTGCGGAGGCCCGAGTGCCCTGACTTCAAGCGCACATTCGAAAGCTCTGCGACTCTCACGCCATCCCCTGGTGATAGCAGCTCGGGAAATCTCTAGCGCACCTGATCGCTGAGCTGGGAAGTCACTGAGCCTTTCCCGCTGATCGTTGATCACGCTGGGTAGCTCCCAGGGCGGCTCTTGCCTGCCGGCCGAAGACATGGGTGAAACGCGCCACCGAGGCCGGGCTGACGCATCTCAATCTCGACGGCACGCCACCGATCATCACACACACCCGGGGAACCGCACTTCTTTCAGGTCTTCCGGGACCAGAGCGGGCAGAGGCTCGGCTTCCCCGGTCTCGATGTCGATCCGGTAGTAGTGGCTGGGCCCGTAGCCGTGGGTACTGATCACGAAGGTGTCCGCACTGGTCCAGCACTCGACCTTTTCGAGCCTCGCGGTCGTGGGCAACCGCATGCTCCGGCGACCTGTGCGCCGGCCGTATCGCGTGAAGCGGTTCTCGTCATAGTCGAGGTCGATCCACGTCCTCCCGTCGGGCAACGGGCCCAAGTGGTCCAAGTCCTCTGTGCTGAACAAGACGGTGCCACTGAGATCGACCGCCCGGACACCCTCCAAGTCATCAACCAGCAGGGCCCGCCCGCCCGTTAACCAGCCGTTCAGTGTCGACTCCGGCCCGAACCCCGGGACACGCCGCCGCTTGCCGTCCCAGACATACAGTTTGTCCTCGGAGGCGAACGCGAGGCGGCGACCGTCTGGAGAAAAATACAGTTCGTAGTCCGACGCATCGGCTTTCGATATCGTGCTGATCCTCCCCGACGGAAGGTCATACACGACGACCTCGCGCTTGCTCCGGCTGTGGTAGGCCAGCCTCCGGCCGTTCGGGCTGATCTCGAGGTCGCTTGGAGTGGCGTCCTCGACAAGCAGCCGTTGGTCCGACTCAGTGATGACGACCCAGTAGCTTTCATCGGTGAGCCCGGTTACCGGCGCGTCGACGCGGTAGGCGTACCGGATCGTGGCCTGCATAGGACCGTGCAATGGATTGAGCTCCGAAAAGGCAAGGTCGACGAATGGAGCGCGGCCTGCGTGCTGTCCGAGCGAAGCATCCAGGGCCGAGCAATAGGCCACCATGAGGACAAAGGCGATAAGGCAGACAATCAAGGCACCGTACCTGGCGGGATTCCGCCCGGGCTCCCACTCGGCGACCGCGGGAAGATCCTCCGTCATCGCCCGTAGCGTGCCGGCAAGAGCCGTGCCATCGGTGCCCAGAGCACGAAGCCCTTTCTCGCCCGCCCGCCGCACGGCTCTTCTACTTCGCCCGCACAGATAGGCGGTCTCCTGCTCGGTCCAGCCGTCATGGTGCAACGCAACCAAGACGGCACGCTGCAAATTGGAGAGTTCCTTCCCCCAGCCCGGATCGGGCCAGGCGCGGAAGGGGCTGAGATAGGACCGATAGAGCGAGAAGAAAGCGTCCTTCGTGCCTTCCCTGTCGCGCAGCGCCTTCTCCACCATGCGCCGGGCATACGTCGTGCGTCCGCCCAACAGCGACGCCGTACGGCGGACCTGCTCGTACCAGTCCGACATCAGCGGACCTTCCCGAAGACGATTGAGTCGGAGTACGGGATGCCAATCGAGATGAGCTCGCCCGTTCTGGCGTCGATGGCTATGTAGTCGTCCCCGTCCTCGATATCCGCGTCTCGTGCGACCAGGGTGTCGGCGCCCGCCCACTGGAATTCGCTGAGCTCAGCGGGCAGGACCCGCACCCGCCGCCCGGTCGCGGTCTCGTACACCGAAGCCGGCTCCCCGAAGTCGATGTACCACCGCAGATCTGCGGACATATCGAGGGGATGCTCCTCCTCCGACCGGAAGCGGGTCGCCGTGCCGTCGAAGCGGATGGCGTCGATCGAGACGTCGACACCATCGCAGCCCGCGCTGCCCATCAGGCTGTCGCCGGTCAGCCCGTAGGCCCAGCACACCTGGTCGAGTGTCCTCGTCCGGCCCGTCTCGAAGTCCGTGACGAATGTCCGACGGTTCTCACTGGTGGACACGGCGAAGTGGCGGCTGTCGGCGGAACTGGCCACCGAGGTGATTGCGACGATCTCCTCAGCGGTAAGGCGTGGTGTGATCGGGCGGGTGAAGCCGGAGCGGAGATCCTTGGCGAGGTAGCGGAGTTCCCTCACGTCCAAGTAGGCGACGCGGTGTCCGTCCGGGGTGATCTCGATGGGGATAGGGTCGGTGTCGAAAATCGACTCAGAGCGGGCATGGCTGGCGGCCGTACTGAGTTCGATATCCATGCCGAATGGCACGTGCAGTGTCCACCCCACGCAATCGATCACTGTCCCGCCCGCGGACATGGGCTCGAATAGGTCGCTGGGGCACGATGTGGGCTCGCCGTACGTGACCGCCTGGATATTGCGCCCGAACGCCCCCTGACAGGCGGCCAGACCCACGAAGACCACGGCGATGCCTGTCCATCTACGGATGCGTCTCCAGCGCGAGAGCCTCGCCCACGGATGTGCCACAGCAAACAGTGATACACAAACGCGATCACGAACGAATCAACGTCCAACCTCGGACGTCTGCGGACAGGCGTCGACGCCCGGAGCCGGCGCTCATCCGCCATCAAGGCTGTCGAACGACGATCCCTTGCTGATCGGCTCGGGGCGTTTGGGCTGTTCAACGGGCGCCACCGTCAGGTCTTCACAGAGATCCTGCCGCTGGAAACTCTCACCGCGGGATGATTACACGTCTAGGCCGGGAGGGGCCGGCCGACCAGGACCGCCCCCCTCCCGGGAACCATCAACGCCGATGCCCCGGCAAGACGAGCAGGGTGACGGAATTCGCCGGGTACGTCGCATTGACCCGGCCCTGGTGCACCGTGAGATCGTCACCGCGTACGATCGCGTTGAGATCGGCCGCGCTGTAGGTGAACCGCTGCGCCCTGGCGTTGCCGTGCAGCCCGGCGATCGACAACGGTGAGGTCAGCTCACCGCCGGTCTTGTTGATGACCATCAGGGTCAGCGCCTTGTCGCGCGAGCGCTGCGCCCCGTACACCGCCAGCTGCCCTTGATCGCTGCTGGTCGCCGACACACTCACGTCACCGAACCGGCTCCCCGCGCCGTCGTAGTTGCGATACATCCGGAACGCGTAGGCGCCGGGCTGCGTCGGCTGGGGTTCGCCCCAGATGGTGGCGAGATCGAGACCCTCACGCCCGAAGATGCCGAGAACGTCGGCCTGCGCCAGGGCGCCGTTGATGTCGTCCAGCGCGCCCCAGTTGTACTCGGTGATCGCGGTCTTCGTGCCGGGGTAGTACTGCGCGACCCACTCCTTCATCTTGCGGATGAACTGCAGCGGCGGCGCGTTCACGCCCGTGGGCCCGATCCAGGACTCCTCGACGTACGTCGGGTCCCACAGCGAACGCGTGGACCGCAGCCGCAACGCGTTGGACTCGGGGTCCTTCCCGCCATTGATCTGCGGGTAGTAGTGCTGGTCGAAGTAGTTGAGCATGCGCTTGCCGCCGTGCGCGTCGCTGTAGTCCTTCATGTTCTTCAGGAACCACTGCGACAGGTTGAGCCCGCCGTGCGCGGCCGCGTCGGCGCCCGGCGCACATCCGTCCACCCCGGACGCGACCCACTCGCAGTATCCCCAGCCGGACGGGCCGAGCACCGCCGCGCTCGGGTCGGCGGCCTTGATGGCCGCGGCGGTCGCGGTGCTCTTGCCGCCCAGCTCGTCGTACGAGACCGCCTCGGGGTGCACGTCGCGGTGCGTGGCGTTCCACAACACCGGCTCGTTGTCGAGCTCGTAGATCGACACGCCGCCGCGCGCCGCCTTACCGAACTGGCTCACGAGATGCGACACCATCTCGCCGTCGAACGAGGCGTCCACCGCGATCGAGGTGTCCTCAGGCACCGCCCCGGTGAGGTTCGCGTTGTTGAGCCTGCCGTTGCCGCAGCCGGCGTCCCACTGGTCGAATCCGTCCTGAGCGGGGAACCGGCTGGCAGGGAATCCGCAGGCGAACGGGTGCTCGGCGGGCGAGTCCTTGGCCACCCACCCGCTCATCGGCACGGTGACGACCTGTTTGGTGCCACGGTCCCGGTTGGTCTTGACGAACGCCTCGACCGTGTTGTCGGGCCCGGCGACGATGTTCTCGAAGTACCAGTCGCTTCCCGTGTTGTAGGTGTGGTTCTTGAAGTTGTAACGCGTGCTCGTGTTACCGCCCCAGCGCGCCACCGGCAGGCCGATCTCGGCGGCGAACGCCGGGTCGGCACCGTTCATGCCGTAGACGTCCGGACTGATCGCGTGCCGGGCGGCGGACAGATCCACCGACAACGTGGGACCCGCTGCGGCCACAGCCGGGTCCAGGGCCGCCTGGGCGGTCAATGTCCCCGCCACCAAGGACACCGCTACGCCGAGCGTCGCGGCCGGTCGCAGCTTCCGCCGCCGTCGAGCACCCATCATCGACGCTCCCGTCAATCGATCCATTCGGTCAACAACCGAGGAGCCTGACCGGACGCTCCACCCGAGTCAAGGAGTTGCAGTCGCGCGGAGGGCAGGCGGCCAGGGGGTGCCAAGAATCTTGGCCCCCTGACGTGGTGCGTCTCCTGGTCAAGCCTTGGCCGCCCTATAACGACCCGGCCGCGGTTCAAGAGGACAGCCTGAAAGTTCCAATCGAGGCCCCCTGCCGTCATCGTTCAATCGGTCAGCCGAGCCGCCGCCTTTCTCGCTGCTCGCAGGATCTCTTCGGACAGAGGGGAGTCCGCCGTCGCTCGGGCGAGCAGGAGAGCGCCCACAAGGGTGGACAGGGCCGCCAGCCCGGTGTCCCCCGGAGCGATCCAGCCGGCCATGTCGCGAACTCCGGCGGCGTAGGTGTCGCGCCATTCAGGATCTCGGGCGAAATCACCGGCGAACCCGGCTGCCGGGCATCCGCTGCCGGGGTTGTCACGTGCTTCGGGTGCCAGGTAGGAGTCGATCAGCGACGACCACGCGGCATCGTGACCACCGTGGTCGTCGTCCAAGGCCGCCAGATACCGCAGCATTTCGGAGAAGGCCCTCGCTGTGGCCTCTTCGACGAGCGCCGCCTTGGAGGCGAACTGTTTGTAGAAACCGCCCTGCGTCATGCCGACCGACTGCATGACGTCGGCGACGCTCACATCGCGCACCCCCTTCTCGCGGAAGAGTCGCGAGGCGGATTCCACCACACGCTTTCGATTTTCCTGTGCCTCAGCCTGTGATACCCGGCTCATCTTCGACTCCTCGTCGCTTCGATTCACCAACGGGCCGGGAGCTGGATTCCAGGCGTTCGGGCCGGCCTGCTGCACGAGAAGTAGATTATAGACGCAATCTATGCGTGCCGCCGCACGCCCCGGAACTCTGGAGTGCGTGCCCCTGGGCGTCTCCGCCCGATCACTCACGAGGCGCGGGGCCGCCGGGGGCGAACGTCATGCGGGGATTCGCCCAGCAGGTCCGAGCGGCCATTCAGTCGGCATCCGACTCCCCCAGCTGAGCGCGGACAGACGCGGCCTCCGGCGTACGGCCCTGACCTGCTCGCCGGGGCCGGGGGCCGGGGCCTGCTGGGGTCGGGCCCGGGGCTTGCTGGGAGAAGCGGCCGCCGGCGGCCACGCCGGCACCCGCTCGACAGCGCGGGTGAGGACCGATGCGGCTCAGTTGATCAGGTGAATCCGCGGCGCTTCGGCGCTGACAGCCAGCGTCTGGTCACAGTGTTCGCAGACCAGCCCCGCCGGACGCACCAGGTTGGTCTGGAGCGAGTTCTGCCCGGCCTGCCCAGTTTCAGGACAATAGGAGCCCAGATGCAGACGTACCCACGGGATCGTGCTCGGCGCCATCGCCCTCTGATCCCGCTTCGCATCGTGGAAGGGTGCCCACCAGAAATCGACGAGAACCCTGAGTGAGAGGCTCTGCGATCCCTGAGAGTGATCGAACGCCGTGATCTGGACGGCGGAATAGTGCTCCCCATTCTCCTCGTCCGCAGTGCATACGGCTCGCTCGGCACCGCGCTGGAGGATGGTCGTACGGCGAGTCCGTTCGCAAATGAAACAGTCCAAGCTCAGCTCAACCTTGTCGTTCCAATACAGGTTGTGAGCGATCGATCGATGGACGGGATCGATCAACAGAGCGGCGCCGATCTCCACACATCGCAACATCGCATTCCCCCAGGGCATCCACGAGACCGTTGCTGTCACTGGATATCAAAAACGCCCCAGAGCGGGGTCACTCGGGGCGTTTGGGCTGTTCAAAGAGGGTGGTCAGGGGCAGGGTCGAACTGCCGACCTTCCGCTCTTCAGGCGGAGCAATCACTCTGCTCCCCCGGTCCGTGCCGAGGTCGGCGGTGCTGCTCGGCTGTCGACGCGCGCTCATGGTGGCCGACGTTGTCGTCAGCGTTGTCGTCACATCCGCCGTGGCGCTCAAGAATCTCGACGGCTTGGAGCACGTCGGTAACCACGCGGTCGGCCTGGTGGTCGACACCGGACCAGGTGCCTCGGTCGATCCAGATCGTTCGGAGACCGGCGGCGCGTCCGCCGGCTATGTCAGCGGTGCGGTTGTCACCGATCATCCATCCGCCCTCGACGAGAGTGACACCGCAACGCTTGGCCGCGATCTCGAACAAACCGACCTCGGGCTTGCGGATGCCCTCGGCCCCCGACAGCGCGTAGGCGTCTACGGCCTCGGCCAACCCGCTCTGCTGAATCTTCCCAAGCTGGTTGTCCGCCGTCCCGTTAGTGACGATCGCAACCCGCCAGCCGGGACGCGCGTAGCCGGGCCAAGCCGTCCATCACCTCGGGCCGACAGCGCACAAGGTACGGCATTCGCCGCCGGTAGCGACCCGGTCGCGAACATTATCAAGCCATCATCACGGTTACCCGTGACGGCGCCGCCGTGCTGGGACTCAGTGTCGAAGCCCCGGACGGTGAGCCAGAAAGGCTCGCGCAGGCTACGCGGCTCGTTGACCAACTCCGTCGCCAGTTCTCCGTCCCGGCAGGGATCGCCGGAGTCGAACTCCCTCCGCCTCGAGACCGCGTGGAGTGGCGAGAGGAAGCACAGGTGGAGCTCAGGATTGGTGCAATCCCCGCACCATTTGCCGCGACCACATGATTACAAGGGAAGGGCAGAGACCTTGTAGACGACGGTTGGAGCTGCTCGGGCGGCAGATCCTACTCCAGCATCGCTTTAAGGAGTCAGTGGGTGCAACGGTGGACAGTAGTGTCATCTGCTTGGGTAACAGTGAAAACCATGCATTCTAAGAATTGCTGGGTTATCCTGCGGTCAAGGTTTATTGCCATCCTGTTCAGTCACTCAAAAAGAGCTAAACCCGATGGCGATATCCGCGCGTGAAGACCTCGGCGGGGTTGTCCAACAACTCGGCGAACCCCAACTCCGCGCCACCGACCAGGGTGGTGTCATCCCCAAGAGCCGCGATCCGCAGCTTCACTCGTTCACGCGAAACCGGCAGCACGTTGGCGACGATACGATTCCGCACCTGCGCCGCGGACCCTCGGTAGACATCGCGCAGCATCCCGCCGAAGACCACGACACCTGGGTTGAACAGGTTGATCAGGTTGGCCACCCCGAAACCTAGCCAATCCCCAACGTGGTTGAGCGCCGCTCTGGCGGACTCGTCGCCCCGCTCGGCGGCATGCACCACGGACGCCACCGCGTCGCGGCCGGTCAGCCCGGGGGGCCAGTTGGCCGCGCTGAGTAACGCGTCCTCCCCGACCTCCGCCTCCAGGCACCCGCGCGAACCGCACCCGCACGGCCGGCCGTCATACGGATTCACAATCATGTGCCCGGCCTCGGCAGCGTAACCGTCATTGCCGTCCAGGCGTTTACCGTCGACGATGACGCCGCCGCCCACACCGACATCGCCGTGCAGATAGATGAGGTTCCGAAACCCGATCCCAGCCCCTCTCTGGTTCTCCGCGACTGCTCCTAGGTGGGCTTCGTTTCCGACGCGGACTGGCAAGCCCAGAGCCAAGCGGCGCTCCAGTTCAGGCCCGAACGCCTGATCCACCCAGCCGGTGTTGGGCCCAAATCGCACGACGCCGTCCGCTGGCTGGATCATGCCGCAGAATGACGCGCCAACGCCGACGCATACGGAATCGCGAGGAACGTCACGGAGCAACTGCCTAGCGAATTCGGCGAGGGTACCGACCACATCGTCCAGGTCGGGGTACTTGCGCTGGCGGACGGCCTCACGCCGATCGAGTATGACGCCGCCCAGGCCCACCCGCGCGGCCAGCAGCCGGTCCACCGCGACGTCGAAGGCGAGCACGAATACGCGATCAGTCTCCGGGCCGACCACTAGCGACGGCCGACCCGCCCTGTGGGTATCGTCAGGAAGCTCCTCCTTGACCACCCCCAGAGCGGCGAGCTCGGCGGTCAGCCCCATAATCGTGCTGCGGTTCAGCCCCAGTTTCTCCGCCAGCACGGCGCGCGAAGTCGGCCCGTTCAGGTGGACGTAGCGCAGTAACGCTCCAAGGTTCTTCCGGCGAATCTCCTCGTTAGGTGCCCCGGGTTTCGTAATTTTCATGACCCGAGTCTCCCGGCCCTCCTAATCGATCTCCACTGTCTCGGCGTGACCAGCGTGAGGGTGCCGAAGAACAGGCCAGCTAAGTCGTTGTTACTCACCGAGTACATGGCGGGGATTGTGGCACGCATGTCCCATCCCGTGCGGACCCGCACGATCCGCCTTGTTCTGATCTCTCGTCTGCTGTCGTCCCACCGCGTAGCGGAGCGGGCCGGCGACGGAGGGTCAAGCCTGGCCTCGCGTGTTCCATGTTTCCGGTGACCTTCCTCGCGCGCTGGGTGCCCTACCTGTACGGCCGGGCTTGACCTGGAGGAGTCGGTCTGCTGGGCTCTGCCTGGGGCGATGGCGGTCGTTTGCCGTTAGGCCAAAGATGCGAGGACGTTGTCGTCAGCGTTGTCGTCAAAGCCCAACAAGAACGCCCCGGCCGTGATCGGCTCGGAGCGTTTGGGCTGTTCAGGGGTGGTGGTCAGGGGCAGGGTCGAACTGCCGACCTTCCGCTTTTCAGGCGTGGCAATCGCCCTGCTCACCCGCTGGGAGCTGTGAGTGGAGGGGTGCCGACGGTGCCCTATGTGTGGCTGCGGTGGTGGACGTTGCCGTCATCCACGCCGTCGAAACGGACTGTCGCAGACAGTGCTGGATGATGTATCAGCGAACGAGCAGTACCAATGCGATTAAGGCTGCGAGCACGAGGACCATGGCCGCGGCGATTGGGCCATGAGCGCTGGCTCCGATGACGACGCGGCCCCGCGTGATTTCCTGGTTCAACGCACGGTAACGGACGGTGGCGTAGCCAAAGCCGGCGAGTGCCGCACATACGAGCACGCCGCCTGCGGCAAATGCGTAGACCTCGTTGTGTGAGCCGAACTTCGCCGCTCCTAGACCGAAGGCCATCATGGCCAAGCTCGTCCGCAGCCAGGCGAGGTAAGTGCGCTCGTTGGCCAGGTGCTCGCGAACCCGGAGATCGCCGACGGCGATGGACGACTCGTTCACCGATTAGGCACTCCCATCCCGACCGATTGGGCCATCTTGGCGACCCGTTCAGGGTAAGCCGTAATCCGCTATGGCACGATGATACGAGAGGTTATGCCAGGTGGGGGCCTCGGGAAGAGGCTCAAACCAGTCGTGGGAGGCGATGCACCTTGGGTGGTCCCCTACGCGGAAGCGAGCCTGATCATCCCTCACCTGAGGGGGTCAGAGAACGAAAAGTCGTCAAGCCGACTCCCCCCGAGCTCATGGAGGACGCCGGGACCGGTCTGGACTACGGGATTCGGCCGGACCGCACGCCTGGCTACATCACCCCGATCGATCGCTTCTTCCTTCGTAGCCACGCACCGACTCCCCATCTGGACGGGGCGAGATGGTCGCTGCGGATCGAAGGAAGTGGGGTACGCGAGCCGATCACCTATACCTACGCCGATTTGTGGGATCACTTCTCGCTGGTCTCCATGGTCCGGACGATCGAGTGCGCCGGTAACCGCCGTGTGCTGTTCGGCGAGGCGTACGAACGCACATTCGAAGGAACCCAGTGGGGCCGCGGCGCTATCGGCACTGCTGAATGGACCGGCGTCCGGTTGCGCGACCTGCTCGAACCGGCGGGGATCACTCCTGGAGCCCGCGAGGTCATGCCGGAAGCGCTCGACGAGATCCGGGCCCGCCGGCCCATGCCGCTGGCCAAGGCGCTTGCCGACGACACCCTGCTCGCGCTGACCATGAACGGCGAGACGCTGCCGCTCGATCACGGGTACCCGGCTCGGGTCGTGGTGTCCGGATGGCTCGGTGCCGCCAGCATCAAGTGGGTGGGCCGGATCGAAGTCTCCGAACATCCGCTGCACGTTCCGTGGAACACCGAGGACTACGTACTGATCGGTCCGGACTACCCTCCGCAGGCGCCCTCACTCGGTATGCCGATCACCGGCATACCGGTGGCGAGCCTGGTGGAACTGTCCTGGCCGGCACGGCTGCAGCCGGTACCGCAAGTCGTCCGGGGGCGTGCGTTCGCGGGAGAGAACCAGGTCACGGCGGTCGAATACCGCATTGACGAGGGTCCCTGGCAGGAGGCGTCCCTGGCTCCGCCGGAGATACCGGGCGCGTGGGTACGCTGGCAGTTCAGCTGGGATCCCGAACCCGGCGATCACACCATCCGGGTACGCGCCACCGACGACCAGGGCCATACCCAGCCCGACACCGTCCCATGGAATGACCTGGGCTACTGCTATCACCCGGTGCTGTCCCACCCCGTCCGAGTCGAATCCATGACCTGAGGCCGTATCAGGGCTTGGCGAACAGGCGGGCGAACTCCAGGTTCCCCCTCGTTGGGGGCCTTTCACATGTGCGCGGCCGAGAGGACTCGAACCCACAACCTTTTGATGCAGATGGACGCACCGCCCACTCGCAACGCCGAGACCAGAAGGGCACAGCTCATGACCGAAATTATCGCAGGGGTGGAGGTTCCCGAGACGGCGGCGGTCGCCGAAGCCACCCGCCACATCCGGGGGATGACCAGCCCCCTCATCTTCCATCACTCCCGGCGCACCTTCTTCTTCGCCGCGCTTCACGCTCGCGAGGTCGGTCTGCGGCCGGACCCGGAGCTGCTCTACCTGTCTGCCATTTTCCACGACCTCGGCCTGCTGACGCCCTTCTCCGACGTGGAGCAGCGCTTCGAGCTCGATGGCGCCGACCACGCACGCAAGTTCCTGCTCGACCGTGGTTTTCCGGCCACGGCCGCCGACGTGGTCTGGGAAGCGATCGCGCTGCACAGCACGCCGAGGATTCCCGGCCGGATGGGCCCGGAGATCGCCGCCACGCACCACGGCGTGCTGACCGACGTGCAGGGCGTGGGCTTGGACAAGCTGGATCGTGGCCTGGTGGACGAGATCACCGCTGTTCATCCGCGCGGCGACTTCAAGAACGGGTTCCTGCAGGCCCTTCTCGAGGGAACCAGAGACCGCCCGGACACCACCTACGGCACCATAAGTGCGGACGTATTGGCGCACTTCATTCCCGGTTTTCGTCACGTCAGCATGGTCGAGCGCGTCATGCGTTCGGCCTGGCCGAGCTGATCAGAACATCGAAGTGATCAAAACCCCACAAGGAGCAACGTGGTGAGACAGGGCGCTCCTCGTCGGCAACTGGACGAGGTGCCGCATTCATGGTGCTGACACTTGCGAGCTTGGCGATGATGGCCACGGCGAGCGCACCGTCACCGCTCTACTCGTTGCACCGGGAGCGTTGGGGCTTTTCGATCACGACCTTGACGGTGGTCTTCGCCGTGTACGTGGTCGGCGTGCTCGGCGCGCCGCGGCGTTCACCTACCTAACCGGATGGATGGTGGCGGCTCTGGCCGGGCTGGTGTGGGCCGCACGCCACTGACCCGCCTTGGCCCCGCGCGCCGTACAGGTCTCACCGTTTGCGAGCGGCAGGGTCGCGCCCGGCCAGCGAGTGAGCGTGCATCCCTGGTCGCACTGGCGCTGCCGGAGCGCTGGCCATCGCTCCGCAGCCGTCGTGGTGACCCAGACTCTGATGGTGGTCTGGGCATGTGCCGTGGAGAGGTTCGGACCCGCGTTGGTGGCCGAGGTCGGCAGACAGGCGCCTGGCGTGCGACTCCGGTTGATGCAGAAGACCAACAAGGACGCCGGTCCCCTGCGAGACGGCAGGGTTGACCTGGAGACGGGCGTCGTCGAACACGCTATGCCTCCGGACGTTGTGAGCCAGCCACTGTTCACCGACCGGTTCATCGGGGGGTGCGGAGCAAGCACCCACTGAGCACCGGGAGAGTCACCCTAGCCCGCTATGCCTCCTCGCGACACGTGCACGTCTCAGGGCGCGGTCGGATGGAGGGGCTGGTGGATGAGGCTCGCAAGAGACCGGAACGGAAGGCCCGGACGGGGAGACTCGCGAGCCAGAAGAGCCCGGCTTCCGGGTCGCTCAGGCGACATCGTGACCACGGGCACGGCGATCGCCCTGCTGCCCATCGAGGACCTGGGGATGGGTGGTGCCTGATGGTGCCCAGCGTGTGACTCTGACAGGGGACGTTGCCGCCAGGGTTGCCGTCGATTCACTGGGGAACGACCTGTGCGCGCACGCCTGGCAAATCGTCGAACGCGGCGGACGCGTCCATTATCGGCATGGTGGTACGTCCCATTCTTCGGTGCCCTCGGGGGACATCAGTAACTGAAGGTGGTCGCGCCCTCGTCCCCGATCCACTGCCACATGGGGACGGTGCCGCCCAGCTCCGCGCCCTCGATGAGTCGTTCCCTGTCGAGCACGCGTGCGTGGAAGCAGATGGGGCAGACCAGGTAGCGTCCGCCTGCCTTGGCGTACCGGGCCACGAGGTCGGCCAGTTGAGGGCAGCCGTCACACGCGATGGCGGTGGCAACGCCGTCGAGCGCCAGCCGGGCGGCTTCCTTGGTGAGGAACATGAGCGTGGGACGACCCTGCTCGGCCGCGCCCACTGCGACCAGAAACGCCACTGTGACCCGCTCAGGGTCCTCGAGCCCGGTGGTCAGGCTGACAACGGCTTTCCCGACCATGGATTTCTCCTTGTCTGTAGTGAATAGTTCCTGAACGGCCTCGACGCCGGTTGTTCCGAGGGCCGCCCGGATGCCGGGGTGCAGCTCGTCGAAGACCGGATCAGGTACGGCACCGACGGCGGAAAGGATGCCGCTGAAGAAACGGCGCAGGCAGACGGCGAGCACGATCTGGAAAATGTCGCCATCGACCAGCCCATGCCCGCGCAGGGTCTCGATGTCCGCCTCAGCGACCGTCACCGGATCGGCGGCGACGTGTTCGGCGAAATCCATGACGGCCACGTCCACCGGAGCCAGCCCCGCATCATGGCGGTCGGCCAGGATCGCGAGCAGCGCCGCGTCGTCGTAGAACCGCTCACGCAGCACGGCCGCGTGCGCGAGACCGCAGTACGCGGAACCCAGACGGCGGGCAGCGGTCAGGGTGACCAGCTCGTAGCGACGCGGGTCCATGCCGGCCTTGACCGCCTCCCCCAACTGCCTCCAGGCGTCATAGACCTCGGGCCCCAGTGCCAGCACCCTGAGGTAGTTGGGCACGTATCCCAGGGCGGCTCGCTCGGCTTGATAGAGGGGTGATTCGATGGGCGTGCTGAGATAGGTCATGATCTCCCCTTACGACGGCGCCTCCGCACAGAACGTAGGACCTCCGCAACGGGCCGCGATTGGGGAGAACTCCCTAATTTGCGGTGTCCCGAACCAGGTTGAGCCGGTGCGCCGCAGCGGTCGCCTGGCCTCGGCTGGCCACACCGAGCTTGCCGAGCACCGCGGAGATGTGGTGGCCGACGGTCTTGACCGACAACGACAGGCGCCCGGCTATCTCGGCGTCGGACAGTCCTTCGGCCAGTAACGCGAGCACCTCCGCCTGGCGCGGCGTCAGGCCCGCGGCGTTGGCCGTCGTCGCCCGGCGGGGACCGCGCGGCACCCGGGTGAATCCGCGCCTTCCCAGCTCGGCGCGCAGGCTCTGCGCCGCCCGCGTGGCCCCCAGCCCGTCCAGGACCCGCAGCGCCTCGACCGCCGCGCCCCGGTCGCCGCCCGCCAGCGCCTCGACACGCGCGTATTCGGCGCCGCGCCGGGCCCACTCCGCAGCCGCGCCCGCCCAGTCGTCGTTGATCATCATCTGGTACGGCCGCGCCACCGCACCCGGGATCCCGGTCCCTCCGGCCCGCCACAGCCGGTAAGCCAACTCCCCTACGTAAACCGGGTGGCCTACCGTCATCGCCAGATCCAAGCCGCGCCGAGCCTCCTGGGCGGCACGCTCGGTATCGCCGTACCAGAGGAAACACTCAGAGCGGGCCGCCGCCACCGGGCAGACCCGCTGCACCTCACCGGTGCGTTCGGCCTGACGGGCGGCCTCGTCCAGCGTGACCAGCGCCTCGGAATCACCGCGAGCCGCCTGGATCCGGCCTCGCGCCACCAGCGCGGGAACCACGGCGACCCCGGCGCTGACCGGCCGATCCAGCGCCGCGTCCGCGTCGGCCAGCGCGCCGGTCCAGTCACAGCGGACCAACCGCACCCCTGCCCTCACCCCGAGCAGGTACTGGACGTAGCCGTCGAGGTTGTGCTGGGTGACATAGGCCAGCGCCCGCTCGACGGCCGGTACGGCCGCTTCGTACTCGGCCAACTGGATCAGCGAGGTGGCCAGGTTGACCAGCGCTCGGGCGGCGTGATCGGCCAGCCCGAGGGATGAGGCCCGCTCGTGCGCCTCCAGCAGCCCCGCTGCCGCACCGTCGTCACCGTCCGTCAGCCGGGCGCTGCTCACGTTGATCGCAGCGTGAAGGGAGGTCTCCGAATCCCTCAGCCGGTCGGCCAGGGTCCGCGCTCGCTCCCCCCACGTGACCGCCGGCTCCCGCTCGCCCGCCAGCATGTGCAACTGCGACCGGTTGCTGTAGGCCATGGCCAGTTGTCGATTCGGCAGCCCCGCCTCAAGCACCGTCACCGCCCGGGCCGCCGCCTCCCGGGCCATCCCCGCGTCCCCCGCCCACCACGCCAGCCGGGAGATCCAGCGCAAGTTCTCCCCGATCTGTTCGGGCTGCCCCAGACCCTCCCGTACGGGCAGCGCCGCCCGCCGAGCCCGTAGTCCCTCCTCGGCCAGCCCAGCCAGGTACGCCTGGAACGCGTACGCCTCCAGCAACTCGGCCCGCTGCGGGGCCGGCAGGCGGTCGGCGTGTACGGCCGCGGCCCGGTAATGCGCCGTCGCCTCCCGGTGCGCCCCCTGGCGGGCCGCGGCGGCACCCGCCAACTGCCCGTAACGCAGGACTGCGGCATCGTCTCCCGCGTGCAGCGCGTGGTGGACCAGGCGGCCAGGGTCAACCCCGGCGACCCCCGCCAGCAGGCCTAAGATCCGCCGGTGCAGGGCGGCGCGCCGAGCAGGCGACATCGAGTCCTCCACTGCGCTGCGCAGCAGCTCGTGACGGTACGACACGCCGTCACCAGACGGCATGAGCACTCCGGCGTCGCAACACATGTCGACCAGGTCCGGCGCTTCCGCCACGATGGCGGCTTCCGCACGAGTCGGGACCACAGCCACCAGTTGCGCCAGTTCCCGGGCGGGCCGCGGCAGTGCGCGCAGCCGGTCCAGGACGAGGTCCTGCACGGTGGCGGGCACCGCCCGGCCCTCGGCCTTGAACAGCTCAGTCACCAGCAACGGGTTGCCGCCGGTCAACCGGTAGACCAGCTCCGGATCCCGCCCGGCCCGGTGCGCCTGCTCCCTCACGCACCCCGGCGACAGGGGCGACAGCGACACCCGCCGCACGATGGCACTGGGCAGGGCCGCCAGGGCCCCCCGCAGCGGGTGCTCGACGCCCACCTCGTCATCGCGGTAGGTCAGCACGAACAGGACCGGCATCCGGCCGATCCGCCGGCCCGACCAGACCAGCCAGTCAAGTGTGGCCTCATCGGCCCAGTGGGCGTCCTCCACCACGACAACCGGGCGCGGTCGTTGCGGCGGGCCGGCAAGCTCGTCCAGGAAGGCAGTGAAGATCTCCTCCTGCTCGGCGCCGGCACTCAGCCGATCGGCCAGGACGCCTCTGGTCTGTCGGCCGATGTCGTGCAGGGGGCCGAGCGCCCGCGGGGTGATCAACCGGTCGCAGCCGCCCCAGACAACCCATGCCGCCGGCCCGCATCGCCGAGCGAATTCGGTCACTAGCACGGACTTGCCGATACCCGCCTCGCCGGCCACCACCGCCACGCGGCCGCCGCGGGCGCTCTCGCGCAGAAGATCGCCGAGGAGATCCAGCGTCGCGGAACGCTCCCACAGCTCCATCAGATGATGCTAAGCCTCGTATCCGCGCCCACGGCCTCGTCGCCCGCGCCACACCCTGGAACGCCGTGCGCCGGCGGGGGTGAGCCCCTGTCGCCGGCTCATCACTTCGTGCTTGGCGCGCATAGGGCGAGACGTTTTCACCTACTACAACCTCGAGCACCGCCACTCCATGATCGGGTGCTTACGCTGCTGAAGGTGCAACCGAACGCGGCGATGGCAGCAGTGCTGGCCGACCTCCAGTTCGGCCCACCTGACGTCAGCAACACATGACGTTGTCGTCTAAGCCAAACGAGAACGCCCCGGCCGTGATCGGCTCAGGGCGTTTGAACTGATCGCCGTAGCGCCGCTGTGGACCGCGGGCCTCCGGGCCGGTCGGCGGCGCTAACGGCTGGTGCAGATGCCGTTCTCCCAGGCCCAGGCGGCGATCTCGACGCGATTGCGGGCGGCGAGTTTGCGCTGCACGTTGGCGAGGTGAGTCTTCACGGTGGACAGCGTGACGTGCAACTCCGTGGCGAGCTCCTCGTTGGTGCGTCCGCGGGCGGCGAGGCGGACGACGTCGAGCTCCCGCTCGGTCAGCGGTTCGATCAACCCGCCCTGGCCGGCGCCCGCGGATGCCGCCGGTGTGTGCCCGGCCCTGCCGGTCGTGACGCGTGCGGGCGGGTTCATGTGCTGCAGGAGGCGGACCGTGATCGACGGAGAGATCAGGGAGTTTCCCGCCGCCGCGCGAACGGCCTCGGCGAGCAGGACCGGAGAGCGGTCCTTGAGGAGGAAGCCGCAGTGCGCACCCGCCTACCGGCTCATCCTGCCCTGGGGTCAGATCGCGCTCGTCCTCGCCCTGGCCACGGTCATCGGCGTCCGCGCCGTGCTCGCGGGCCTTTGTGGCAGGCGACGTGCACCCGGGCCTTCGCGGCCCGGCACGTCACGTGGATTGGTCAGATGGCAGGACCACAGCGACAGGCAGCCGCATCCGATGCACCGAGTGAGGTCGTCGCGGAGTGCCTGCAGGTGCGCGATACGTGCGTCGAGCTCGGTTCGCCAGCTCGCGGACAGGCGAGCCCAGTCATCCGGGGTCGGGGTGCGCTCATTCGGTAGTTGATCCAAGGCCTCCCGGATCGCCGCGAGCGAGATGCCGACGTGTTGGGATGCCCGGATGAAGACGACCCGGCGCAGTGTGTCGCGGCTATATCGCCGCTGGTTGCTGGACGTCCGGGTACTGCGGATGAGGCCCTGGCGTTCGTAGAAGTGCAGCGCGGAGATCGCGACGCCGCTGCGGTGGGCGACCTACCGGAGATCCAGCGTTAGAGGTGGTTTTCGGGCAGCTTGGGAGCCCCTTTACACTCCTGTGATCCCGCCCGCTGGCCGACTGAGCGCTTCGAGTTGCTGCGGGTCCTTGACGCTACTCACAAGAAGGGACTGACATGATCGATTTGCGCAGCGATACCGTTACTCGTCCGAGTCCGGCGATGCTGGAGTCGATGGCGTCGGTCGAAGTAGGTGACGACGTCTGGGGCGACGACCCCACCGTCCTGCGCCTCCAAGCGACCGTCGCCGAGCGCGCCGGCAAGGAAGCGGGTCTGTTCTTTCCGAGCGGCACACAGAGCAACCTCGCCGCGTTGATGGCGCATTGCGGCCGCGGCGACGAATACATCGTCGGCCAACTGGCGCACACGTACAGGAACGAAGGCGGCGGCGCGGCTGTGCTCGGCAGCATTCAGCCGCAGCCGATCGAAAACGCCGCGGACGGTTCCCTTCCGATCGGCAAGATCGCCGCCGCGATCAAGCCCATCGACGATCACTTCGCACGCACGCGCTTGCTCGCACTCGAAAATACGATCGGCGGAAAGGTACTGCCAGCCGGGTATGTTGCCGAAGCGATCACGCTGGCGAGGAGCCGCGGTCTCGCGACACACCTCGATGGCGCGCGCGTATGCAATGCCGCCGTCGCTACGGGGCAATCGATCGCCGCGCTTTGCGCACCGTTCGATTCGGTTTCGATCTGCTTCTCGAAGGGTTTGGGGGCGCCTGTCGGTTCAGTGCTGGTCGGCAGCACCGACTTGGTCGAGCGCGCGCGCCGCTGGCGCAAGATGCTGGGCGGCGGTATGCGGCAGTCTGGGCTGCTTGCGGCGGCATGCTTGTACGCCCTCGAACACAACGTCGATCGCCTCGCGGAAGACCACGAGAACGCCGATCATCTCGCGCGTAGGCTCGCGGGAATCGATGAGGTCCACGTGCAATCACAAGCGACCAACATGGTGTTCGCGCAGTTTCCGCAAGAGCATTGCGCACCGCTTGAAGCATCACTCAAAGAGCGGGGCATTCTCACACAGATGCTGTACGCATCACGCTTCGTCACGCACATGGACGTCAAGCGCGCGGACATCGATATGTTCGTGTCAGCGGTGAAGGAGTATTTCGCCGAATAGGCGCCGCGGCGGATGTCGCGGTGCGAGGCCGGGCCTTCCGTACCTCGCTGGCCGCCCTATTCGTCGCGATCTCACGCGTAGTTACGCGCAGGACTTCTGGACAGGCGCTTAGCCCGTCGTTGCGAAGCCGTACAGCAGGGACCGGACGACCTCGTCGGGGTCGGGGAAGTCGAGGCTGAGCAGGCCGCGGTAGGTCACGAGTCCGGTGAATAGGTCGGTCAATAGCCACAGGTCGCTGTCCGGGCGGAGTTCGCCGCGTTCGATCGCCCGGTCGTAGACCGCCCAGGCCCGTGTCATCCGGTTGCGTACGCGGCGGCGGCGACAACGCCTCACCCCGGCAGCTGGCCGGGACCGCGGTCCCCTTGTGACGGGACCGGAGGACCGGCGATGATTCGGGCATGGTCGGTCTCGACGTGGCCCGGCAGGCGGAGGGCTCGCCGCGACGAGTGGCCGCGGTGTGGGTCGCCGGGGGTTCGTGGGTCGGCAGCCTTGTCGCCGTCACTGTCGGCCTAGTCCTTGGCGGCGGCAATCCGTCGCCCTACCTGCTGGTCGATTCGATTCAGGGGCTCATTTATCCGGCTATCGGAGGACTGGTGGCGTCCCGCAGGCCCCGGAACCCCGTCGGGTGGCTGCTGGTTGGCGTCGGCGCGGCCCACGGTCTGGACGTCCTCGCGGGTGCGCTCCTGCTCCGCGGTGTCCCCTTGGCCGCCTGGGCGGAGAGCTGGCTGTGGTTCCCAGGGCTCGGCACGCTGACGGCGGTGCTGCCCCTCGTCGTTCCGGATGGCCGCCCCCCCGGCCCGCGGTGGCGCCCGGTCCTGCTCCTGTCGGTGGGCGCGGTCGGCCTGGCGACGCTGATAGCGATGGCGCAGCCGACCGTGCAGGGCCGGCCCGGAGAGGTGCTGACCAACCCGGTGGGCGTCCCAGGCGCCGACGCGGCCGTGGGACCGGCGTTCCTGCTCTACCTCGCCTGCTCCGTGGTCGCCGTTGCCTCGTTCGTCCGGCGCTGGATGACCGCCGACCGGGACGGGCGCCGGGCCCTGCTGCCCATCCTCGTCGCGATGGTCGTGGTCGTCCTCGCACTCGTGGCGGTGAAGGTGGTGCAGGCGCTCGGCGGCGCATCGGCAGCCGGACCGCTGGTGCAGGCGGTGGTGCTGCCGCTGATACCGGCATCCGTGGCGGTCTCGGTGCTCCGGTACCGGCTGTTCGACATCGAGTTGGTGCTGCGCCGCTCGGTGGTGTACCTGGTACTCGCCATGCTGCTCGGCGCTGTGTACGCGGCGCTGATCTTCGCCACTACGGGCTTGCTGCGCAATAGGTTTCCCTCGGTGCCGGTGACGGTCGCCACCGTCGGAGTGGCGCTGGCATTCGCCCCGCTGCGTACCGTCGTCCAACGTGCTGTCTCGCGCGTGCTGTTCGGCGACCGGGATGATCCGTACGCGGTCCTCTCGGGCCTCGGACGTCGACTGGCCGCGGCCCGGCGCCCGGGTGGCGCGCTCGACGGCGTGACCGAGCTCGTCTGCGAGACGATGCGGGTTCCGGCCGCGAGCCTCATCAGCAGGAACGGCACGGTGGTCTCGGCCACCGGCACCCTGCCGCCGGCCACGCTGCGACTGCCCGTCGTCATCGACGGCGAAGAGGAGGGTGCGCTCCTCGTGGCTCCGCGTGCACCCAGGGAGACCTTCGGCCGCCGGGACCGCGAGCTGCTCGAGGACCTGGCGCGGTCGGCCGGCCCGGCGCTGCGCTCGGATCGGCTCGCCGACGAACTCCGTCGGTCCAGGGAGCGGCTGGTGGCCGCCCGTGAGGAGGAGCGTCGCCGGCTGCGCAGGGACCTGCACGACGGGCTCGGACCGGCCCTCGCCGCCATCACCCTGCAACTCGACGTCGCGGCGGCGCAGCTGGCGCGCGATGTCTGTGCGGCCGGCGAGCTGCTCGCAGACGTGCGCCGCAGCGCGGCGGATGTGGTCGCGGATATGCGGCGCGTGGTGAGCGACCTGCGGCCGGCCGAGCTGGACGATCTCGGCCTGCCGGCGGCGGTCGAGCGCGTGGCCGAGCGGATCTCGCCCGGCAGTCCGGCGGTGTCCGTCCGCTGCGCCCCTCTGCCCGCGCTGTCGGCGGCCGTGGAGGTGGCCGCCTACCGCATCGTGCAGGAGGCGGTGACCAACGCCGTCAGGCATTCCGGCGCGCAGCGGGTGACTGTGGATATCGCGGCCCGAGGCGGCGATCTCGCTGTCTGCGTGGAGGACGATGGGAACGGTCTCCGGCCGGACGCTGTGCCTGGTGTGGGCACCGAGAGCATGCGGGAGCGCGCCACCGAACTGGGCGGCACCCTGGACAGGTACGCGCGTGCCGCCGGCGGCACGCGGGTGACAGCACGGCTTCCGTTGGAGCCGCGATGACCGATGCTGAGCCCGGCCCGTCGCTGCGCGTCGTCTTGGCCGACGACCATCCGCTGTTCCGGCACGGGCTCCGGCAACTGCTCGAGCAGGTTGGGGGGCACCGCGTCGTGGCGGAGGCCGGCGACGGCCAAGCGGCGCTCGCGGCAGTGGGCGAGCATGGTCCCGATGTGGTGGTGATGGACCTGACCATGCCCGTGCTTTCCGGTCTGGAGGCCACCCGGCGGGTAGTGCGCGACCATCCCCGCACCGCCGTACTCGTGCTCACGATGAACGAAGACGACAACTTCGTCTTCGCCGCACTGCGTGCCGGCGCGCGCGGCTACGTCCTGAAGGGGTGCGAGGGTGCCGAGTTCCTACGGGCGGTGAGCGCCGTCGCCGCCGGGGAGGCGTTGTTCGGACCTGCCGTTGCCGCGCGGATCTCATCTTTCCTCAGCGGTGGGCCTCCGAGTGCCCAAGGGGCCTTCCCAGAACTGAGCGATCGCGAGCGCGAGGTCCTCGACGCGCTCGCCGCCGGGAGGAGCAACGCGGAAATCGCACGGCGGCTGTGCCTCAGCCCCAAGACGGTGAAGAACTACATCACCTCCATCTTCGACAAGCTGCAGGTGGCCGGTCGCGCGGAGGCGATCGTGCGCGCGCGGGAAGCGGGGCTGGGCCGAGAGGGACCGTGACGGGACCGCGCGCACTGCCGGGCGGGACCGGAGGACCACGACGGTAGCTCTGTCGGTGCCGGTTGGCGGCGCCCAGGAACTCGGAGGTTCCATGTCCCGCGTGACCAGGCTGGCCGCAGTGCTCTTCGCGCTCGGCTTCGCGACCTTGCAGCCCTACTTCGGTCAGCAGGCCGGGACGGTGCCGGCGGGCACCGGCTACGACACCGCCAACCGCTGCTACGCGGTGGTTCTCGGAGTCCTGGTATGGCTGTGCGTGCTGCTGCGTCGTTATGTAAGCGGGGCCGCAGCGACGCTCAGCGTGGGCGCTGCAGCCACGGCCACCGCGGGGGTGGCGCTGGAGTTCTGGATCGGTCCGCTGCAGGACCGGCCGCTGTCGGCCGACGCCCAGCGAGCCGGCCTGCCGAACAGCGCCATCTGGTGGGGGAGCAACGCCGGGTTCTGGACGTTCGCCGCCGCAGCGATCGTGCTGGCCGTCACCACGATCGTCTGGGGCGCACAAGTCGGCCGACGCGGGACGCTTCCGCGATCGATCGCGCTCGCACTCGGGCTCACCGGCCCGCTCGTTGTCGTGAACTTCGGGTTGACCAACTTCGGCCCGGTGGTCGCCGGTGCCGGTGGCGTGTTGCTGGCCGGTTCGTGGCTGTTCGCGGCGCTGCGCGTCGGCGAGCGGCGGGGAGCCGCCCAGGACGAGCAGCTAACCCAGCACCTCTGAAGCAGGACGGTCAGCTCGCAGTGTGCCCGGCGACGCCATCGCCGGGCACCGTCCGTGATCTCGACGGAGAAGCTCCTGCGGCATAAAACCAAATCAGGCCCATATATCAGCCCTTCAGCGCGGACCTAAGTCCCGCCGTAGCCATCTCTGGCAGCCCGATCAGCGCGGCGTGGCCCTTCACGCAGTAGCGCAATGCCGTCGATGACATCGCCGACAACGAGATCCGCGCAGTTCTCGTGTTCCGACGATGTGTCCTGGTGGATCCACACGGTTCGTAGGCCGGCTGCTCGTCCTCCGGCGATGTCCTTGACGAGGTGATCGCCCACCATCCATCCGCCTTCAGCAAGGATGTCCCGCGGTCACAGCGACTCCAGATCAACAGAGATGTTGTCGTCAGGGTTGTCGTCAACGCTCAGCAAGAACGCCCCGGCCGTGATCGGCTCGGGGCGTTTGGGCTGTTCAAAGAGGGTGGTCAGGGGCAGGGTCGAACTGCCGACCTTCCGCTTTTCAGGCGGACGCTCGTACCAACTGAGCTACCTGACCTCGGCGGCTGCCGCCGTACGCGGTCCTGACGGGACTTGAACCCGCGACCTCCACCTTGACAGGGTGGCGAGCACTCCAAACTGCTCTACAGGACCTTTATGTCCGAAGGTTTCCCTCCGTGTTGTTCGGCTCGCCTAGCCTACCAGTTCCCGGAAGGTCTTCGACCTTCCGATTCCCGGCGCGCCTGGCGCTCCGTGTGCCCCCAACGGGATTCGAACCCGTGCCGCCGCCTTGAAAGGGCGGTGTCCTAGGCCGCTAGACGATGGGGGCTCAGGGCCTGCGCCCTGTTCCGTGACGTCTTCCGTCGGAGACCTCTGAAGCATAGGGGACGTTTGGCCCCGATGCCAAAGCGATTGGCGACGGAGAGCCGCTGATCGTTCCCGTTGGCGGCGGGACGCCTGGTGACTCCGGAGAAATTGTACGACCCGGGCTCTGCTCGACATGACGCTCGGCCTGGATCCACTGCTCGCCGAGCCCGCCGACGGTGATGTCGTCCCAGGCCTGCAGCCTGCGCGTCGTCTTGCTGAAGTACAGCACCGACGCCATCATCGGGGTGGGCTGGTCGTGTTCGAGGCCGCGCAGGCCGGCGGCCCCGGTGGAGCCCTGGATCATCAGGCGGGTGCCTGTGGGCATCAGCTCGGTCGACCGGGCGTGAACGTGACCGGCCAGCACGAGCGGGACGTACCCCGACAGCGCCCGCCCCACGGTCGGGTCGTGGACGGCCGCGATGTCCGCCTCGACCCTGTCGGGAGCCGAGGTGGAGGGGGCGCGCGGCCAATCCGGGGGCGCGAGCCGCCCCGCCTGGGCGCGGCCGAGGTTCACCAGTGCCTGGGACGAGTCTCCGCTCACCTCGACGGACTTGTCCGGAGTGAAGCGCGGATCGCCGATGCCGTAGATGTGCAGGCCCTTGACGGTGGCCGCCGTGCCGTCCAGCACGATTGCGTTCTTCTGCCTGGCCACGGCCCGCTGCGTCGTCATGGAGTCGTGGTTGCCGCGGACGAACACGTACGGCACGCCGAGGCGGCCGATCTCCTTGACGAACTCGTTCTCCGCACTCGTGCCGTGGTCGCTGATGTCACCCGTGTCGATGATCATGTCGACCTTGAACTGGTCCTTCAGCGACCTGATGACGTTCCAGGCGAGCGGGTTGATGTGCAGGTCGGAGACGTGGAGCACACGGATCGTTTCCGGGTCGGGATCGTAGATCGGCAGCGTCGACCCCGCCTCGTAGAGCTGCGACACGTTGGTGACCAGCTTGGCGAGCTGCCCGCGGTACTCGGAGAACCGGGTGACGATCGACTGGGCGCTGCCGACCAGCGAGGGGACGCCGGTCAGCAGCCCGGTGTAGCGAGGCTCGGAGATCGACCGGGGGTTGAAGGTCAGCGCCGCGACCCCGCCCACCACGACGACCATGAGCAGCGATCCCGCCGCCGTCCACGCGGCCCTGGTCAGCCGCCGGAAAACTATCAGCCCGGTGAGGAAGCCCGCGGCGACCGCGAAGATCAGCGCGCGGATGACGAGGCCGCGAAGGCCCTCGATCACATCCTTCTCGATCGTCACCGGGAGACGGTCGGCCCAGCGGGGATTCTTGAGTATCTCCTCGGCCGCCTCGGGATGGACGGCCTCGATGGTCAGGCTCAGCCGTATCGGGCCGTCGTGGCTGTTGAAGCTCAGCGTGCCGAGCGGGCGTACGTCGACGACCGTCTCACCGCTCCAGGACGGTGCCAGCGACATGCCGATGTCGGCGGGCCCGACCGCCGTCTGCACCGAGGCGCCCACCGCCATGCCGAGCCAGCAGCCGAACACGGCGGCCAGGACGACCGCGAGGACCCGCGCCGTCCGGCCGCTAACCACCCTCCGGGCGAACGCCCTCCATCGCGAGATCTCCATCTCCTCCCTGACTACCCGACTTTTCCGCCAGACGCGCCCGCATGCCCGCGATGATCAGCGACAAACCGTGCTCGAACGAGGCGTCGCTCTGAGGACCGCCCATCTCCGTGAGGACGGCACGCAGCCTCGGGTAGGGGGTGAGCTCCTCGAACGCCTGGTCCAGCTGCGACTGATCATTCATCTGCCGTTCCCTGTCCGCCTGCTCCTCAAGCACGAATCCACCCGTGAAGCTCGCCAGCGCCCCCACGCCCCCCATGGCCTCCATGGGGGTGAACCCGGCGCGCTGCAGCGACTCCAGGATGAGCTCGACGGTGGCCAGCGTGCCCTGCCCGGGGTGGGTGCCGGCGGCGAGCCGCGCCGTGTCACGGTGGGCGTTGAAGACCCGCCGCTGGTCCCGGAACCAACCGGCCAGCCACTCCTCCCACGACTCCCCCACGGCCAGCGGCCGCAGGGCCTGGCCCTCCCGCACGGTGAGGACCTCGGCCATCTCGTCCAGCAGCTCCTGCTTGTTGCGGAAATGCCAGTAGAGGGCGGGGGCCTGGACGCCCAGCTCGGCCGCCAGCCGCCGCAAGGTCAGCTTGTCCAGCCCCACCTCGTCGAGCAGACGTACGGCCGTCCTGACGATGGTGTCGCGCTCAAGTCCCACAGTTGACAGCTTAACCACGTTCAATGCATGCTTAACAACGTTAAATTTAACTGCGTTAAGGAGGCGTACGTGATCTACGCGGAAGGGCTTCGCAAGCGGTACGGCCCCACGGAGGCGCTCCGGGGCGTCGACCTCGACGTACCCGAGGGGTCGGTCTGCGGGCTGCTCGGCCCCAACGGGGCCGGCAAGACGACAGTGGTGCGAATCCTCACGACGCTGCTGCGCCCGGACGGCGGCACGGCCCGCGTGGCGGGCTGCGACGTGGTCAGGGACGCCGCACGCCTGCGCTACCGCATCGGCCTGGCCGGGCAGCACGCGGCGCTGGACGAGCTGCTCACCGGTTGGCGCAACCTCGAGATGTTCGGCCGGCTCTACCACCTGCCGCGCCGCACGGCCCGGCGGCGGGCGGACGAGCTGCTCGAACGCTTCGGCCTGGCCGACGCCGGGGATCGCCCGGTCAGGGGCTATTCGGGAGGCATGCGGCGCAGGCTCGACCTCGCGGCAAGCCTGATCATCGCGCCGGCCGTGCTGTTCCTCGACGAGCCGACCACCGGGCTCGACCCGAGGAGCCGCCTCGCCCTGTGGGACGAGCTGCGCGAGCTGGTCGCCGAGGGGACCACGCTGCTGCTGACCACGCAGTACCTCGACGAGGCCGACCACCTGGCCGACCAGGTCGTGGTGGTCGACGAGGGCCGGGTGGCCGCGTCCGGGTCGCCGTCCCAGCTCAAGGCGAAGGTGGGCGGTGACCGGGTGACCGTGGCGTTCCGCGACGCCGAGGGTCTCGACGAGGGCGTCGGCGTCATCCGCGGGACGCTCCCTGGCGAGCCCGAGATCGATCTGGGTGAGCGGCGTCTCGTCGTGCCGGTCGAGGACGGAGCCACGTCCTTGATCAAGGTGGCGGCGGCCCTGGACGCCGCCGGGATCGGCGTCGACGACCTCGGGCTGCGCCGCCCGACCCTCGACGAGGCGTTCCTCCGGCTGACGGGGGCGAACGCGGCATGACCGTCACACAACCGCTTTCTACGCCGGGGGAAGGGCTCCGCATGACCGTCATGGAGCCGCCGTCGACGCCCGCCGCCCGGCTCCGCTGGGCGCTCACCGACACCTGGACGATCGCGGGGCGCAGCTACTCCCGCCTGCGGGCGCAGCCGGGAGAGATCGTCGGCACACTGGTGTTCCCCGTCATCATGACCGTCCTGTTCGGATACGTGTTCGGCAGCGCGATCAAGCTGCCCGGCGGCGCCGACTACCGCAACTACCTCATGCCCGGCATCTTCACGCAGGTGATGGCGCTGGCCGCGGTCGCGTCGGCCACCGCGGTCGCGGAGGACATGGCGCTCGGCCTCATCGACCGCTTCCGCGCCCAGCCCATCGCACGCAGCGCCGTGCTCGCCGGCCGCAGCCTGGCGGACCTGTCGCGGCACCTGCTCTCACTGCTCATGATGGCGCTGTGCGGCGTGCTGATCGCCGGATGGCGCACCCACGGCGACGTGCCGCGGACGCTCGCCGGCTTCGCGCTGCTCGCCCTCTTCGGGTACGCGATGATCTGGGTGGGCACCTACATCGGGCTGTTCGTGAAGAACGGGGCCCAGGCCGACGCGGCGACATTCGGGTGGCTGTTCCCCCTGACGTTCCTCGCCAACACGTTCGTGCCGCTGGAAGGGCTGCCTTCCTGGCTGCGGGCGATCGCGGACTGGAACCCCATCAGCGCGGTGGTCGCGGCCGTACGGGAGCTGTTCGGCAATCCCGGTTCGGCCGCCGCCTCCTGGCCGCTGCGGCATCCGGTGACGGCCACGCTGGGCTGGTCGCTGCTGATCCTGGTCGTGTTCATCCCGCTGGCCGTACGGCGCTACCGTACGGCGACCTCGCGGTGACACCATGAGCGGTGACACCATGAGGGGATGATCGACGTCCCGCTGAAGAGGTTCGAGGAGCTCGTGGCCGAGGCGCTGGACACGATCCCGCCCGAGCTGGCGAAAGTCATGGACAACGTGGTGGTCGTCGTGGTGGACGACCCGCCCGAGCCCGGGCTCCTCGGCCTCTACACCGGCATCCCGCTGACCGAGCGCGGCGACTGGTATTCAGGGGTCCTCCCGGACCGCATCGAGATCTACCGCAACACCACGCTGGAGATCTGCGACACCGAGGAGGACGTGGTCGGGGAGGTGCAGACCACCGTCGTCCATGAGATCGCCCACCATTTCGGCATCGACGACGAGCGCCTCCACCAACTTGGCTGGTGAGCCCGGTTGCAAACGGAGCCCCGACCCGGCACTGTAAGTAACATGTCGACCACGGCGTGTCAGGCCGGAGTGACCGCGGCATGCCCGTGCGACCCCAGTCAGCGGAGCAAGCTCACCGGAGTGAAATGGCGGCCACCAAGCCCGGCAGGCTATCGGGAAGGCACCGCCGTCCCCACGAGACACGAGCGACCTATCGCGAGGTGGTGGGGATCCCGGAGTTCCGGGCGCTCTGGCTCGGCCAGGGGATGTCGCTCCTCGGCGACCAGCTCGCCCAGGTGGCGCTCGCCGTCCTCGTCTACGCCCGTACCGAGTCCGCGCTGGCGACCGCCGCCGTCTACGCGCTGACCTATCTGCCGCCCATCATCGGGGGGCCGCTGCTGGCCGGGCTCGCCGACCACTACTCCCGCAGGCGGGTGATGCTGTGCTGCGACCTGCTTCGAGCCGTTCTGCTCGCCGCGATGGCCGTGCCCGGCATGCCGTTCGCCGCCCTGTGCGGGCTGGTGTTCTGCGTCGTGCTGCTCGGCGCGCCGTTCTCCGCGGCCCGCGCCGCCCTGCTGCCCGAGGTGCTGGAGGGCGACCGGTACGTCGTGGGGTCGGCGCTCCAGAACGTCACCAACCAGGCGGTCCAGATGCTCGGGTTCGCGGCGGGCGGAGCCGCCATCGCCGCGCTCGGGCCGTACCGCGCGCTGGCGCTGGACTGCGCGACGTTCCTCGGCTCGGCGCTGGTGATCGTCGCGGGGGTGCGGCGGCGGCCACCGCCGTACCGGGGGGATCAGAGCCGGCCGTCCATGTGGACGACGACCAGGGCGGGCGCCCGCCTCGTCTTCGGCGAGCGGCGGCTGCGCACGCTGGTGCTGTTCGCCTGGCTGTGCGGGTTCTACGTGCTGCCCGAGGGGATCGCGGTGCCGTACGCCGCGAAGCTCTACGACGGGACGCTGTCGGTGCCGGTGATCACGGGGCTGCTCATGGCGGCGATGCCCTTGGGGACCGTCGTGGGGGCCTTCGCGTTCGGCCGCTTCGTCACGCCGTCCGGGCGGCTGCGGGGAATGGGGTGGCTGGCCATGCTGACCTGCGCCCCCCTCGTGGTGTGCGCCGTACGGCCCCCGCTTGAGGGTGTCCTGGCGCTGTGGGTGCTCTCCGGCGTCGGCGGCGCCTACCAGCTCGCCGCGAACGCCGCCTTCGTCCAGTGCGTCCCGGCCGCCGGCCGGGCGCAGGCGTTCGGGCTCGTGCAGTCGGGCCTGCTGGCCGCCCAGGGCGTCGGCATCCTCATCGGAGGCGCCGCCGCCCAGCAACTCGGTCCTGAGCCGGTGGTCGCGCTGGCCGGTGCGGCCGGGCTGTCGGCCGCGGCCGTGCTCGCCATGCTCTGGACCGAGTCGCGTACGGAGATCATCGCCAGCGTGCGGGCCTCTGCCACGTGACTCAGGCCTGCGGGCGGTCCTGCTGACCTTCCTGGGGCCCGGCCGCCGGGGCCTGGCCGTACGGGTGCTGCTCGTAGCCGGGAGCGGGGCGGGGAGCCTGGGTCGAGCCGGTGTTCCAGCCGCTCTGGGCGGTGTCCCACTTGGACTTGACGTCCTGCCAGACGTGGCCGTCCTTGTTCTTGTTGATCAGATCCTGGGCGATGGAGGTGTGCCTGCCCTCCTCGGGGAGGAGGAGCCAGGCCACGGCGTACACGCCGATGCCGAGGCCGCCGAAGAAGCTGGCGACGCCGAGCGCGAGGCGCAGGATGTTCGCGTCGACGCCGATGTACTCGCCGACGCCGGAGCACACACCGGCGATGATCCTGCCGTTCCTGGTGCGCTGGAGCTGCTTGACGGGCCCGTTGCTGTTCATCTCGTTCATGACTTCAGACTGCCCTTCCGGCCGCCTTCCGCACATCGGGATTCCCCCTGGCCGGACCCCGAGCAGGCCCCTATAGCCTGACCTTCATGGAAGACCTCCTCGCCCTCGACGACCAGCTCGACAGTGAGCATCGCATGGTCAGGGACGCCGCCAGGGGCTTCGTCTCCGACCAGGTCCTTCCCCATGTCGGCGACTGGTTCGAGCGGGGCGTCTTCCCCGCCCGGGAGATCGCCCCCGAGCTCGGCTCCCTAGGGGTTCTCGGCATGCACCTGGAGGGCTACGGGTGCGCCGGGCTCGACGCCGTCTCGTACGGCGTGGCCTGCCGCGAGCTGGAGGCCGGCGACTCGGGGCTGCGGTCGTTCGTGTCCGTCCAGGGGTCGCTGGCGATGTTCCCCATCTGGAAGTACGGCTCGGAGGAGCAGAAGCAGGAATGGCTGCCGAAGCTGGCGTCCGGCGAGGCCATCGGCTGCTTCGGCCTGACCGAGCCCGACCACGGCTCCGACCCGGCGGGCATGCGGACCACCGCCAAGCAGGACCCGTCGGGAGACTGGGTGCTGAACGGCTCCAAGATGTGGATCACCAACGGTTCGGTCGCGGACGTCGCCGTGGTGTGGGCGCAGACCGACGGCGGCGTACGCGGCTTCGTCGTGCCCACCACGACCCCCGGCTTCTCCGCCCCTGAGATCCACCGGAAGATGTCCCTGCGCGCGTCGGTGACCTCCTCGCTGTACTTCGACGACGTACGGCTGCCGGCGTCCGCCGTGCTGCCCGGGGTGACGGGCCTCAAGGGGCCGCTGTCCTGTCTGACGGAGGCGCGGTTCGGGATCGTGTGGGGCGTGGTCGGGGCGGGCCGTGCCTGCCTGGAGGCGGCCGTCGAGTACGCCACCACGCGGGTCCAGTTCGGCAGGCCGATCGGGGGGTTCCAGCTCACGCAGGAGAAGCTGGCCTGGATGGCCGTGTCGCTCGGTCAGGCGGGGTTGACCGCCCTCCACCTCGGACGGCTCAAGGACGCCGGGGTTTTGAAGCCGCGGCAGGTGAGCTTTGGGAAGCTGGCCAACGTGCGGGCGGCCCTGGACATCGCCCGCCAGGCCCGGTCGATCCTCGGGGCCAACGGGATCACTTTGGAGTATCCGGTCATCCGGCACATGAACAACCTGGAGTCCGTCCTGACGTACGAGGGGACGCAGGAGATCCACACGCTCGTGCTGGGCGAGGCGCTCACCGGCCTGCCTGCCTACCGGTGACGGGCAATGCCGTCGCCCGGAGGGCGGTAATCTCTGTACCCTGCAACTAGGGACTGTTCCGCAGATCTTGTCATGGTTGACGGGACACGTCCTCGCAAGGGGTGCTAGCTCAATGGCAGAGCTGCGGACTTTTAATCCGTCGGTTCAGGGTTCGAGTCCCTGGCGCCCCACCCCTAATGAACTGGGCAGACTCCCGAATGAAGATCCTTCGGAAGCCTGCCCGGTTGCATTTGTGGTTGCAGTTGGTTGCTAGTCCCACAGCACACGGCCCATCCGCGCCATGGCGTCGCCGGCCAGGTTCTCCGTGACGTGGGTGTAGCGCTTCGTCGTGGTGAGCTGGGAGTGCCCGAGGATCACCTGAACCACCCGCATGTCTATGAACTGCGCCGGGATTGATGGAGGCTCTGATGTTCACCGGCTTTCGTGGAGTTGCTTTGGTTGACTGCGGCTCCTACGCGACGGTCGCTTCTACCCGACCGACGATCCTTGGGCAGGTCAGGGTTCCCGGCGGCCGATTTGCCGGATCGGCCGTCGGGAATGGTGGCGAAGGCTGCGCTCAGGGCTGTGGGTCCGTGGTCGCTTGGTCGAGGTGCCCGTGCGCGTCGATCGAGAGGTCCTGCCCGTTCGTTGGCTCCGGTAGCCCGCTGCGAGCCGGGGATGTCGGCGACGCGATGTGCCGCACGCTGGCGCCTTGGTCGGCTGCCCAAACTGCGGAAGCACGTCGCAAGCGACTGCGGCCCAGGAGTGCACGCGGCGCATCGCATCCCACGGGGGTGGGCTGACGCCGTGCGCGGATCTGGCACCCCTCTGTGTCAACTGTTGATCTTGAGGAGTCCTTATTGCGGAAGGTGACTGTGCCGAGGTGCGTCACCGGTGTCGTTGGCGCCGGCGTTGCCCGGGCGCAGCTTGGCCATGGCACTGACCGACGTCGCCGACCGCTGCGAGATAACCAGTCCGGATGAAGCTGAACCTTCCGCACCGTCTGCCGACAATTCGTGGACGGCGCCCGTAGGCAGGCCAGGACGGCGAGGACCCGACGGTGCCCGTCGCCTGCATCTAGAAGGAACCGCGGAGCTGGACCGTCGCCTCCCACAGCTGTCGGGCGGTGGCCATGTCGTAGGACGCGGCCGAGGAGGACGTGAGCGTGAATCGGTTGTAGTAGCCGCCCGCGACGACGTCGGCTGCAGTGGCGAGGTGGACGAGCGGCCGTGCGCCTTGGCGCGCGGACAGCAGGAACGCGCTCAGCAGGGCGACCTGCACGCGGGGGAAGCGTCGGCCGAGGTCGGTGCGGACCATACCGGGATGCAGCGCCACCACGATCAGCTCCGGATGGCGACGCTGCAACTCGTACGAGAACAGCAGGTTTGCCAGCTTCGTGCGGCTGTAGGTGAGGAACGGGTCGAAGTCGCGGTCCGCGTTGAGGTCGGCGGGATTCACCTGGATCGGCCCCCTGCCGCGCATGGGTGCGCGGTGACCCTCCGAGTTCACGTTGACCACCCGGCCCACGCCGCGGTGCAGCAGCGGCAGCAACCGGCTTGTCATCGAGTACGGCGCCAAATGGTGAACCGCGAGGTTGAACTCGATGCCTTCGGCAGTGATCTGACGGGTGGGGGTCATCACGCCTGCGTTGTTCACCAGGACGTCCACGTGGTCGACCGCCGACGCCACCTCCTTGGCCACGTGGTCGACGCCCGCCAGGGTCGCCACGTCAGCAGCGATCACGCTGGCGGACGGCAGGGCCGCCGCCAGCCGGCCGGCGCGCCGCTCGTCGCGTCCGATGAGAACCAGCCGGTGACCGGCGGCGGCGAGCTGTGCCGCCGCCTGCCGGCCCAGGCCGGAGGTCGCTCCGACAAGGACGATCGTCTTCATCGCCCGGCCACCGCCCCGCGCAGGCCCAGCGACGACATCACCAGCCGTTCGCGCAGCCCGGTCGGCAGTTTCAGCAGTACGCCGATGGCCCGAGCGCCGCCGACCACGTACCGCCGCTTCGGCGTACGGGCGGTGACGGCGTCGACGATCGCCTCCGCGACCGGCTGCACCGGATCCTGCCGCATCCCCGCCTGCGTCTTGTCGATCCGGGCCAGGTGGTCCGAGTAGAGCCGCACCCGTTGCGGATCGGCGTGCTGCCGTGCGACCTTCGCCGCCGCACCGGCCTTGTCGAAGATGCGGGTCTGCGTACTGCCCGGCTCGATCACCGAAATCGGCACGTTCCAGGCCTCCAGCTCAAGCCGCAGCGCGGTGGTTAGGGCCTCCAGCGCCGCCTTGCTCGCCGAGATCGGCGCGAAAAACGGCATCGGCACCCGGGCCGTCGGGGCGCTGACATTGACGATCCGGCCCTTGCCCGCTCGAATCAGCGGCAGGAAGGCCTGCGTCACGTAGGCCGGGCCGAACGTGTTGACCTCGAACTGGCGGCGCAGCTCCTGCGGCGGGACCAATTCGAGGGGCCCTTGGACAATGACGCCGGCGTTGTTGACCACCGCGTGCAGGGCAGGGGTCTGCTGCCGGACCGTGTCGGCGGCGGCCGCGACGCTGGCCGGGTCGGTCACGTCCATCGTGACCAGCCGGACGTTCTGAATCTCCGCCAGCGCCTGGCTCACCGCGTCGTCGGCGCGCACCGTCGCGTACACCCGGTATCCGCGCTCGGCCAGGGAACGGACCGCGGCGGCGCCGATACCGCCGGCCGCACCGGTCACCAGGACTGCCTTGTTCTCCATCTCGGTTACCTCACACTAACTTGAGGACATGTACCTAAGGACATGTGAACCATCGTGGCATATGTCCCGGGGGACATGTCAAGATAATGTTTCCGCATCTTCGGAGGTACGCGATGTCTCTGCGCCACGGCCTGCTCGGCCTGCTCGCCGAAGGGCCGGCCAGCGGATACGACCTCGCTCGCCGGTTCCAGGAGGTCCTGGGCCAGATCTGGCCCGCGCAGCATCCGAAGATCTACGCCGAACTGGGCCGCCTCGCCGACGAGGGCCTGATCGAGGTGGACAGCGAAGGGCCCCGGCGGCGCAAGGCGTACCGGATCACCGGCGCCGGACTGGCCGAGATCCGCCGCTGGCTCACCGACGAAGACGTCGACCATACGATGCGACTGCAGTCACTGTTGCGCTCGCTGTTCTTCTGGCTCATGGAACCCGACGACCTACGGCGCCATCTCGACGACGAGGCCCGGTTCTTCGCCGAATCCGCAGCGCGCTATCGGGCGTACGCCGAAGCCAAGGACCGCGGCGAGTTTGGCGACAGCCCACAGACCAGGTCGATGCGCATCACGATCGAGGCAGCCGTCCGGATCTACCAGGCCCTCGCAGACTGGGCCGAGTGGGCCAAGACCGTCCCACCCGCCACCGGCAAGTAGCCGTCATTGCGCCAGGTGTGCGAGATACCCGCGGATCAACTCCTTCACCTCGGCCACAACCACCGGCCGCTCGTCGGGTTCGGTCGCCAACACCAGCGGCGTCATGGTCTGAAACCTGGACATAGGCACGCGCCGCGGGTTCCCCGGCCGAGCCCTGCCCAGGCGCGCAAGCGGCAAGTCGGCCGACTCGCGAACGCCTCGCCTGAGCGGATCATCGACCTGCTTCGCCCGCGCTTTCCAACGCGCACAATGCCGCAGATAGCGCTCGCTCGCCATCGATTGCCGTGAGCTCCTAACGTGAGCTTCTGCTGACCTCCGACGGCGCTGGGCGGCGCTCACGGCCCAGCCGGAGCAAGAAGCTTCAGGTCAGGACCGTGGCACAGCGGTTCGTATGCTGTAACCTACGGCCCACCACCTCTAAACTGGGCGTTCTCCTCAACGGGAGATCGTCCGATCACGACCTGGGACACAGATGGGTCACACCTGGGTCATCCATCCGCATCTCCCCCGGCGCACCTTCCGAGCGGTCCCGCGCGCCGCGGAGGGCCGTGGCCTGGTCGAGGTCATCGAGGACGCCGCTCGTCTCGGCGCCCGGCTGATCATCCAGACCGCTGTCGAGGCTGAGGTGGACGCCTTCCTCGGCCGCGCCCGCTACCAGCGTGCCGCTGCCGTCACCAGCGACGATGAGCAGCAGGCCGTGGTGCGGCCCGGCTACCGCAACGGCCACTGCCCGACCACGGTCAAGACCATCTCCGGGCCGGTCACCATCCACAAATGCCGCAACGTGCTGTCCAAGGTCAGCGCCGGCGACCAGGCCGAAGTCAAAGCCGCCTACTGGGACACCTTCACCACCAGCAGCCTGAACGAACAGGTCGAGCCGGGCCAGCCCCTGGTGGAGTGGGTACAGCGGCGCATCGACGTCTTCGCCGACACATGGGGCGCCCGCTACCCCGCCGCGGTCAAGAGCCTGCTGACCGACCGCGCGTCACTGACGACCTACCTGCGCTTCCTGCCCGAGCATCACAAGCGCATCCGCCATTCCAACTTCATCGAGCGCACCTTCGGCGAGACCCGCCGCCGGGTCAAGGTCATCGGCCGCTTCCCCGGCGAGACCTCCTGCGTCTCCCTGCTCTGGGCAGTGCTGGACCGCGCTGCCTGCGGCTGGCGCGGCTTCACCATGACCAGCAAGAGCTTGCGCACCCTGCAAGACCTGCGCCGGGCCCTGCTCTTCCCACCCACCCAGCTCCACCCCACAACCGCCCCAGCAACCGACTCGACCCCAAAACAGCCGCCGCCTAACATCAACCCACGGCACCTACCTCGTTGAGCCTTTTACACCGCTCCGAGGACGCAACCCGAGGTTCGCCGGGTTAGTGGGTCATGGCGGTTGGATGTGAGGTGGACGCCATCCACTGGCGGCCTAAGCCACGACCCATCGAGTGGAGCCGACATGGCAGTCGAGATCGTGTACGAGACCCATTCGCTGACCGAGGACAACGAGAAGGGCATCGCAACCGGCTGGCTGCCGGGCAGGCTCTCTGACCAGGGACGGCGATTCGCAGTCGAGCTCGGCGCCCGTCGTCGGAACACAGACCTGGCCGCTGTCTTCGTCTCCGATCTGCACCGGGCGGTCGAGACCGCGCAGATCGCCTTCGCCGAGACAACGATCCCCATTCGCCAAGACCCGCGACTGCGCGAATGTAACTACGGCGAGCTCAACGGCTGCCCGGTCACCGTACTCGCGGCCCAGCGTGCGCGTCATATCGACGATCCCTTCCCCGGCGGTCAGAGCTACCGCCAGGTCATCCAAGCCACCCGTGACTTCCTTCGCGAACTGGCGGCCGACTGGGACGGCTCGCGCGTTCTGGTAATCGCCCACTCGGCCAACAAATGGGCGCTCGACTGTCTGCTGACGGGAGTCGCGATCGAAGACTTGGTCGACGCCCCCTTCGGGTGGAAAGAGGGGTGGTGCTACACGCTCCCTGCCCACGGGCCCGAGCACGGGTCCAGGCCGCAGAAGACTGAACCCAGCGGACCTTCCCGGCGACAGCACTAGCGAACTCGGCCCAGCAGGACCGAATGCCACCAGAGACGAGCGTCGCCAAACCGCCAGCCGCCCGTGTAGGCGTGCTCGGGTGGTTCCGCCTGCACCACCTTATGAATCTGAAGATGCCGCCGCAGGAGACGAGTTCGTAGAACACGGCTTGGCAGTTGCAGGTGTAGTCCACGACTCGGTATGGCCCGCGAGGTTGAGAGACCCAGAGCACCTTCTCCGGCTCGGGTACAGCGAGGCCGAGGTGTGGCGAGATGCCTGGACAATCTAGGTCATCCAACAGGTCCGCCGGCCCTGGAGGATGCCCCGTAGGTCCGCGTCCATGTGGGGCCGCTCAGTGCGAGGCGTCGCGAGGGACAACGGACTGCGCCTCTCCGTCGGGCAGAGCGCGAGCCAGCGCGGCTTGCCGGCGAAGCTCCTCGGCCAGTTGCCCAACGTCATCGCCGTCGATGGTCTGGCATAGGCCGTGGTTGTAGTCCTCGTTCGTCAGACGACCCATCCGCGTGGCCCACAGACGTCCCGCCGAGCATCGCCAGATGCTCCAGCCGGGAAACACCTCCAGCAAGTCGCTGACGGTCACGACAGGGACACTCGCCGCCTTCTCACCGCTCACTTCGCTCTCCTCCCACAGGCCCGTGAGCTGCATGGTAAGCAAAGAAAGCTATGGCACGCTATAGCGTGCTGTCCATCGCCATGGCGTGCAATGACTTCCTACCGTTGCGTGCGTGGTGGAGTTCAAGGCCAATCAGCCCAGGTGGCGACAGGTGTACGAGATCATCAAGGCTCGTATCGCCTCCGGCGAGTACAAGCCTGGCGAGCGCATCCCATCACTCCTCGCCCTGATCGAAGAGTTCGGCATCGCGAACGCCACCGGCCAGAAGGTCATGCGGGCACTCAGGGCAGACGGCTTGATCCACACCGAGCCCGGCATGGGCAGCTTCGTCACAGCCCCGGAAGAGCGCGACAAGCCCGAATGACCAGGCCCGAAGGCCTGCGAGCTGACGGCAACCGTCGCCAGGCCAGACCCAAGAGATGATCCTTGGAAGGGCAACACCGAACACCTCGCAGGCTCTCTCCCCCACCTGCGACCCCTCTGCGGGCCAAGGACGCTTCAACCCCACCCATTCCGACAAAGTGGGACGGAGCGCGGGGCCCGGCTGTCCGACCTGCGGGCACAGCTCGACGTGGCAAGGGCCGAGGCCGGTCAGCTACGCGAGCGGGCGGTCGCCGCCGAGCTTCGCCTGGCTCCCGATCCCGCTCGGGAGCCTTAGGCGAGAACGCGGCCGTTCGAGTGGGTTCGCCGCCAAGGAGGCCGTCATCAAGCACACACGAGCGAATCGAGCCTGGTCAGTGAGGTCGTGGGGGATTCCGCCGGATCTTCGGCACGGCGCGGGGTACGGCCCGGCCGCCATGGCCGGGCCGTACCAGGTGATCTCAGGCCGGGACCAACTGCCATTGCTGGTTGACGCCGCCGTTGGCGGCCCACTGCACGACCTGAGCACCGTCAGATGTCGACGCGCCGTACACGTCCGCCAGCAGCCCGCTGCTGTAGCTGACGATCGTGTAGTAGCCGCTGCCGGTGGAGCGCAGGTACCACAGCTGGTTGGTGCCGCCGTTGGCGGTCCACTGCTGCAGTTGCAGCCCCTGGGTGGTGCTGCCGGCGTTGACGTCGAGGACCTTGCCGGTGGGGACGTAGCGCAGGGTGTAGGCACCGCCCTGACCGCTGGTGACGGTCCACGCGCCGGAACCGGACTGCTGCACGGCCTTGGCGCCGTCGGCGGAAGAACCGCCGGCCACGCCGAGCGGCTTGCCGCTGTTGCGGTTGACGATTCGGTAGGACGAGCCCGACACCGGGCCGCTCTGACCGGACCCGAGATTGAAGTACTCGACCGCGTCGCTGAACGTCGTGGCACCCGACTTGGTGGTCGTCAGCACCAGGTACACCCGTGAGCCGCTCGCCGGTGTGGTGAAGGTGACCGGCTGGGTGACCCGCGAGCCGAGCGGGACAGTCAGGGTCGTGCTTCCGGACGCGACGACCGCGCCGTCCGGCGCGTTGAGCCGCGCCGTCCAGGTGAAGCCCACCGAAGTGTCGGCGAAGTCGTCGTTGAAGACGGTGATGTTGCGGGTCACCGAGGCGTTGGCGGCGTAGGTGGGCACGGCCTGCGGCAGCGGGAAGGTGGCGTTCGAGTCCGAGGCGCCGGATGCGGACCAGTACGGGAGGTCGACCGCTGCCACCGGGTTGAACGCCGCCTGCACGCGCTGGATCTGCGGGTTGCTCCAGGGATCGGACAGGTTGTCCGCGCCGTAGAGCGGATGGCCGCCCTCCTCCGGGGTGAAGTCCGTGGAACGCACGCCGGGCACGAACCCGGCCCACGCGGACAGCAGCGTGTACGGACGCAGATCTGCGGCGCCCTTGCCGCGCTTGGCCAGGGTTGCCGTGGCGAACCACATGAAGCCCTGCTTGGTGTTGCACGCCGGCCAGATGAACTCGCCCTCGCCTTCGGGCCGTCCATTCACGTTGATCAGGCCCTCCCCGTACCTGCCGAAGCCGTCGACGTAGTGCGAGATCACCGCGAAGTTGGAGTACGTCATCCCGGGATACATGTTGAGATTCGCGCCGACGCCCAGCTCGGCGATGATCGGCCGGGTGCCGTCGGCGCCGTTCATCGCCGCGTACAGGTCCTTCTCGAACTGTTCGGAATCCTGGCCGCTCTGGTTCGGCTCGTTGTTCTGACTCCAACGAATGACCGCGGGGTGATTGCGGTCGCGCAGGACCAGCGCACGGGCGTGGTTGACCATGTTGTCGTGCCCGGTGATCCAATCCTGCCCGGACTGGGAGCCGCGGATCGCGACCTCATCGATGATCATCAGGCCCATCTCGTCGGCGACATCCAACATGTACGGGCTGCCCGGCTCCTGGTGGATGCGCACCACGTTGTAGTTGAGCCGCTGGTAGTTGTCCACGGCCTGCGGCCAGCCGCCGTTGCCCGACGAAGGTGGAAGGAATCCGGGCAGCGTGTCGTAGGCGTCGCCCTTGCCTCCGTTGTTGATCCGGTCGTAGTCGGCACCCTGGAGGTTGTCGCCGCGGAAGTTCACGCGCACGCCGTTGAGGTAGTAGTACTCGCCGTTCTGGGTGGCCTCTCGGAACCCGAACCGGTACGTGGCGTCGCTGGTGTGCCCGTCATCGGTGGCGGCATGCACCTTCAGCTGGTGCAGCTGCGCCCGGTACCCCGACCGGTACGGCACATTGGGCCACCAGTACGAGGTGCTGTCGAGGTTCCACGCGACCGGCCCCACGGTCACGGTCCCGGTCGAGTGGGCCGCCACGGTGACCGTACGGCTGGGCAGGTCCGGGTAGCTGAAAGCCGTTCCGTTGTTGGACGACAGCGACCCGGTCAACGTCACCGACCGGGAACTGCCCGACGTGTTACGCACCGTCACGTCGTAGCTCAACGTCTTGTTCGCCACCGACGTACGCACGAATGTGTCGCTGACGTACACCGCCGGGTACACCCGCAGGAACGCCGAACGGTAGATCCCCTGGGGGACCGCCTCGGACCACTCGGCGGCGTCGGGCACCAGGTACCGGCCGTTGGATGCCTTCAGCGCGCCGCGGCCCTTCACGTCGACGCTGATCGTATGAGTGGTCCCCGGGGCGGCGTAGGCGCTGATGTCGAACTTCGACGGAGTGAAGGCCGTGGTCTGCGTCGCGACCACCCGGCCGTCCACCGACAAGGTCGCCTGGTGGTTCACCGCGCCGAACTCGATCCACGCCGACTGCGGCTGCCCCGAGTCCGGCACCGTCACCGAACGCGAGTACACCGCCTGGGACACATCGGTGAAACCCTGCTTGTACCAGCCACCTCCAGGCACTCTGATCGACGTCGCCGACCGGCCCGCCGGAGTGAAGGTCCACGTCCCGGCCAGATCGACCGAGGCGACCGCGGCATTGCCCGCGGTGAAGCCGTCGATGTCCCCAGCGGCAGCGGCGGCGGCGACCGCAGCGGCGGACTTCGACACGGTGGACTCCGACGACGCGGACCGCTGTGCCGCCACAGCCGGCTGAGCGCCGATCGTCGCGACCAGCAAGGCCGCCACCACAGCCGGCCACCTGCCCGCCGTACGTCGAGGGCGGGAGGAGGGATCGCTCCGCTTCATCGGTAATCCTTTCGGGTGAATCCCGTGCGTGATGCACTTTTCGGGTCCGGCCGCCCCTGCGCGGGCGCAACTGCCCGGCCGTTCAGGCCGTCGCCGTTCGTCGGCGAAAGCCGACGGCTTGAGGGGGGCATCCTGTCTCCTCGTAGGGGGAGCGTCGTATCGGTTCGAGGCATGGCCGGGACATCACACGTAAGGGCCCAGGCTCCCACCTGTCAATGCTCAGGGGTCACGGAGATCGGATCACTTCGGCCGTCTGGCTCCCATCACGCCAGATGGGAGCACGCGGTCCCAGACGTCGTGTAATTTTCAGGCTGCGTTGGACGCCTCGAACACGGTTCAAGATCGAGAATCGGCACGCTCAGGACCATCCAGACCTGTGTCGAACTCTCACAGTTAATCGATTCGATTCGATGCCGTAGGGCGCCCGGTAGGGTATTGGGCCCACCTACGGCCCTACGCCAGCAATGACGAACGCACTGATGCCCTCGGAGACTTCCTGCACCGCTACAACAGCGGCGACAGCGGTTGCGTCTTCACCGCCGAACTCGGGCGACCGTTGCGTCCACAACACGTCGGCGACCAGTTTTCCTGCTCGCCTGCCAGACAGGGCTCCCGCCTACGGCATGCGGAGTTCGACCGCACGCCGGGCTATGCCGCTTTTAATCCGTCGGTTCAGGGTTCGAGTCCGGAGAAGCGGGATCAAGGCGACGGCGCTCCGCGCCGCCGCACCCATGCGGCACGATGATCGCCATGCTATGGCCGGCCATCACACGGGGCCGGGGTGATCGGAGGTCTGGGACTTCGTTCCTCAGCCCCGGCCCGCCGAATTTCGTGGCCGGCCTGGATACCGTGTCGATATGAGCCAGAGGACTGACGTACACGCATCTGCCCACCCGAACCCTGTCGAGATCGCTGTTGCGACCGACGATGACCTTCCTCGGATTGTCGAAATTCTGAACCACGCTGCGGCGAACTCAACCGCTACCTTCGCCACCCGGCCGACCAGTGTGGCCGAACGACGCGATTGGTTCGAGCAGTTCTCCTCGACCGGGCCCTATCGACTGCTCGTTGCTCGAGACGGCAGCCAGGTCCTGGGGTTCGCTTACAGCCAGCGTTATCGAGACGGCGGTGCCTTCCAGGAGACTGTCGAGGTAAGTATTGCGCTGCACGTCAGTTCCCGAGGCCAGGGCATCGGCACCTTGCTCTATCGTGCGCTGTTCGATTGCCTTGCTCACGAGCCGGTTCACGTCGTCCTCGCAGGCATAGCCATGCCCAATGACGCATCGGTTGCACTGCACCGGAAGTTCGGCTTTACGGAGGTTGGCGTGTTCCGTGAGTATGCCGTCAAAAACGGACAGTACATCAGCTCGCTGTGGATGCAGCGTCTTTCCCCTCGGTAGCTACACGTCCTTCTCGCTTCCCCATCGTCCCGGTCGAGTCCCCCACATTAAGGGCGCTTACGACGTCGCTATGCGATCAACTTCATTGACCCTTGACGCGGCGGCCTCGCCCTGGGGATCGGCAGCCACGAGGAGGACGGGGAAGAACAAGGCGACGGCGCACTACTGCAACGCGTACTGCAACAGCCCCACACGACCACTCACGATCACCACCGCCCGGCACCATCCCGGAGCAGGACGCAAGCTCCTGATCACGTGTCAGGTGGTCCTGATAAGGAAGAGGTCACCAGGCAAAGCGAGTTGCACTTTGGGTTGCAGTCCTGGTCGGCCCAGAGCCGTTCAGATCAGACCGCATGTGCCCGCTGACCTGCATTGGACTGTGCGGAACGATGGCAAGTCGATCTTTTAATCCGTCGGTTCAGGGTTCGAGTCCCTGGCGCCCCACCACTTCTTACCCCGCATGAACTGAGGTTTCTCGGTCGAGATGGGTCTCGCGGCGAGCAGTTGATCTCGTTTGGCTGCTCGTTGTTCGCTCGCGGGCACGGACCGGGCATACGGTAGATCCTTTAGGCCCCCTTCGTCAGGCCAACCCCCGAAGACGAGCGATGCTCTTCCCGGGCCGCGACGACGTTGATCACGGACCACTCGGTCGGGTAGTCGGGCGGACCTCTGCGAACACGCAGCTGGCATGACAGCCGACCAAGCCGACTCCACAGAACCCGAGGCACATCAACACCGTCTTCATTCTTTGATCCGAAAATGGATATCCGGGGGTTTCGGGGTGGCGTTCACACCCTTTGGCTGGACCTGTAGAGGTTCGAAAACCGGGACGCCGGTCTTTGACCTGTGGCTGGCGCAGCGGCGACCCATGCTTGTCGGTAGTTGGAACAACCAACCAAAGGGAGGTTGATCCATGACACCCTTCGACCTACGTCAGCCGCACAAGACGGTGCCGGCGACTACAGCATCGACGATGCGGCCCAGCATGCGGTGGACACACTCGCTCGTGGCATCGCCTCTCCATCGAACATGTCTGCATCGTGAGGACGTCCCTGCGGTGGGAGGAGAAGGTGCTGGGCCGCGCGCTGGTCACCGGAGCGGGCACCGGTGTCCGGATCGGTTTGCCGATCGGGCTGGTGTTCCTGACCGTCAGCCCTTGGCAGGGGTGGGCAATGGCCTCCGCGATCGTGCTCGGCCCTCTTCGGCCTGATCTGAGGCGTGATCAGCTACGACTGCGGCGCCGGGCGTTCGCCTCGCCCCTCCCGGTCGTGGCTGACAGTTACGACATGCTGGTCGACCCCGAGTTCGCCGATGAGGCCGGCGGGTGCTCGACACCGTCCGGGTGTCGACAAAGACCTTCAGGTAGGCCGACGCAGACGGCCACGTATACGGGGCCTGCCGGCTTGGGGAGCGTTCGGTGACATCTTCCGGCAGAGATCAGCGGAGACGGGAGGGACGCCAGGAAGGACGCTCGGGATTCATGAAGGGATGGGCAGATGGCGAAGGCAGTAGGCATCGATCTGGGCACGACGAACTCCGTGATCGCGACGACCGAGGACGGCCATCCGACGGTCATCCCGAATGCCGAGGGGTCGCGGACCACGCCGTCGGTGGTGGCGTTCACCGATCAGGGGGAGGTCCTGGTCGGCCAGATGGCCCGCCGTCAGGCGATCCTGAACCCGAAGGGCACGATCTATTCGGCCAAGCGGTTCATGGGCCGGCGGTTCGAGGAGGTTCACGACGAGATCAAGGCGGTCTCGTTCGACGTGGTGGCGGGTCCCGACGGGGCCGTGCGGTTCAAGGTGAAGGACAAGCAGTACGCGCCGGAGGAGATCTCGGCGTTCGTGCTGAGGAAACTCGTGGCCGACGCGGCGAAGTTCCTGGGCGAGAAGGTCACCGAGGCCGTCATCACCGTGCCCGCCTACTTCAACGACGCGCAGCGGCAGGCCACCAAGGACGCCGGGAAGATCGCCGGCCTGGAGGTCCTGCGCATCGTCAACGAGCCGACCGCGGCCTCCCTGGCCTACGGTCTGGACAAGAAGGGCAGCGAGACGGTCCTCGTCTTCGACCTGGGTGGCGGGACCTTCGACGTCAGCATCCTCGACATCGGCGAGGGCGTGGTCGAGGTCCGCGCCACCGCCGGGGACACCCACCTGGGCGGCGATGACTTCGACCGCCGGATCGTCGACCACCTGGCCGACGAGTTCCAGCGCCAGGAGGGCATCGACCTCCGCGTCGACCCCCAGGCCCTGCAGCGGCTCTTCGAGGCGGCCGAGAAGGCCAAGGTGGAACTGTCGGCGGTCAGCCAGACCCAGATCAGCCTTCCGTTCGTCACCGCCGACGCCAACGGGCCCAAGCACCTGAACACCACGCTGATGCGGTCCACGTTCGAGCAGATCACCGCCGATCTGATCGAGCGCGTCAAGGGGCCGCTCGAGGGGGCCATGGCCGACGCCAAGCTGACCTCGGCCGATCTCGACGAGGTGATCCTGGTCGGCGGGGCCACGCGCATGCCCGCGGTGCAGCAGACCGTGCGACGTATGACGGGGAAAGACCCCAACATGACGGTCAACCCCGACGAGGTCGTGGCGCTCGGCGCGGCGGTCCAGGCGGCCATCATCAGGGGTGAGGTCAAGGACGTCGTGCTGCTCGACGTCACCCCGCTGTCACTCGGGGTCGAGACGCTCGGCGGTCTCATGACGAAGATCATCGATCGGAACACCACGATCCCGGCTCGCCGCACCGAGACCTTCAGCACCGCTGAGGACAACCAGTCGGCCGTCGACGTGGTCGTCCTGCAGGGCGAGCGGGAACGCGCCGCCGACAACCGCGTGCTCGGCCGGTTCCGCCTGGAGAACATCCGGCCCGCACCCCGCGGGGTGCCTCAGATCGAGGTCACCTCCGACATCGACGCGAACGGCATCCTCAACGTGACGGCCAAAGACAAGGACACCGGTGCAGAGCAGCGCATCACGATCAGCGAGAGCTCCAACCTGGACACCGGCGAGATCGACCGGATGATCGCCGATGCCGAGCGGCATCGGGCCGACGACGCCGCTCTCCGTGAGGCGATCGACGCCCGCAACGAGCTCGATTCGATCGCCTACCAGGTGGAACGGCGTCTGTCGGAGCTCGGTGACGCCGTTCCTGTGCATGAGAAGGCCCGGGCGGAACAATTGATCGCCGACGCCCGTCAGGCCATCAAGGAGGAGGCGCCCGTCGACCGGCTGCGCGGTCTGGCAGGGGAGCTGCAGCAGGTCTTCCACGCGCTGGGCGCCGGCGCACAGGCGCGACAGCCCGGGGCGCAGCCGGGGCAGCCCGGCGCGGACGGGCCGGACGAGGACGTGATCGACGCCGAGTTCACCAGCCCGGAGTGACATGACCAGCAAGGACAGGAACCCGCGCACTCCAGCGGCCGAGGCCGTGGAGGCCGAGTCTGGGACGCCGCACGAGACGCCCGAGCCGCAGCCGACAGGCGAGCCTGGGACGATTCGCGAAACTCGCGCCCCCGGCGAGACGGGTGAGACGGGTTCCGCGACCGAGGTGGACGCGCGGCTGGAGGAGCTGCACGACCGGTGGCTGCGTGCGGTCGCGGAGCTCGACAACCTCCGTAAGCGGACGGCCAGGGACCTCGCCAGGCAGCGGCTCGACGAGCGGGCGCGGGTCGCCGCAGAGTGGCTGCCGGTCATCGACAACCTGGAACTGGCGCTGCGGCACGCGGATGCCGATGCCGATCCCGGTGCGGTCATCGAAGGCGTCCGCGCCGTCCGCGACCAGGCGGTGGCCCTGCTCGCCCGGCTGGGCTTCCCGCGCGTGGAGGATCTCGGGACGCGGTTCGACCCCGCCAGGCACGAGGCCGTGAGCACGGTGGAGGACCTGGAGGCCGAGCCGGGCACGGTCGTCGCCGTCGTACGGCCCGGCTACGGCGACGGCCCCGACCAGTTGCGCCCCGCGTCGGTCGTCGTGTCCACCAAGGTGGAGGACTGATGGCGGACCGCGACTTCTACGAGATCCTCGGGGTGCCGCGAACGGCCGGCCGCGAGGACATCCAGCGGGCCTACCGCAAGCTCGCGCGCTCCTACCATCCCGACGTCAACAAGGACCCCGGGGCCGAGGACCGCTTCAAGGAGGTGTCGGAGGCCTACGAGGTGCTGTCCGATCCTGACACCCGCAAGCGATACGACGCGTTCGGCAGGGACTTCCGGCAGGTGCCCGAGGGAGTGGACCCGGCGGCGTACGCCAGGGCCCGGGCCGGGGCGGGCACGGGAGGCCGGGCCGGGTGGGCGCGCGGTCCGGCCGGGCAGGAGGTCCGGTTCGAGACCGGAGAGGGCATCGACTTCGAGGAGCTGTTCGGCGGCATGTTCGGGAGCCGCGGGGGCCGCGCGAGCCGCGGCTGGGGCCCGATGCCCGGAGCCGACCAGGAGGTCGAGTTGCCGCTGACGGTCGAGGAGGCCTACCACGGCGGCCGCCGCACGATCACCCTTCCCGGCCGTGGAGGATCCCGGACGCTGGAGGTCACGATCCCCCCGGGCGTCCGGAGCGGGCAGCGGATCCGGCTCGCGGGTCAGGGCGGCGCGGGCACCGACGGCGCGAAGAGGGGCGACCTCTACTTGATCGCGCGACTCACCGATCATCCCCGCTACCGCGTCGACGGACGGGACATCCATGTCCAGCTTCCCCTCACCCCTTCTGAAGCCGCGCTGGGCGCGACCGTGGCGATCGATACCCCGGGCGGGGAGGCGAAGGTCAAGGTGCCGCCCGGCTCCTCCTCCGGGCGCCGCCTGCGCCTGCGCGGGCAGGGCATGCCCAACTCCCGCGGTGACCCCGGGGACCTGTTCGCCGAGGTCCGGATCATGGTCCCTCGCACGCTGAGTGCCGAGGAGCGCCGCCTCTATGAGCAACTGGCCGGCGTCTCCAGCTTCAATCCGCGCTCCCAATCGGGCGGGAGAACCCGGCCATGAGCCATCCCCTCGTACGGCTCCCATTCCTGGATCTGGAGTCCTTCGCACAGGTGACCGGTCTGCATCCGGAATTGGTGCGCCGCCTGGTCGCGCTCGGCCTGATCGACGCCTTCCGCGACGCTACGGGGGATCTGTGCTTCCCGCCCTCCCAGCTCGCCGTCGTCGGGCGCCTCCAGCGGCTGCACACGCAACTGGCCGTCAACTACGCCTCACTGGGCCTGGTGGCGGACCTGCTCGACCGCATCGCGGAGCTCGAAGCGGCTCTGCGGACCCGCGCGAGAACTCCCGGAGGCATGCCATGGACGTGAACCGCCTCACCCAGAAGTCACAGGAGGCCCTGCACGACGCGCAGACCAAGGCGACCCGCTTCGGGCACACGGAAGTCGACGGCGAACATCTCCTGTTCGCGTTGCTGGAACAACCCGAAGGGCTGGTCCCGCGCCTGCTCTCGGCCGCCGGCGCCGACGCGGACAAGCTGGCGATGGAGTTGGAGGCCGAGCTGGAACGCCGCCCCCGCGTGACCGGTCCCGGTGCAGCGCCCGGGCAGGTGTACCTGACCCAGCGGCTGTCCCGCCTGCTGGAGGCAGCCGATCGGGAGGCCAGGCGGCTGAAGGACGAGTACGTCTCGGTCGAGCACCTGCTGCTTGCACTGCTCGACGAAGGGCCGGACACGGCGGCCGGGCGGCTGCTCAAAGCGCACGGGCTGAACCGCGAGCGCTTCCTGGAGGCCCTCACGCGAGTGCGCGGCAACCAGCGGGTGACCTCCGCCAACCCCGAGGTCGCCTACGAGGCCCTGGAGAAGTACGGCCGTGACCTGGTCACCGCGGCCAGGGCGGACAAACTCGACCCGGTCATCGGCCGCGACGGCGAGATCCGCAGGGTCGTGCAGATCCTGTCCCGCAAGACCAAGAACAATCCCGTTCTCATCGGCGATCCGGGAGTCGGCAAGACCGCGATCGTGGAGGGCCTCGCCCAGCGCATTGCCCGAGGCGACGTCCCGGAGGGCCTGAAGGACAAGACGATCTTCAGTCTCGACGTGGGCGCCCTGGTCGCGGGGGCGAAATACCGCGGCGAGTTCGAGGAGCGCCTCAAGGCGGTACTCACCGAGGTCACGTCGGCGGAAGGGCGGATCCTGCTGTTCGTCGACGAGGTCCACAACGTCGTCGGCGCGGGCGCGGCCGAGGGCTCCATGGACGCGGGGAACATGCTGAAGCCGATGCTGGCCCGCGGCGAACTCCACATGATCGGCGCGACGACGATCACCGAATACCGCAAGCACATCGAGAAGGACGCCGCGCTGGAGCGCCGTTTCCAGCCCGTCTTCGTGGACGAGCCGTCGGTGGAGGACTCCGTCTCCATCCTGCGCGGCCTGCGCGAGCGCCTCGAGGTGTTCCACGGCGTGAAGATCACCGACAGCGCCATCGTGGCGGCGGTTGTTCTGAGCCACCGCTACATCAGCGACCGCTTCTTGCCCGACAAGGCGATCGACTTGGTCGACGAGGCGTGCGCGATGCTCCGTACGGAGATCGACTCCATGCCCGCCGAGCTGGACGAGCTCACCCGCCGGGTGATGCGCCTCGAGATCGAGGAGGCGGCCCTCGCCAAGGAGGAGGACCCGGCGAGCCAGACCCGTCTGGAGGCCCTGCGCGCCGAGCTCGCCGACCTGCGCGCCCAGGCCGACGCCATGCGCGTCCAGTGGGAGGCCGAACGGCACGCTCTGCACAAGGTGCAGCGCCTGCGCCAGGAGATCGAGGCGGTCAGGCGCGAGGCCGAGCAGGCCGAGCGCACCTACGACCTGAACCGCGCCGCCGAGCTGACGCACGGCAGGCTTCCCGAGCTGGAACGCAAGCTGGAGGCCGCGGAGGAGCAGCTGGAATCCAAGCATGGTGCGGGGCGCCTGCTCCGCGAGGTCGTGACGGAAGAGGAGATCGCCGGCATCGTCTCCCGCTGGACCGGCATCCCGGTCAGCAGGCTCAAGGAGGGCGAGCGGGAGAAGCTGCTGCATCTCGACCAGATCCTGCACGAGCGCGTCATCGGTCAGGACGAGGCTGTGCGGGCCGTCGCCGACGCGATCATCCGGGCGCGCTCCGGCATCAAGGACCCGCGCCGGCCCATCGGCTCGTTCATCTTCCTCGGGCCGACCGGCGTCGGGAAGACCGAACTGGCCAAGACCCTCGCCGAAGCGCTGTTCGACACCCAGGACAACATGGTCCGCGTCGACATGAGCGAGTACCAGGAGCGCCACACGGTCAGCCGGCTGATCGGCGCCCCGCCCGGATACGTCGGCTACGAGGAGGGCGGCCAGCTCACCGAGGCCGTACGGCGCAAGCCGTACTCGGTCGTGCTGTTCGACGAGATCGAGAAGGCCCACACGGACGTCTTCAACACCCTGCTGCAGGTGCTCGACGACGGGCGGCTCACCGACGCCCAGGGCCGTACGGTCGACTTCCGCAACACCGTGATCATCATGACGTCCAACATCGGCTCGCACTACCTGAGCGAGAAGGCCGCCTCGTCGGGCGAGATCGACCCCGAGGTGCGCGAGATGGTGATGGCCGAACTACGCGCGCGGTTCCGGCCGGAGTTCCTCAACAGGATCGACGACATCGTGCTGTTCAAGCCGCTCACCGAGCCGGAGATCGAGCAGATCGTGTCACTGATGTTCACCGAGATCAGGATCCGGCTCGCCGAACGCAGGATGACGCTGGAGGTCACCCCCGAGGCCGTGCGCTTCATCGCCGAGCAGGGCTTCGACCCCGTGTACGGCGCCCGGCCGCTGCGCCGCTTCATCGCCCGTGAGGTCGAGACGCGCGTCGCCCGCGCCCTGGTCGCGGGCGACGTCCTCGACGGGGCGATCATCCACGTCGGGCTCAGCGCCGGCGCGCTCTCGGTGACGTACGAGAATCCGGAGGTCTGACCATGCGATCCCAGGCCAAGGACGCGAGCGTCGTCCAGTGCTCGAAATGCGGTCGGAAGAACCGGGTACCCGGGACGGCCTCGGGAATCCCGCACTGCGGTGACTGCCACCAGCCGCTTCCCTGGGTCACCGAGGCGGGGGACGACGACTTCAGCGAGGTCGTCGAAGCGTCGCGGACGCCGGTGGTCGTCGACTTCTGGGCGCCCTGGTGCGGGCCGTGCCGCATGGTCAGCCCGGCCCTGGAGCAGGTCGCGGCCGATCTGGCCGGTCGCCTGAAGCTGGTGAAGGTGAACGTGGACGAAGCGCCCCGGCTCTCGGAACGCTTCGCCGTACAGGCCATCCCGACGCTTGTGGTGATCGATCAGGGGAGGGTCGTCACCCGGCGGGCGGGCGCGGCGCCTGCTCCCGCCCTGCGCGAATGGGTGGACGATGCGCTGGCCGCCTGACCTCTCAGAGACACCGGACCCGCAGGGGGCCTACCCGCGGCTGAGTCACGCGCAGCTCAAGGTGCTGGCCGGGCGCGGCGAGCGGCGTCGGGTCCGCCGGGACGACGTCCTGTACGCGGAGGGCCTTCCGTGCACCGAATTCTTCGCGATCCTGGCCGGCAAGGTGGCGACGGTCGAGGGATTCGGAGTGGACGACCAGGTGATCGGCGTCCACGGGCCAGGCCGGTTCCTGGGAGAGCTCAACGTGCTCACCGGCCAGGTGGGCTTCGTCACCGGCGTGGTGGCCGAGGACGGCGAGGTCCTCGCCGTACCGGCGGACGCGCTCCGCCGCCTGGTCGCCGAGGATCCGGCACTCGGCGACCTCATCCTGCGGGCCTACCTCATCCGCCGCATGATGCTCATCGGACTGGGGGCGGGCTTCCGCATCATCGGCTCCCGCTTCTCGGCCGACTCCCGGCGGCTGCGGGAGTTCGCGGCACGCAACCGGCTGCCGCACCGGTGGATCGACCTGGAGCAGGACGAGGAGGCGGAGCAGTTCCTGCGGAGCATGGGCGTCACCCCGGAGGAGACCCCGGTCGTGATCTTGCATGGCGAGACGGTGCTCCGCAACCCGAGCAACGCGGAGCTGGCCCGGGCGATCGGGCCCCCCGGACCACGGGTGCAGCAGACCCGATGCGACCTGCTCGTCATCGGGGCCGGGCCGGCGGGGCTGGCGGCGGCGGTCTACGGGGCGTCGGAGGGCCTTGTGACGATGGTCCTGGACAACGTCGCGACGGGCGGCCAGGCGGGCACCTCCTCAAGGATCGAGAACTACCTCGGCTTCCCGTCCGGGATCTCCGGCGGCGAGCTGGCGGAGCGAGCGGCGATCCAGGCCGGAAAGTTCGGCGCGCATTTCCACGTCCCCGCCCAGGCATGCGGACTGCACCTGAACGCAGGCGATCACATCGTCGCCGTGCGGGAGGGCGGCACGATCCACGCGCGCGCCTTGATCGTCGCGACCGGCGTCCGCTACCGGAGGCTCGACGTCCAGGACCTGGAACGGTTCGAGCCCACGAGCGTCTACTACGCGGCGACCATGTTCGAAGCCCAGATGTGCGAGCGGGACCCGATCGTCGTCGTGGGAGGAGGCAACTCGGCCGGCCAGGCCGCCCTCTTCCTGGTCCGGCACGCCGCCTGCGTACGGCTGCTCGTGCGGGAGGACGCGCTGTCCAGGAACATGTCCCGCTACCTGGCCGTCGAGGTCGAACGACACCCCCGAATCCAGATCATGCTGAACACCGAGGTCCGGAAGCTGATGGGGGAAGAGAGTCTCGCCGCGGTCATCGCCGAGAACACCGTCACGGCAGAGCGTTCCACGATCGAGGCCCGCGCGATGTTCATTTTCATCGGCGCGGCGCCGCACACCGCCTGGCTGGCCGACGAGATCGCGCTCGACCCGCGGGGCTACATACTGACGGGCGCGAACGCCACCCGGTCCGGCAGGGAAGGCACGCCCGGCTCCGTCGGCCGGCCGTTCCCGCTGGAGACGAGCAGGGCGGGCGTGTTCGCGGCCGGGGACGTACGGAGCGGGTCGGTCAAACGGGTGGCCTCGGCGGTCGGTGAAGGCGCCATGGCCGTACGGCTGGTCCACCACTACCTCCAGGCCGGCGAATGATGCCAGGCCGGAAGGAAGGAGATCTCCATGGTGCTCATGGCGGTGTCGAGATTCGAACGGCTCTTCCGTAGTGAAACCCATCCTGGAGCAGCTCGCCACACTGCCTCCGTTCGACCTGTCGATCGGCGAGGAGACCGTCGGCCGCCTGCCCGAGATCGTCGGCGGCCGTCAGTGGCACTGGCTCAGACCTGCAAGATCGTGGATCCAGACGTGAAGAACCCCTCGACTGAGCAGTGGGAGCGCACGACAGATGTCTTCGACCTGCTGCTCTGAGGCGGTCGGGACGGCCTCGGCGATCGGATCTGAACGGCCGGCCCGGACGCCCGGTGAGTTCGGCGCCGAGTCCCCGCAGAGGCGCGGTCGCGACGAGCGAGGAAAGGGGGAACGAACCATTGACCTGCTGTACGGCTTGGGACCTTTCGTCCCGTCATTGACAGAATAGGCCATCCTTCGCAACCAACTGAATGCGAGGAAATCATGAGAGCCGTAGTGTACGAGGGACCTCGACAGGTCAATGTCGAGAAGGTCCCGGACGCGCGCATAGAGCGGCCCACCGATGTCCTGGTCCGCATCACCACGACCAACATCTGCGGGTCGGACCTGCACATGTACGAAGGGCGGACCGACTTCGAGACGGGCCGCGTCCTCGGTCACGAGAACCTCGGTGAAGTGGTCGAGATCGGATCGGCCATCGACCATGTCCGGGTCGGTGACGTGGTCTGCATCCCGTTCAACGTCGCGTGCGGTTTCTGCGTGAACTGCGAAAAGGGCCTGACGGCCTACTGCCTCACCACCAATCCCGAGCCGGGCATGGCCGGGGCGGCGTACGGCTTCGCGGACATGGGGCCCTACAGCGGCGGCCAGGCCGAGTTGTTGCGCGTGCCGTACGGCGACTTCAACTGCCTCGTCCTCCCGGACGACGCGAAGGAGAAGCAGAACGACTACGTGATGCTCGCCGACATCTGGCCGACCGGCTGGCACGCGACTCAACTCGCCCAGGTGGAGGCGGGCGACTCGGTCGTGATCTACGGGGCGGGACCCGTCGGGCTGATGGCCGCCTACTCCGCCACGCTCAAGAGCGCGAGCAAGGTGATGGTCGTCGACCGCCATCCCGACCGGCTCGCCAAAGCCGAGGAGATCGGCGCGATCGCGATCGACGACTCCCAGTCGTCACCGGTCGATCAGGTCATGGAGCTCACCAAGGGCCTGGGCGCCGACCGGGGCTGCGAGTGCGTGGGCTACCAGGCGCACGACCCGCAGGGGCACGAGCACCCCAACATGACGCTCAATGACCTCGTCAAATCGGTCAAGTTCACCGGGACCATCGGCGTCGTCGGCGTCTTCATCCCCACCGACCCCGGCAGCCCGGACGATCTCTACAAGCAGGGCGAGATCGCCTTCGACTACGGGATGTTCTGGTTCAAGGGCCAGACGATCGGCAACGGCCAGTGCAACGTGAAGCGGTACAACCGGCAGCTCATGACGCTCATCCACGAGCGTAACGCCCGGCCGTCCTGGGTGGTCTCGCACGAGCTGGGCCTGGACGACGCACCGATCGGATACGAGCACTTCGACCGGCGGGATCTCGGCTGGACCAAGGTCGTCATCCATCCCGGCGAGCTCAACTGATCCGCGGCGCCCGGACGACCACCGCGAGTGCGTACGCCATCGTGCCGGCCGGCCTTGGGCGAAGGTCGGCCGCCGTGGTGCCGCGTCCATCGCCGGAAGAGTCCCTATCGAGGGGGTGATCACCATGGGCGACGCTCGCGCGCTCAAGGACAAACTGCTCAAGGCCTTCAACGCCCACGATCTGGATCGTGTTCTTCACTGCCACAGCCGGGACGGGGTCCTGGTGACCCCGGCCGGCATCGCGGAGGGACACGACCAGATCGCCTCGTTCTACGAGGAGGTCTTCAAAGGGTTTTCGGACCTGCGCATGACGGTCTGGCACACGGTGATCTGCGCGGATCCCGCGGTGACCGAATGGATGCTCACCGGCACGCATAACGGGCCTTTCATGCTGCCCGGCGGGTGTGAGCTGGGTGGAACCGGCCGTCCCGTCGCCGTTCGCGGTACCAGCACCTGCTCCGTCGGCAACCACAAGATCATCACTCATCGGATCTACTACGACCAGTTGGAGCTGTACAGTCAGCTTGGTGGCGAACTCGTCTTCGACGGTCGCTCATCATCCGCGGGTGAGGGACGGCCTTCGCCCGGCGACTGAGGATTCGATGTCGCCGCCGTTTGGCGTGGCTGTCGGGCGGCTCCGCAGCATCCGCAAGTCACTCCGCTGACGGTGGTCCGCCGCCGGTTCGTCTGGTCATGGGGTGCGGCAGCGCGGACTGCGCCGGCAAACCACCAGGCCGATTGCTTCCCCGTCGCGGCTCAGACGCTGGGACGAAGTCGGATATTCGCCGCCGAATTCAATGGTCAGGAATGCTGGTTGCTCGGTGGTTGCTCGCGTGTACGCGATACGGGCCGGCACGCAGCGTCATTACCCGGCAGCTCGGCTCGGACAATGACGGACGAAATGACAGAAGGCGGCACACGGCGACAGTCTGACCATTCGCGCCATTCTGTGCCGATGTGGACGAGGTACCCAAATCCGCCGATCACGGAGTTTTCCCAGCCGCCGACCTTCGCCTACGATCGACGCCGAGATGGCTACCAATGGCGGACATCTGCGGCTGCAGATCCTGGGTCCGTTGCGGCTCTGGCGGGACGGCGTGGAACTGGACGCCGGGCCACGTCAACAGGCGTACCTGCTCGCCCTGCTGCTCGCACGGGCCGGAGAGCCGATCAGCGTCGGCGAGCTGATCGATCTGATCTGGGACCAGGACACTCCAGCCTCGGCCGTCAACATCCTGCACAAATACGTCGGCGCGCTCCGGCGCCTGCTCGAACCCGGGCTGCCCGCCCGGGAGACGGGCTCCTATCTGCACCGGCGCGGCAACGGATACCTCTTCGTGGCCGGGCCCGGCATCCTCGACGTCGTCGAGTTCCGGGAACTGGTCGAAGCGGCCAGGGCCGCGACCGCCGGGCACCGGCCCGATGTGGCGCTCGACCGGTACGTGGAGGCGCTCGGGATCTGGCGGGGACCCGCAGGTGACGGGCCGGCTCACGGGCCGGCGTCCATGTCCGTCTTCGGCGCCTTGGACGACGAGTTCTTCAGCGCGTGTCTGGCGGCGGCGGAACTCGCGCTGCCGCTGGAGCAGCCGGCCCGCATACTCCACCCGCTGCACCTCGCCGCCCGCATGGCGCCACTGGACGAGAACGTGCAGGCGAGCCTCATCTCCGCGCTGGCCGCCGACGGGCGGCCGGCCGAGGCCCTCGCACTGTTCTCGACGGTCCGGGTCCGGCTCGCGGACGATCTCGGCATCGCCCCCGGCACGGTGCTGACGACCGCGCACCAAGGCGTGCTCGGGCACGTACCCGCCAGAGAGCCGCCCCCGGCCGCCACCCATCTGGTCGGGCGGGACGAGGAGCTCACGGTGCTGCGGCAGGTGGTCGGGGCGGCTCTCACCGGAGAAACCGGGCTCGTCCTGGTCGAGGGTGAGCCCGGCGTCGGCAAGACCCGGCTGCTGGAGGAGGCCGCGGCGGAGGCGGAGCAGCGTGGCGCGCTCGTCGTGTGGGGGCGCTGCCTGGAGGGCGAGGGCACGCCGTCGATGTGGCCGTGGGTACAGGTTGTCGGGGCTATGCTCGACCGCCTGCCTGAAGCGACGCGGGCGACGTGGCGGGCCGGTGATCTGGGCCGCCTCGTGGCGCCTGACCGGGCGGTGTCCGGCACACCTGTGCTGCCCGACAGCGGTGCCCGGTTCCGCCTGTTCGAAGGCGTGGTCGCCCTCATCGGCCGGGTCTCGGCCGGGTGCCCGGTCGTACTCGTCGTCGACGACCTCCAGTGGGCCGACGTCGCCTCGCTGGAACTGTTCGGCCACCTGGCCGACCGGCTGCCACACGGCACCGTGGTCATCGGCGCGCTCCGCGACCGCGCCCCCATGCCCGGCTCGGAGCTGGCGCGGATGCTGGCCGCGGCGAGCCGACTGCCCTGGCACCGTCGGATCGGCCTCGGTCTGCTCCGTCTGGACGAGACGGCCGAGCTGGTCCGCAGAGAGACCGGCCGAGACCCCGATCCGGACGCCGCTCGCGTCATCCATGCCCGGACCGCCGGGAATCCGTTCTTCGTCCGGGAACTGTCCCGGTTCTGGAATGACAACAGCGTGCACGGGGTGCCGTCCACCGTGCGCGACGTCGTGCGCGACCGGATCGCCGGACTGGACGACCGCACCGGTGAACTGTTGCAGGTCGCCGCGCTGATCGGCCGTGAGGTCGACCTCACTCTGCTGGCGCGGGCGGCTGATGTTGACGTACCGGGATGTCTCGACGGCCTCGAACCGCTGGAGGCGCTCGGCCTGCTGGAACCGTCGGCCGACGACCCCCACACCTTCCGGTTCGCGCACGACCTGGTCCGCGAGGCGGTCGCAGGAACCACGCCGCAGCGGCGGCTGGCCCGGCTCCACCTGCGGGTGGCGGAGGCGCTGGAGCACACGGTCCCCGGCGACGATTCGGTGGCCGAGCGCCTCGCACACCACTTGCGGGCGGCCGGGCCGCTGGCTGATCCGAGCCGGACGGCGGCGGCTCTGATCCACGCGGGCCGGTGCGCGGGCGGCAAGTCCGCACTCGATACGGCTTCCGACCATGTGCGGTCGGCCGCGCAGGTGGCCAGGACGGCGGGCCTGGCCGAGCTGGAGTTGTCCGCCCTGGCCCTGCTCATCGCGCTCGACGGGATGCGCGCCGGATACGTCGGCAACGCGCTCGAGGTGCTCGAACGCGCCGAACACCTGGCCCGTGACCTCGGCCGGGAACGTGAGGCCACCGACTTCCTCTTCTCCCGCTGGGCGGCCTACTCCCAGGGCATCCAGCTCGACCGCGCAGGCCGGCTGGCGCATCGGCTGCTCACGCAGGGCCAGGCGTCCGCCGACCCGATCGTGCACACCTACGGGCTCCACGCCTGGGGCATCCACCAGTGGGATGTCGGGAACATCGGTGAAGCGCTCCGATATCTGAGCCGGTCGGCCCCGGCCATGCTCCAGGAGATGGTCCGCCGCGAAGACGACCCGCTCCGGCACGACCTGCAGTTGCTCTCACCCGTGATGCTCGCCCTGATGACCGGCTTGCACGGCGACGTCGACGACGCCCGCGCCCAGCTCGACATGCTGGAGGCCGCGGCCGACGGCGACCCCTACGTGGTCACGGTCTGCGCCGCCTTCGCCGTCACGGTGGCGGCGCTGGCCGGTGACCCCGTCTGGGCGCGGAGCGTGGCGGAGCGGGGGATCGCGCTGGACCCCGAGTTCTCCTTCGTCTTCCTCGGCAGTTACCAGCGGCTGGCCCACTGCTGGGCCCGCGCGGTGACCGGCGACGACCCGGTCGGCGCCGCGGCGGAGGCCCAAGCGATCATCGACGTGGCGCTGACCGATCCACCACGCTCGGGCCTGACCACCTGGTACGGACTCCTCGGCGAGATGTGGCTGGCGGCGGGACGGCTCGACGACGCGGGCAAGGCCCTCGACCGAGCCGACCGGTATCTCGACGTCTATGGTCAGCGCTACCCCGAGGGCTTCGTGATCCTCATGCGGGCGCGGCTGATGGAGCGGCGCGGCGCACCCGTCTCGGCCGTCCGGGCCGAGGTCGAAAGAGCCCGGGCCCTGTCCCTGGAACGTGAGGCACACCTGTTCGTCCACCGCGCCGATCAGATACTGGGTAGACGACCGTAGGCTGGATTCTCCGATACTTCAGTCGGCATGAAGTCCGCTGGGGCGGTTCCAGTTCGGCACCGGGCTCCACGTCCTGCACATCCCGGACTTCGAATGCGATGTCCGCCGGGTGCGGAAAAGCGGGGGCGCCCGTCGTCGAGTGGGTTCGGCGAGCCGAGCCCGGAACCGTTCCTGCGGTGGAGCCGATCGAGCGGTCGTACGCGATTTGCAGCAGGCCCGGCGAACGCGGGTTTGCCGAGATCGGCACAAGATCGAAATGGGCTGGCATGCCCTGCCCACCGAGGATCTGACGATCAGTCGCCAGGTTCCGAGGCGTGGTTCCGGATCAGTTCCTCGGCCCGGCGCGCGAACAGGTGGGCCCCGCGCCGGGCGGACAGGGCGCGGGCCCGCTCGGCGGCGGCCCGGACGTCGTCCGGATCGGCGCCGCGGGCCTGGAGCAGCCGTGCCCGCAGGAGCAGGAGCAGCCCCTCGGCATAACGCTCGCCGTGGGTGTCGACGACCTGATCAGCCCGGTCGAGAGCGGCGGCGGCGTCGTCCGGCCGACCGGCGGCGAGCCACATGTCGCCGATCATTCCGGACCAGGTGGCCAGGCCGGTGAGCGGCGGGTCGAGCAGTTTCGCGGTCAGGATGACTTCGGCCTCGGCCGCGGCGCCGGCCGGGTCGTGGCCCGTCACGGCCCGCGCCCAGCATCGGCTCATCCGCAGATGGGCGCCGAAGAAGGCGAAGGAGAAGCCGGGGTCCTCGGCGATGCCCCGTTCTGCCACACGCAGCGCCCAGGCGGGGTCGCCGGACATCACCGCGATCCTCGATGCGAACGTGGCCCAGAGCGTGATCGCGTAGGGGTCGTCGCCGGCGGCTTCCAGCATGTCGAGCAGCGGGCGGGCAGCGTCGAGGTCACCGTGCAGAGCGGAGATCTCCGCGTGCATGGCGGCCACGATCAGATGCAGGTCGCGCCGGAGCGGATACTCGCCGTACCCAGCGATGTCCTCAAGCAGGGTGCGGTCCGATCGGCTCTGGAACTCGTGCGCCTCGCCGATCTCGCCGATGGACCATTGGTAGATGGCCCACGTCTGCAGACCATAGGCGCGCAGGACCGGGTCGGCGGATGCCTCGCACTGCTCCAGGAACCGGCGCCCCAGCCGGTCGGCGCGGTCGAGCTGCATCCCCTGGCAGTAGGCGGCCTGGCGACTGAGCAGGAAGTCGACGGCTTCCCGGTCGCGGCCGAGGCCACGGGCCAGGTGCTCGGCGCGCTCCAGCAGGTCGATGGTCGAGCCGACGTACCCCTGCCCCATGCCGACGACGGCGGTGAGCAGCGACAACGCGGACAACTCGAGCTCCGGCAGGCCGGCCGTCTGCGCCACCTGCGCGGCCGACCGCAAGTGCTGTCCGGCGGCTTCGAGCGCCGACTTGGCCGCCGCCCGGCGCCCGGCCTGGATGAGCGCGCCCGCGGTGCGCGCCGGAGCCGACAGTGGGCCCGCCGCCCACAGGTGGTGGGCGAGGCGTTCGGCGACGGAGCCGACTTTGGTGTCGGTGGCCTCCAGTGCGTCCGCCACGTGCAGGTGCAGCTGGATCGTTCGATGGGGTGACGTGGTCGTGGCGACGGCTTCGCGGACCAGATCGTGCGCGAAACGCAGAACGAACGGGTTCTCGGGCGTGGGCAGGAGCAGGCCCAGATGCTCGACTGGCTCGATGCGGTCGAGACAGGTCTGGACGTTGAGCCGGGCGACGCGGGCGAGCAACCCCAAGTCGACCTCTCGCCCGATGAGGGCCGCGGCCTCCAGCAGGTTCCGTGCGTCGTCGTCGAGGTCGGCGGTACGATCGCGGACGACATCCCGGACGGTGACCGGCACGGCCGCCCGGATGTCGGCGTCGTCGTGGATGCCCCCGTCGGCGGCCAGCAGCCGGGACAGCTCCCGGACGAAGAACGGATTACCGGTGGTGCGGGCGTGGATGACCCGGGCGACGCCGTCTCCCGGATTACGGCCGGTCTCGCGGCGGATGAGTTCGGCCACCTCGACGGGCCCGAGCGGGCCGAGACGAATCCGACGGTGGCCGGAGATCCGGCTGGCCGCGGCGAGCAGCCGGGACAGCTCCGAGCCCGGGGCGGGGGCGTGGTTGCGGAGGACGCCGATGATCGCCGCACCGCCCGGGGCCCGGGCCGCGAGGTGACCGAACAGTCGCAGTGAGGCGAGGTCGGCCCACTGGAGATCGTCGATGACGAGTATCACCGGGTGCGTCGCGCAGACCTCGCCGACGAGTGCGACGACTCGTTCGAACAGGCGGAACTGGCTTCCGGCATCGGGGAGCTCCGGCTCCGGCGCCACGCCGTCCACCGACTCGAAGAGACGGCCGATCTCGCTGCCCAGCCATCTCTGGCGCCGGTCCGACGGCAGAGCGTCGAGGACCGTGCCGATCGCCCGCACCCAGGGCCACATCGACGGAGCGCCGCCCTCTTCCAGACAGTTGCCCCAGACGACCCGCGCACCCCGCCGGCCGGCCTCGCCGGTCGCCTCCTCGACCAGTCGCGTCTTGCCCACTCCCGGTTCGCCTTCCACCAGGACGAGCCCGGTGCCACCGGCCAGAGCGGACCCCACCGCCTGTCGCAGCACCGCGAGATCTTCGCCCCGACCGACCAGTCCGCCGTCCGCCGGCGGTTGCCCGGCGACCTCCGGATCGGCCACGGGCAGCGGCCGGGAAGTGTGACTCAGTATCCGCTGATGGGCCGCTTGCAGCACCGGACCGGGGTCGATGCCGAATTCTTCGATCAGCCGGGCGCGAACCTGCCGGTAGACGGACAGCGCTTCGGCCGATCGTCCGGAGGCGGCCAGGACGGAAACGAGGGCGGCCTGGACGGGTTCGTGCAGAGGCGCCATCGAGGCGGCCAGGCGGAGGGGCTTGAGGACGCGCGTCGGCTGGCCCAGTGATAAGGCGAGTTCGGCGGCCGCGACGCAGGCGTCGAAGAACTCACCGTCGAGCGCGGCGAACGTGGCCATGGCCGCCGGTCCGTGACCCCAGCCCGCCCCCGTCGAGCCGCGCCACAATCCGAGGGCATCAGCGTAGGAATCAAGCGCCGCCTCACGATGCCGCTCCGCGAGAGCGGCCTCGGCTGCCGCGATCCCCTGCCGGAACAGGACGAGGTCGATCGTCGCGGACTCGGCCACGAACAGGTAGCTGTTCCCCCGGCGCTGCAGGTACGACCCGGTCACGCGGGGCGACAGCGAGGGTTCGAACAGCCGTCGGAGCTCACCCACGTATTTCTGGACGACGTTGACCGCGCTGGTGGGGGGGTCGTCTTCCCAGATCAGGTCGATCAGTTCGCTCCTGCTGACCAGCCTGCCCACATGGGCCACCAACAGAGCGAGCAGGAAGGTCTGTTGCCTCGGCCCGATCTTCAGTTCAACGCCGTCCAACCGCAGGCGTATCGGACCCAGAATGTCGATACGAAGAGCACCCCTGGGGGGCCGAGTCGGCTCTGCCACGCCTCCACCACCCCGGACGAAAGACGTTCACGCGTATCGAATCGCAGATTAGCGGACCGATCGACCGGGCAGAACCCGTCGGCTGGGTACGGGCGCGGCCGCATATGTTCGATTCCTACCGAGGGACTCCCCTTTGAAATAGCCCATGACCTGAAGCTCAGCAAAGTTACGGGCTTCTTTCGTCGTCCGGTCCTGTGTGGCGGCCGGCGATCGTTTCCGGGGGCCGGTCCCCCAGCCGTGCCAGGCCTAAAACGTCGTCGGCCTCGATGATGCGCTGCATCTCCATGGCCGAGGTGACCGGGTCACCGCCGGACATGGCCTTGGCCCAGTGCCGCGCCAGCCGTGGGTAGCTGCCGGAGAAGGTGAAGGAGAAGTCCGGATCGGCGTCGATCGCCGTCTCGGCCGCCCGCAGCGCCCAGGCGAAGTCTCCCGCCGCGGCCGCCGCGGTGACGGCGAATGAGCCCCAGATGCTGATGGCATAGGGGTCGTCGCCGGCGTCGAACTCCACCACCTCGAAAAGCCGGCGCGCGGCGACCAGGTCGCCGTGCAGCGCGGTGTTCAGCGCCGGCATGACCGGCGTCATCATCTGCAGCCGGTGCCGCAGCGGCTCGGCGTCTCGCTCGGCACGGATCAGCGAATCGGACCGGCTCAGGTTCCGGCAGGCCTCACCGACGTTGCCCGAACTCCACTGGTGGACTCCCCACGCGTGATGGCCCGAAGCCCGCACGACAGGGTCGCAGGATCGCCGGCCATGATCAAGCAGCCGGCGCGCGAGACGACCGGCGGCGTCGAGCTGGAAGTCGCTGCTCTCAACCGGCCTCAGCTCTCCTGATCCAGATCGGCGATCAGCTGTTCGGCACGGTGGGCGAACAAGTTCGCCTCACGTTCGACGGCCAGCGTTCGGGCCCGTTCCGCGGCGGCCCGGACGTCGGCGAGGGGTGCGCCGTACGCCTGCAGGAGCCGCGCCCGCAGCAGAAGCAGCAGGCCTTCGCCGTCGCGCTCCCCATAGGTGTCAAGCACCACGCCGGCCTGGTCGAGGGTTCGAGCGGCCTCGTCGAGCCGGTCGGCCGCCAGCCACATTTCACTGAGCAGCCCGCACCAGGTGCCCAGCACCGAGCGCGGCGGGTCGGACAGGGTGGTGGCGATGATCAGCCGTGCCTCCTCGGCGGCCCCGGCCGGGTCGTGGCCGGTCATCGCCCGCGCCCAGCATCGCGCGAGCCGCTGGTAGCTGCCGAAGAAGCCGAAGGAGAACTGGGGGTCCAGCGCGATTCCGCGTTCGGCCGCGCTCAGCGCCCATTCCGGGTCGCCCGCCTGTGCCGCCAGTGTGACCGCGAAGGCGGACCAGACGGTGACCGTGTAGCGGTCATCGCCGGCCGCGGTTTCCAGGCGGTCGAACATCGCGCGGGCGTGGACGACGTCGCCCCGGAGCCCGGTCATCAGCGCGAGCATCAGGGGCGAGAGGTTCTGCAGGTCGTGCCGGAGGGGTTCGTCGTCGCGGCGCACCAGGTCGTTGCGCATGGTCGAGGTCGACCGGATGAGGTAGCGGTAGGCCTGCCCGATGTTGCCGACGGCCCATTGGTGGATGCCCCAGGCGTGCAGGCCGTAGGCGCGCACGATCGGGTCGGTGGACGCCTCGCCCTGGATGAGCAGTCGTCGCGCCAACCGGCTCGACTTGTCGAGCTGGAGCCCTTGGCCGTGTGCGACCCAGCGGGAGAACAGGAAGTCAGTGGCCTGTCGTTCGTGGCCGAGGTCGCGGGCGAGGTTCTCGGCGCGTTCGAGCACCTCCGGTGCCGAGCCGGCGTACCCTGCCCGCATTCCGTCGACCGCGGTGAGCATCGCCAGGGCGGTCAGCTCCCGTTCGGCCAGACCCGCCGCCCGGGCGATCTGGGCTGCCGAGCGCAGCTGCCGGGAGGCGGCATCGAGCGCCGATTTGTTGGCCGCACAACGGCCCGCGCGGACCAGCGCGTCCACCGTCCGGGCGGGATCCGCCAGCGGACCGGCGGCCCGCAGGTGATGCGCCAGCCGTTCGGCTGTGGAGTCGTCCGGGGACGTGCGCTCCAGCGCGTCGGCCACCTGCAGGTGCAGCCGGGTCAGCCGACGCTGCGGCGTGAGGTCGGCGACCGACTCGCGGACCAGGTCGTGCGCGAAGCGGACCGCGCCGGGGTGACCGGGCAGGGGTTCGAGCAGGCCGAGTTCCTCCAGTGGTTCGAGACCCTTGAGGCATTCCGGCATCTCCAGCGTCGCGGTCTTCGCCAGCAGCACGAGGTCGATGTCGCGGCCGATGAGTGCGGCGACCTGCAGCAGGCCGAGAGCGTCGCCGGTGAGGTCGGCGATCCGATCCCAGACGACATCGCGGACCGAGGACGGCACCCCATCACCCAGCACACCGTTCCCGGCCACCGACCGGGACAGCTCCCGGACGAAGAACACGTTCCCGGCGGTACGGGCGTGAATGGCCGTGACGACATCAGGATCGGGATCACGGCCGCTCTCCCGGCGTATCAGCTCAGCCACATCGTCCAGGCCGAACGGTCTCAGCCTGATCCTGCGATGGGCGGCCAACCGACTGGCGGAAGCCAGCGTTCTCGCCAGCTCCGAACCGGGCACCGGCGCACGGTCACGCAGCGCGCCGATGACCACAGTGCCGCCCGGCAGCCACTCGGTCAGATGCCTGAACAGTTCCAGCGAGGCGACGTCAGCCCACTGGAGGTCGTCGACGACCAGCACCACCGGCCGCCGGGCCGCGACACGCCCGATGAGGGCGACCGCCTGCTCGAAGAGCCGGAACTGGGTGCCAGTGTCGGCCGGCCCTACGGCACCGGCGACCCCGGGGTCGGGTTCCACGAGACGGCCCAGTTCACCGGCCCGCCACTCGGCCTGCGCCGCGGCCGGGAGACTCCCCAAGGCCGCGCTGATCACCTGCAGCCAGGGCCACATCGACGGTGTGCCGTCCCCCTGCAGGCAGTGACCCCATAAGACCAGGGCGCCCCGCTGCTCCGCCTCGGCGCAGGCCCCCATGAGCAGCCGGGTCTTGCCCACCCCCGGCTCGCCCTCCACCACGACCAGCCCCGTCCCCGCCGCGAGCATCTCACGCAGCACCGCGAGTTCCCGGTCGCGCCCCACCAGCGGGATCGGGCCCGGCCGGAAACGAACCTCCCGCTCGTGTACGGCTTCCAGCACCTCGCGATGCGCGGCCAGCAGCGCCGGTCCGGGATCGATGCCGAGCGCGTCGGCCAGGCGGGCACGGACCGTCCGGAAAAGCGCGAGGGCCTCCGCCCGCTGGCCGGCGGCGGCCAGCGCGGACATGAGACTCGCCTGGACGTGTTCGTGCAACGGCGCCATCCGGGCGGCCAGGTGCAGCGGATGGAGCAGCTCCGCGACCCGGCCCTGCCTCACCGCGAGCCGGGTCGCGGTGAGGCAGGCGCCGATGAACTCGTTGTCCAGCGCGGTGAACACGGAGACGACCCTCGACTCGGGGGCCGTCCCGTCACCAGCGGCGGCTCCCTGCCAGCTCGCCAGCGCCTCCATGTACCGGTCAAGCGCCACGTCAAGTCGCTGCTCCATGCGCGCCGCCCGAACCAAGTCTCGGAACGTCACAACGTCAACAATCCCAGGATCGACCACAAAGAGATAGCCGTTCACGTGTCGTTGAAGTTGGGATCCCGAGCCATACGGCAGCAGATCAGGCGACCGTTAGATGGCGGGTTATCGGTAATGGGCAAGGGCCCATGTTTGATCGGTGGTTGCTCGCATGTACGGGATACAGCACGGCACGTAGCGTCACGACCCGGCAGCTTGGCTCGGACAATGGCGGGCAGAACGACACAAGGCGGCACGCGACGGCACTGGACGGCATTGATCAAGGGCGCTTTCAACACCCAGCAGGCCGGCCATCGCGATCATCACGCACGACAACCCGACAGGTCGTGGCTCACGAAAGCCGGTGAACATCACACTTGCCTGGGCTCACAGTTAGACGGTCTCACCCAACTGTTCGGCCACCCGCTCCAGGCCACTCTTGATGAGCTGCCCATACCCGTCGTCGCCGAGCACGCCGATCCCGTCCCGCGCCTGCCGAAAGTGCTCCCGGGCGCGGTCGAGATCGCCTAGCTTGCGATAGCACTCACTCAAGTTCAGGTGCAACGACGGATACAAGCCGGCCACCGAAAGCGGCACCCCGGCTTGGGCCACCCGCTCATCGGTGATCAGTCCGACGGCGGCGAGCGCTCGCAGATCCCACATCAGTTCCTGGTGTACGTCGTCTTGCACATCGGCCATCGAGTGGGCAAGAACGCAAACATGTAGCGGGTCGCCTTGCTCGCCGCCGATGTCGTCCCAGATCTGCGCGAACAAGTCGCGAGCGGCTTCACGCCGACCTTGGTGATGATGCAGCTCCACTCCCTGGCCGATTCGGGTCATCGTGGGGTCGACGGTCATGGGCGGCTCCGTCACGGTCGCAGGCGATCCCCGTATCGATTATCAAGGATAAACGCAGGTCAAGATAACTGCGACGCTGCGCTGCGCGAGAACCGCTGCGGGCCACCGGACTCGAACCGGCTCACCCCAATAACCGGGGAACGAACGCGCAGCGCGTTTGCCTGAACTCCCACTCAGCATTTGCCCGCAGCGGCGAGTTGAGAGCATAAGTCGCGCGTGGAGCAAGAGAAAGAGCATGCCTCCGGCGGGAGTACTCCGGCCCCGAGGTGATCGCCGAGCACGAGCACGGACCGTAGGTCGCGGGGAGTGGTCGCCTCGCCCGCCATCGCCCCCGGCAGAGCCCAGCAGACCGGCTCCTACGGCGCAAGCTCCCACCTCTACCGGTTCCTCGGGGTCACCGCCCGCCATCAAATCCGCGACATCCTCGGCTCCGGCGCCGGGTAACCGCCTCAGGGGAGCCGGATCACGCCTACCCGCCCGCGTCCCTGCCAACGGACGGGCGAGCGCGATCTCAGGCCGGTCCGCCGCGCTCCGCGGGCCGAGGTGAACAGCCCAGGGAAGATCCTCAAGGTTTTCGTCACGCCGGCCTGCCGCGCTTGGTGAGGGCAAAGTCCCAGCTCATACATATATTTGGCTTCTAATCGAAACATTCTCTGACCTATTGTGCCTATCAAGCGATAGGGCTAGCCTCTCCTCCACGACCCCGGGTGGAGGCATGTCGACTCCGCTCCGCGATCTTCGACCGACCCCGCCGGCAAGACATGAGGTGGTCCCCATGGGCGTTAACGTGCCGTCACGACGGACGGCTCCGCGCCGGCGTCTGGCGGCGGTTGGATCCGTGCTCGTTCTGAGCTGGCTGCTCGCCGCCTGCACCGGCAGCGGCGCCTCGTCCGGTCATCCCACCGGATCGGCGACCGGCGTACCGCGCGAAGGCGGCACGGCGACGTTCGCCGAGGCGCCCGGCACCGCGCCGAACTACATCTTCCCGATGGACAGCCTGGCGTACTTCAGCACCTCGAACATCAACCAGTTCCAGTACCTGATGTGGCGGCCGCTCTACTGGTTCGGCGACGGCGACAAGATCGCCTTGAACGAGGACCTGAGCCTGGCCGAGCCGCCGAAGTACAGCGCGGGCGACACCGTCGTGAACATCAAGCTCAAGCCCGGCAACTGGTCGGACGGCAAGCCGATCACCAGCAGGGACGTCACGTTCTGGATCAACATGCTCCGGGCCAACTCGGCCAACTACGGCCAGTACGTCCCGGGGTTCTTCCCCGACGACGTGAAGAAGGTCACCACGCCGAGCGACACCGAGATCGTCCTGACCCTGGACGCCCCGGTCAACCCGACCTGGTTCACGTTCAACGAGCTCAGCCAGATCACCCCCATGCCGCAGCACGCCTGGGACAAGACGTCGGCGGACGGGCCCATCGGCGACCACGACCTGAAGGCCGACTCGGCCAAGGACGTCTACAAGTTCCTCGACGGCCAGGCGCGCAAGCTGCAGAGCTACGCCGACGACCCGCTCTGGCAGGTGGTCGACGGGCCGTGGAAGCTGTCGGAGTTCCGGCCTGACGGGTACGCCGAGTTCGTCCCGAACACCGCCTACTCCGGCACCGACAAGCCCCACCTGGCCAAGTTCATCGAGCAGCCCTTCACCTCCGCCGCCGCCGAGTTCAACGCGCTGCGCGCCGGACAGCTCACCTACGGCTACATCCCCCAGACGAGCATGGGCCAGGCGAAGGCCCTCACGGCCCTGGGGTACACCGTGGACCCCTGGTACCTGTGGTCGATGAACATCCTCCCCATCAACTTCAACAATCCCAAGGTCGGGAAGGTGTTCTCCCAGCTCTACATCCGCCAGGCCATGCAGAGCCTGATCAACCAGCCGCAGTACATCTCCGCGATCCTGCACGGCAACGGCGCCCCGGACAACGGCCCGGTGCCCACGAAGCCGGACTCGCCCTATCTCGGCGCCGCGGGCAGGACGCCGCGGTACCCCTACGACCCGAAGCACGCCACCGAGCTGCTCACGGCCAACGGCTGGACGGTCGCCCCCGGCGGCGTGACGACCTGCACCTCCCCCGGCACCGGCGCCGGGCACTGCGGCGAGGGCATCGCCGCAGGCCAGAAGCTCAGTTTCGACCTCGTCTACTCCTCCGGCGTCCCGGAGGTCGACCAGGAGATGCGCGCGTTCAAGTCGGCGCTGAGCCAGGCCGGCATCGAGCTCAACCTCTCCCAGGCCCCCTCCAACGACATCTTCGGCGTGATCACGCCGTGCAAGCCGTCGGACGCGTCCTGCGGCTGGCAGATGGCGTACTGGGGCACCGGCTGGCAGTTCGCGCCCGACTTCTACCCGAGCGGCGAGGTCGCCTTCTCCACCGGGGCGGTCGGCAACTGGGGCAGCTACAGCGACAAGACCATGGACGCGAAGGTCGCGGCCACGACCACCGACAGCGACCCCGCCTCGTTCACCGACTGGGAGACCTACACCGCCGAGCAGCTGCCGATGCTGTTCATGCCCACCGAGGCCAACCAGGTCTCCGCGATCAAGAGCGACCTCGGCGGTGCGATCCCGCAGCCGTCCGCCGGCCTGTCGCTCACGCCGGAGAAGTGGTACTTCACCGAGCAGGGATGACGACGTGACCAAGTTCACCCTCCGGCGCCTCGGGCAGAGCGTGCTCGTCGTCCTCGGTGTGACGATCGTGGTGTTCGTCTTCACCCGGCTGCTGCCGGGCGGTCCGGCGCGCGCGATCCTCGGACCGCGCGCCACACCTGCCGCGATCATGGCGTTCGACCACGCGAACGGCTACGACAAGCCGCTCGTGGCGCAGTACTGGGTGTGGCTGACACACCTGGTCACCGGGGACGTCGGCTACTCCTACAAGCAGAACCAGACCGTGTCGAGCCTGATCGCCGACCGGCTGCCGAAGACGCTCCTGCTCGTCGGCGCCGCGAACCTGATCGCCCTCGTGGTCGCCGTGCCGCTCGGCCTGCTCCAGGCGGTGCGGCGCAACCGGCTCACCGACTACACCGTCACCGGCGTCGCGTTCGTCTTCTACTCGATGCCGCTGTTCTGGCTGTCGATCCTGCTGGTGATCTTCTTCTCGATCGACCTCGGGATGTTCCCGCCGCAGGCCCCCCAGGGCGGCTTCGGTGACGTGCTCGCCCACCCGAGCGGGCTGGTGCTGCCGGTGCTCACCCTGACGCTGGTCACGGTGGCGCTGTTCACCCGGTACACGCGCTCGTCGGCGATCGAGACGCTCACCCAGGACCACGTGCGCACCGCACGCGCCAAGGGCGCCTCTACGACGATCGTGGTGCTCCGCCATGTGCTCCGCAACTCGCTGCTGCCGATCATCACAATGATCGGCCTGACCCTCCCGGTCGTGGTGAGCGGCGCGCTGGTCGTCGAATCGGTCTTCAACTATCCCGGCATGGGCCTGCTGTTCTGGAACGCGGCGCAGACCCAGGACTACCCCATCCTGCTCGGCACCACCGTGGTGGTCGGCGTGGCCACCGCGCTCGGGTCGCTGCTCGCCGACCTGCTGTACGCGGTCGTCGACCCCCGCATCCGCGCAGCGCGATGAACCGCACGAGGAGAGACAGATGACCCTCATCGAGGCGCAGACACCGCCACCACCCGGGGTTCCGGCCGCCTCGCGAGGCGCGCACGAATCGCCGTTCCGGTCGGCGCTGAAGGTCTTCGTGCAGAACAGGCTGGCGGTCGTCGGCCTCGCGCTGGTCGTGCTGATCGTCGTGTTCTCCTTCGCCGGGCCGCTGGTCTACCACACCGACCAGGTGCACACGAATCTCGACCAGGTGACGATGGCGCCGGGCTCAGGGCATCCGCTCGGCACCGACAGCGTGGGCTACGACGAGCTCGGCCGGCTGATGGTGGGCGGACAGACGTCACTTGAGGTCGGCCTCGCCGCGGCCGTCATCGCCACCCTGTTCGGCAGCGTGTGGGGGGCGATCGCCGGGTACGCCGGGGGACTGCTCGACGGCCTGATGATGCGCGTCACCGACGTGCTGCTCTCCATCCCGACGCTGTTCTTCCTGCTGCTGATGGCCACGATCTTCCGGCCGTCCAAGCCCGTGCTCATCATCGTGATCGCGATGGTGTCCTGGCTGATCCCGGCCCGGCTCATCCGCGGGGAGACACTCACCCTCAAGGTCAGGGAGTACGTGCAGGCCGCGCGCGGCATGGGCGGCGGCGGCCTGTACAACCTGTTCCAGCACGTGCTGCCGAACGCGATCGGCACCATCGCCGTGAACGTGACCTTCCAGATCGCCGACGCGATCCTCGCGATCGCCGCGATGAGTTACCTCGGGCTGGGCGTGCCGCCCCCGGAGGCCGACTGGGGCGGGATGCTCTCCGACGGCGTCAACTACAGCTACTCCGGCTACTGGTGGCTGATCTATCCGCCCGGCGTGGCGATCGTGCTCACGGTGGTGGCCTTCAACTTCATCGGCGACGCCGTACGCGACTCGTTCGAGTCCCGGCTGCGGACGGTAAGGGGCTGAGCGGAATGACGGCGAACCCGTTGCTGCGCGTCGAGAACCTGCACACCCACATCCGCTCCGGCGACGTGACGGTGCACGCCGTCAACGGCGTCGACCTGCACGTCGACCGCGGTGAGGTGCTCGGCATCGTGGGTGAGTCCGGCAGCGGCAAGACGCTGACCGCCCTGTCGGTGATGCGCCTGCTCCCCCACGGCGGGCGGGTCGCGGAGGGACGGATCCTGCTGGACGGCCGCGACCTCGTCCCGATGGAGGACAAGGCGCTGCGTCACGTCCGGGGCGCGGAGGTCGGCATGGTCTTCCAGGACCCGCTCTCCTCGCTCAACCCGACCATGACCATCGGTGACCAGGTCGCCGAGGCGGTACGGCTGCACCGGCCGGTCTCCAAGAAGCAGGCGGTCCTCAGGGCGGTCGAGGTGCTCGACCAGGTCGGCCTGCCGGCGGCGGCGCGGCGGATCCACGACTACCCGCATCACCTCTCCGGCGGCATGCGGCAGCGCGTCATGATCGCGATCGCGCTGGCCTGCGAGCCGAAGCTGCTCATCGCCGACGAGCCGACGACGGCACTGGACGTGACGATCCAGAAGCAGATCCTCGGGGTCATCGACCGGCTGCGGCGCGAGCTGGACATGGGCGTGATCCTGGTCACCCACGACCTCGGCGTCGTGGCCGGGTACGCGGACCGGGTCGCGGTCATGTACGCCGGGCGGGTCGTGGAGACGGCCACCACCGACGAGCTCTACGGGCGGGAACGCCATCCGTACACCACCGCCCTGTTCGAGGCGCTGCCCGAGCGGGCCGTGAACGCCGGGGAGCCGTTGCGCAGCATCCCGGGGCAGCCGCCGGACCTGTCCGCGCCGATCACCGCGTGCCCGTTCGCCCCGCGCTGCGCCCACGTGACCGATCGATGCCGCGCGGAGTATCCACCGGCGTCCGTCGAGGGAACCGGTCACGTCTACCACTGCTTCGTCCCGATCGAGCACGTCGCCGCCGCTCCGGGCGCGTCGGCCGGGCGCGCGGTGGCCCCGCCGCCGGTCTCCGAGCGGGCAGCGCCGGTCGTGGTGGAGCTCGTCGACCTGTACAAGGAGTTCCCGCTGAACCGGGGCGTGCTGCAACGCCAGGTGGGAACGGTCAGCGCCGTCGCCGGGGTCAGCCTGAGCATCCGGGCGGGTGAGACGTTCGGGCTGGTGGGCGAGTCCGGCTGTGGAAAGACCACGATCGGCCGGATCCTGGCCGGTCTGGAGCGGCCGACGTCCGGGCAGGTGCTGTACCACGGTGACGACCTCGCCGGGCTGCGCGGGGCGGAGCGCAAGCGCAAGCTGCGCGGGATCCAGTTCATGTTCCAGGACTCGGCGGCGGCGATGGACCCCCGGATGCGGGCGGGATCGGTGCTCGCCGAGCCGATGCGCGTCCAGCGTTCCGCGGATCGCGCGGCACGGCAGGCGCGGGTCGAGGAACTGCTGGACCAGGTCGGCATGGCGCGGGCGGCGGCGCGGCGCTATCCGCACGAGTTCTCCGGCGGGCAGCGGCAGCGGCTCGGGCTGGCCCGCGCGCTCGCGCTGCGGCCCGAGCTGGTGGTGGCCGACGAGCCGGTGTCCGCGCTGGACGTGTCCATCCAGGCGCAGATCCTGAACCTGATGCGCGACCTCCAGCGCGACGCGGGCATCAGCTACGTGGTGATCTCCCACGACCTGTCGGTGGTCCGCTACATCTCCGACGTCATCGGCGTGATGTACCTCGGCAAGCTGGTCGAGGTCGGCCCCGCGGCGACCGTCTATGAGAGCCCCGCCCACCCGTACACCAAGGCGCTGATCGACACCGTGCCGGTCGCTGATCCGCCGATCGAGCGGACCAGGCGTGCGAACGTCCTGCACGGGGAGATCGCCAGCGCGACCAACCCGCCGAGCGGCTGCCGGTTCCGCACCCGGTGTCCCATCGCCGTGGACATCTGCGCCACCACCGAGCCGCCGCTGGCCCAGCTCGGGCCGGACGCGCGGCGCGTGGCCTGCCACTTCCCGCTGACCCCCCGCTGACATGCGTGAAATCAAGGGAGACATCCCCATGCGGCACCGACGAAGGCACCGGCTCGGCATCGTCCTCACCCTTGCGGCCGTATGGACCCTGGCGAGCTGCACCGGAGGGCCCGCGCCCGCCATCCCGGCCAAGGCGGCCGGGACGCCGGTCACCGGGGGGACGGTCACGTTCGCGGAGAACCAGGCGTCCGGCCCGGTCAACTACATCTTCCCGCTGGTGTCGCTCGCGTACGATCTCCCGACCAACATCCAGTTCCAGGGCCTGATGTACCCCCCGCTGTATACGTACGGGAACAAGGGCGGCGTCGAACTCGACGACGCGCGCTCCCTCGCCGACCCGCCCGTCTACTCCGCCGGCGACAAGGAGGTCACCATCCACCTGCGGAAGGCGAGCTGGTCGGACGGAACCCCGGTCACGGCCCGGGACGTCGTGTTCTGGATCAACCTGCTGCGGGCGAACATCGACTCGTGGGCGCTGGCCATCCCGGGCAGCTTCCCGCGCAACGTGACCGAGGTCAGCACCCCTGACGACCACACCGTCCGCCTGACCCTGGACAAGGCGTACTCGCGGACGTGGTTCTCGCAGACGCAGCTCTCCCAGATCTACCCGGTGCCGCAGCACGTGTGGGACAGGACGTCGGCGGGCGGCGCGGTCGGGGACCACGACACCACGACGGCCGGCGCCAAGGCGGTGTACAAGTTCCTCGACGCGCAGTCCAGAGACCTCGCGGGCTACGCGGCCAACCCGCTGTGGAAGGTCGTGGACGGCGCCTGGCAGCTCTCGAAGTTCCGCCCCGACGGGTACGCCGAGCTGGTGCCGAACCCCAGGTACGGCGGGACGAACAAGCCGCGGATCGACAAGTTCGTGATGCAGCCGTTCACCTCCGACGCCGCCGAGTTCAACGTGCTGCGCTCCGGCGGCCTCACCTACGGGTATCTGCCGCTGTCGGACATCAGCCAGACGAAGGCCCTGGAGGCGCTCGGGTACACGGTGCGGGCGTGGCCGTCCTGGTCGATCTCCTACATCGTGCTCAACTTCAACAACGCCGAGAACGGGGCGATCCTCAAGCAGCTCTACGTACGTCAGGCGCTGCAGAAGCTCGTCGACCAGCCCGGCTACGTGCGGACGTTCCTCAAGGACACCGGCACGGTGACCAACGGGCCCGTGCCCGCGCAGCCGGCGAGCGCCTTCCTGAGCCCTCTGGTGAAGAGCGGCGTCTACCCCTACGACCCCGCCGGCGCCGCGAAGCTGCTGAGCGACCACGGCTGGACGGTCACGCCGGACGGTGTGAGCACGTGTGCCAGGCCGGGGACCGGTGCCGGGCAGTGCGGTGCCGGGATCGCCGCCGGCGCCCCGCTGCGCTTCAGCCTCCAGTACATCAACGGCGTGCAGTACCTCGATCAGGAGATGAAGGCCTACAAGTCGGCCCTGTCGCGGATCGGGGTGGTCCTCGACCTCGGACAGGCGTCCGCGAGCGAGGTGGTGTCCAACGCGAGCGCCTGCTCCGGCGCCCACTGCACGTGGCAGCTCGCCCAATGGGGGTCGCCGTCGTGGATCTGGAGCTCGCCCTACCCGAGCGGTGAGTCCATCTTCGCCACCGGGGCGGGGGTCAACGCCGGCGGCTACAGCGACCCGGTCAACGACGCCAACATCAAGGCGGTACAGACGTCCTCCGGCGGCCAGGCGTTCCTGACGTACGAGGACTACCTCGCCCGGCAGCTCCCGGTGATCTGGCTCCCCAACGCCGACAACCAGGTCTCGGTGATCAAGTCCGATCTGGGCGGGGTGAGCCAGAGCCCGCTGCTCAACCTCGACCCCGAGAACTGGTACTTCTCCCGCTGAAGGGGACCGACGATGGAACTGATTGAACGGGTGGGCACCGGCCGGTACGCGCTGCCCACGCGGGTCGACCCGGCCAGGACCGACCTCGTGGCGGAGTTCGAGGCCGATCCTCACGCCTGGCACGGTGACGACCTCGCCCTGCTCCTGGGCCTGCTGCGCACCAGCACCGACGTCCCCCGGCTGGTCCTGCTGGTCAACGACCCGGACGGCCCGTGGGCTCTCGCCGAAGCGCCCGGAAGGCGCGGTGAGCCGGCCCGGCCGCTGCCGGGCGCCGTGTTCGGCAGCCGGGCCGACGCCGAGCGCTTCGCCTTCCGGCTGCGCTGGGCCGCGCTCGGCGGCGACCCCACCGGCGCCACCGACGCCGACGCCGAGGCCGTGCGATGACCGCCGCCGGTCCGGTCGGCGCCAAGCGGATCGTCGGGTACGGCGACGAGATCAGCGTGCTGCCCGGGGAGACCGTCGCGTTCCATGTGAGCTGCGAGTCGCCGCTCGACGCCTACGACGCGACGATCGTGCGCATGCGCAGCGGCGACCCTCGCGCGGGCGCCGTCGGCCTGCGCTACACCCCGGTCCTGCCTGTCGGCGTCTTCCCGGGGCACACCCGCACCACCGTGGCCGGGTCGTACGGCGTCGCGCCGGCCGGCGACGCCCTCGATCAGGAGGTGCTGACACCGGCGGTCCTGGCGCTGCCCACGCTCGCCGCCGGGCGGCGGCAGGTGCTCCTCGCCGCCGAGAAGGCCGCCGAGAAGGCCGGCGGCGCGTCGGTCACGCTGCTGCTGGACGAGCGGCTGCGCCCTGCGGTGCACGTCGACGGGCGGCAGGTCGTGCGCGGCGAGACCCCGCTGACGGTGTCGCGCTGGCACGTGCTCGTCGCGGTGGTCGACCGGCGGGCGGGTCGCGTGCGGCTCGCCTACGGCGCTGTCGATTCGGCCGAACGCACCACCGCCGAGGCCCCCCTCGCCCCGGCCTCCCCGGGGCCGCCCGGCGGAACCGGGCCCGGCGCGGGCGGCGCGTGGACCGTCGTGTTCGGCGCGGAGCTCGGCGGCGGGACGGCCCCCCGGCACCCCTTCACCGGGCGCCTGGAGCGCCCGCTGCTGGCCCGGGAGCCCGGTATGGCGCGCGCCGAGGAGCTGCTGCTCGGGGACCGCGCGGTGCTGCGCGACGCGGGCGACCTCATCGCCGCGTGGGACTTCGCCGAGGAGATCTCGTCCTGGGACATCCGTGACGCCGGCCCGTCCGGGCTCCACGGCACTCTGCACAACCTGCCCCAGCGCGCGGTTCGCGGGGTGCACTGGCAGCCGGGCACGACCGACTGGCGGCAGGCCCCTGACGAGTACGCCGCCGTGCACTTCCTCGCCGACGCGATCGAGGACTGCCGCTGGCCGGTGGACTTCACCGTCACCGTGCCGCCCGGCACGCCCAGCGGGTTCTACGCCGCGCGGCTGTCGAGCGGGCAGGACGAGGAGTTCGTGCCGTTCTTCGTCCGGCCGGCCGCGACCTCGCGGCGGGCGCCCGTGCTGCTGGTCGCCCCGACCGCGACGTACGGCGCCTACGGCAACTCCCGCTTCTGGTGGGAGAGCCCCATCCAGGAAGCCGTGCAGGACCGGCTGGTCGAGCTCGGTCCCGAGGAGCAGTACCTGCTCACGCACCCAGAGCTCGGCCTGTCCAGCTACGACTGCCATCTCGACGGCACCGACGTGTGCTACGTCTCGCGGTTGCGGCCGAACCTGAACATGCGTCCCGGGCACGTGCGCGCCGAGGGCTACACCTGCGACCTGTACCTCGTCGACTGGCTGGAGCACGAGGGCTATCGGTTCGACGTCGTCACCGACGAGGATGTGCACCGCGAGGGCGCGGACCTGCTGGCCCGATACCCGGTGGTGCTCACCGGGACCCATCCCGAGTACATGTCCGCGCGGATCTTCGACGCCTTCGACGGCTACGCGCTGGACGGTGGCCGGCTGCTCTACCTGGGAGGGAACGGCTTCTTCATGAACGTCAACTTCGACCCCCGGCGACCGTGGGTGATGGAGAACCGCCGTGTCGACCTGTGGGAGCGTGACGAGGAGACGCAGCGCACCGAGTCGTACAACTCCACCGACGGACTGCGCGGTGGCAGGCTCGGCGCGATCGGGCGGAGCGCGATGGCCGCCGTCGGCGTCGAGTCGGCCACCATGGGCTTCGACCGCTCCTATCCGATCGTGCGTGACGACCGGTCCCGCACTCCCGCCGCGGAGTTCGTGTTCGCGGGCGTCGGCTCCGAGGTGATCGGCGACTACGGGGCTCTCGGCGGAGGGGCGATCGGCCAGGAGTGGGACAACGCCGCCGGGCACGCCCCGGCGCCGGGTCACGTGGTGCTCGGCTCGAGCCGCGACCACTCGCTCGTGCCGCCACTGTTCGGCGCGAGCAAGCCGGACTACCACGGCGACGTGGTGCTGCTGTTCAAGGGGGCCGGCTGCGTCTTCTCCGCCGGGTCGATGGCCTGGTGCGGCGCCCTGTCGCACAACGGCTACCGCAACGACATCTCGACGATCACCCGCAACGTCATCGACCGGTTCCTCGACCCCGAGGCGTTCGCGGGGGTGGCCGCAGATGGCCAGGAGTGAGTCCGCCCGCGCGGAGGAGCAGAGCGAGACCCGGCACCGGATCCTCCGTGAGGCCGCCAATCTGTTCGCCGAAAAGGGGTACGCCGCCACGACGACGCGGGAGATCGCCGCGGCCGTGGGCGTGCAGCAGCCGTCGTTGTTCCACCATTTCAGTTCCAAACAGGAGATCCTCGACAACCTCCTGCGCGTCAGCATCGAAGCCACGGCGCGCAACCTGAAGGAACTCGTCCGCACCGAGGGCTCACCGGCGCAGCGGCTCATGGCCCACCTGTTCCTGGACGCCCGGCACATCCTGAGCTGCCCGTACAACCTGCTCGGGCTGCACGCGGACGACGTGCTGCTCGGCGACTTCGGGCGGTGGCGCGCCGAGCTCGACGAACTGCACCGCGGTATCCGCCACCTGGTGCGCAGCGCCGTCGAAGAACGCGAGTTCGTCCCGGTCGAGCCGGAGTTCGCCCAGTGGACACTGACCGGAGGGACCATCGCGATCATCCGGATCCACGGCGGGGTGGCCCGGCAGCGCCCCGAAAGAAAGGCCTGGCAGGCCAGCCGATTACTCACCCGGATGTACCTGGTGCAACCGGAAGAGCTCGACGCCTGCCAGCGGGGCGCCTCGGAGATCGCCCGGCGCGTCCTGCGCCAGGCCGCGCCGAGCGATCCCTCGACCGAGAACAGGAAGTAAGTGCGATGACCCAGCTTCGGCCCGAATACGCCTGGTCCCCCACCGGCTGGCCGTCGGAGTTCCCGAACGACGACCCCGCCCACGCCGAGGTGTGGTGCTACACCGACCGGTTCAGCTACCACCGAGGAGACCAGGTACGGCTGCACGCCTCGACGACCGCCGAGAGCTTCGAGGTCGAGATCGTCAGAGACGGCGCCCGGCCCCGCTCGATGCTGCTGCTCCAGGAGGTCGCCGGGAAGCACACCCCGACCGCGCGGGACTGCTACACCACCGGATGCGATTGGCCGGTGCTGGCCACCTTCGAGGTGGACGCCTCGTGGCCGAGCGGCTTCTACCTCGTGCTCGTACGGGTCACCCGCGCCGACGGCACGGTGTTCGAGCGTGAGCACTTCTTCGTCGTCAAGCCGGACGCCGACGGGCCCAAGCGGCCTCTGGTGCTGGTCCTTTCGACCAGCACGATGATGGCGTACAACGATTGGGGCGGCGCGAACCAGTACCGCGGCATCGGTGACGATCCGCGCAACGACATCGGCGTCCCCGAGGTCTCCGCGCGGCGGCCGATCGCACGGGGCATGCTGCGCAAGCCGCCGGGCGCGCCGCGTGAGTCGAACATGTTCACGCCGCCGCCCTTCTGGAAGCCGCGGTACGAGGCATACGAGTGGGCGAGGTTCAACGGGTACTCCCGCCATCACGCCGACGCGTTCTGGGCGACCTATGAGCGTCCGTTCGTGGTGTGGGCCGAGGAGGCCGGCTACGAGCTGGACTATCTCACCCAGCACGACCTCGACGCCGATCCCGGCGTGCTCGCCGGGCACAGCTGCGCGATCGTCGTCGGCCATGACGAGTACTGGTCGTGGCGGATGCGGGACGCCGTGGACCGGTTCGTCGACGGCGGCGGCAACATCGCGCGATTCGGCGGCAACTTCTTCTGGCAGGTGCGCATCACCGACGACGGCGGCACGCAGATCTGCTACCGCGATCCCGCCGCCGACCCGGTGACGGGCACCGACGACGCGCACCTGGTCAGCACCGCCTGGGACTACCCGCCGATCGGCCGCCCGGCCGCGGAGTCGATGGGGCTGACCGGTTCGTCCGGCGTATATGTTCGCTACGGCTGCGCGGCGCCGCGCGCCTCCGGCGGGTACACCGTCTACCGTCCCGGCCACTGGCTGTTCGAGGGGACCGACCTGTACTACGGCGACGTCATCGGCGCCGCGCCGATCGGCATCGCCGCCTTCGAGCTCGACTCCGTGGAGTACACCTTCCGGCGCGGGCTGCCCTATCCGACCTTCGAGGACGGCGCGCCGGAGAACCTGGAGATCCTCGCCATGTGCCCGGCTGTGGCGTCGGAGGAGGACCGCTGGGCGGGCACGGTGCCGCTGGGCAGCGGCGGCCCGGGAGAGAGCCAGGGCCTGCGCGAGCTGACCGGCCGGCCCACCGGCGACGACGCCCCCGACTGGCAGTACGGCTCCGGCATGATGGCCGTGTTCACCCGCAACGGGGGCACGGTCGTCAACACCGGGACCACCGAGTGGGTCAACGGCCTCGTCGCCCGCGACTTCTTCACCGAGAAGATCACTCGCAACGCACTCGACCGGCTGGGCGGATAGCGCATGCGACACCCCATGCCGCCGTCCCCGTCCCACGCGATCGAAGGAATCCGTCACGATGCCCAAGCAACCTGAACGCGCGCCGATCGGCCCGGTCGACGCGTCGGCGGTACCGCGTTACGGCGGCGAGGCGACCTTCGCCCGGCTGCCGCGCCTCGACCAGGTGCCGCACGCCGACGTCGCGCTGCTCGGCGTGCCTTTCGACAGCGGGGTCAGTTACCGCCCCGGCGCGCGTTTCGGGCCGGGGCACATCCGGCAGTCGTCGCGGCTGCTGCGCCCGTACAATCCCGCGCTGCGCGTGGAGCCGTTCGCCGAGCAGCAGGTCGTGGACGCGGGCGACGTGGTCTGCAATCCCTTCGACATCGGGGCGGCGATCGAGTCCGTCGACTCGGCGGTGAGCGAGCTGCTGGACCGCGGCACCAAGGTGGTGACGCTGGGCGGCGACCACACGATCACGCTGCCGGTCCTCCGCGCCCTGTCGCGGCGGCACGGGACCATCGCGGTCCTGCACTTCGACGCCCATCTGGACACGTGGGAGACCTACTTCGGGGAGCCGTACACGCATGGCACCCCGTTCCGCCGCGCCGCCGAGGAAGGACTGCTCGACGAGACGCGCTGCGCGCACGTGGGAATCCGCGGCCCGCTGTACAGCCCGCTCGATCTGGTCCGGGACGCCGAGCTCGGCTTCCGGGTCTTCACGACCGACGACATCGAGGCGCGGGGCGCCGCGGCGGTGTCACAGGACGTCCGCGCGCGCCTCGACGGCGGGCCCGTCTACGTGTCGATCGACATCGACGTGCTGGATCCCGCGCACGCCCCCGGCACCGGTACGCCGGAGATCGGCGGACTCAGCTCCCGCGAACTGCTCGTGATGATGCGCGGGCTGGCCGGCCTGGACATCGTCGGCGCCGACGTCGTCGAGGTCTCACCGTCCTACGACCACGCCGAGATCACCGGCCTCGCGGCCGCGAACGTCGCCTACGAGCTGGTGTCGCTGCTGGCACTGGGCGCCCGGCCGTCCTGACCCTCTCTCATCCCGCCGACTTCGATCTGGAGGACATGATGGACATCTCCGCTGTAACGGTGCTCGGCGCGGCCGGCCGTGCCCCTTACGTGCCACCGCTGAGCGACTACGCCGCATCGTCGCCGTCGTGGACCGAGGCGGAGTTCACCGGCCTCGAGACCACTGCGGCATCGGTGCGGGCAGGCTACTGGACCGGTGAGCCGGGCAGCGTGCGGCTGGATCCGTGGCCCTACACGGAGATCTGCTCCATCCTCACCGGCCGGGTCGCGGTGGTGGACCAGGCGGGCGGGCGGCTGGAGTTCGGCGCCGGCGACGGCTTCGTCGTGCCGAAGGGCTTCGTGGGCGACTGGCTGACGCTCGAAGCCGCGTCGAAGTACTTCATCGCGGTGGAGTGATCGGCGGTCCCAGTCCTGCCGCGAGTCGATCGGGCTGCCGTCCCAGTCCTGCCACTCCTCCCCCACCGCTGTGCGCTCGTCGTTTCGGGCTTCACGGTGAAGCTCCCTTGCGAAACTTACGCCCCATTTCTTACCTGCCATGTGATGACATCCAGAGCCAGAGATCACGCGTGCGTATGTGGCCGCGCTCCTCGATCGGCATCTGCTCCATTGCCGGACGCCTGATCCCGGGTTCCCTGAAGTCGTTCGTACCGGCGGGGAATGACCGTCCCGAAGTAGAGCATGGCGAAGCCGAGGACGCTCATCGCCACCGCGATGGGGATCTGATACGGCGACGGCACGTGCAGCGCCAGGAACCAGAGCTTGCTCGGGCTGTCCGTGAAGATCATATAAAGCGGGACCAGGCCCTGTGGGAACAGCGGAATCCAGCAGAAGATCCACAGGAAGGTCACCAGGGCGTTGGTGCGCGGCGGGAGTTTCACCCGCTGCCCGTACGCCGGCCGGACTCCCGGTTCGCCGGCGCCGCCGCGCATTCGGCTCAGCAGTTCGGGCCCCTGGGCCCGCAACCGCCGGTATGCCAGCCGCCCGAACCACCCGGCGAGCAGCGCCCCGGTCACGCCCCCGACGGGCACGGCCGCCCACAGCACGACGGGGAGACCGAGCGCCTGGCCGAGCACGGCCACCCCCACCGCCGGCAGGGCGGTCACCGGGGTGAGCAGCAACATCAGCAGTACGAGACCGAAGATGTTGCCCGCCTCCAGCGGATTGCCGCCGCGCTTGCTTGGCTCCGGCACCGGAACCAGCAGGTAGACCGACACCAGCACGATCAGGCCCGCACCGCCGCCCAGGGTTGCGGCGAGCAGCGCCAAGGCCCACGGCCACGTCCAGGCCTCCCCGCCGAGGACCAGACCGGCCACGGTGAGGACGATCGCCACCGGAGCGACCTTGATCAGCCATGCGATCTGCCGCCCGCGCACCTCGTCGCGTTCGACGCCCGGGTGGACGAGGCTCAGCCAGAGCGAGGTACCGTCCAGCCCGAACAGGTTGGCGGAGGTCGCGGCGGCCATCACCACCACCAGCGTCCCGGCGTACGGCAGCATGCCCGGCCAGCCGATGATCAGCGGAGCCGCCGTGTACAGCACGCCGAAGAAGATCGAGAAGTAGAGCAGGTGGGTGCGCATCAGGTCACGCGACCAGGTGAGCAGTTCCTTCGCGGCTACCGCGCTGACCGTGCCCTCGGCCGGCAGCGGCGACGCGAGCGGGCGCGCCGGCCGGAGCGGCCGGCTGGTGGTGCGGCGGACCAGCATCCGCGACCAGCCGAGCAGGGCGACCGCGATCAGCACCAGCAACCCGGCCAGCGCCGCCGCGACCAGCGGCCAGGCGCCGCGGCCCGCAGCTTCCACGGCGACCAGGCCCCACCCGGACGGCAGCGCCCGCACCACCGTGGACACGGCCGGCGGCAGGCCCTGGTTGAGCAGGTCGAGCTCGATGGCCGCCCAGATCAGCACCCAGGACTGGTTCAGCACCGCGTTCATGAACGAGTTCACCAGGGCGGCCAGGATCGCGCTGGCACGGGACCGGATGGCGCGGCCCAGCAGGGCGATCATGAGCCGGGACAGCACGATGACCAGCACCAGCTGGAGCACGACGGCCGGTATCGACACGGCCAGGGCGGCAAGTCCGAACCCGGCGGCGTGCACGGCCAGCGCGCTGAAGGCGACCAGGCTGATCAGCGGCGGCACGCCGGCGAAGGCGGTGCAGAGCAGCCCGATGGCGAGCTTGGCCGGATGCCACGGCACCAGCGCGAACTGTTCGGGACGCAGGCTCTCGTCGCCGCCGCCGGTGTAGATGGGCCCGAGCAGCCAGCCGAACAACCAGACCGCGAAGACGGCCGCGGTCAGATCCGCCCGCAGGGCGGGCGCGACCACGCCGGAACCGGCGAGGATGATCGTGCCTGCCGCGAGTACCAGCCCGGCCAGGCCGCCCAGGATCATGCCGCTGGCCCGCGTCCCGTTCATCGAGTGCGCGATCATGCGCACCTTCATCTGGATCAGGACGCCGCTCGTGGTCAGGACGCCAGCCACGAGGGCGCTCTCCCGGCTTGGAGATCGGCTCCGACCAGCTCGACGAAGCGGTCCTCCAGGCTGCCGCCGGCCTGGATGTCGGCCAGCGGCCCGGAGATCGCCACCCGGCCCTTGTCGATCACGGCGACGTGGTCGCAGAGCTGCTCCACCAGGGCCATGACGTGGCTGGAGAGCACCACGGAGCCGCCGCCCGCGACGAAGTGCCGGAGCATGCCGCGGATGGTGAGCGCCGAGACCGGGTCCACCGCCTCGAACGGCTCGTCCAGGACCAGCAGGCGCGGACCGTGCAGCAGAGCGGTGGCCAGGCCGATCTTCTTGCGCATGCCGGTGGAGTAGTCGATGACCAGGGTGCGTTCGGCGGCCACCAGGTCGAGGATGTCCAGCAGCTCGGCGGCCCTGAGCGCGGCCGTGGCCTGGTCGAGCCCGCGCAGCCGGCCGAGATAGGTCAGCAGTTCGCGGCCGGTGAGCTGTTCCGGCAGCGCCAGGCCGTCAGGGAGCACGCCGACCCGGGCGCGGGAGCGGATCGGGTCGGCCCAGACGTCGATGCCGAAGATCCGGGCGCTGCCCCCGTCGGGGCGGAGCAGCCCGACGGCCATCGAGATCGACGTGGTCTTGCCCGCACCGTTGGGGCCGACCAGGCCGAAGAACGATCCTTGGGGGACAGTGAGGGTGAGCCCGTCGACGGCGGCCTTGCCCCCGAAATGTTTGCACAGACCGTTCAGCTCAAGTGCGGGAGGCACGAGCGCTCCTCTTTGCGACAGGATTTGCACTGATCATGAAGATGTATCACGAAGGCGTGCGAATTGTCTGCTGTCTTAGTGCTGCAACGGCACTCGCATAACTTCGCCGGGTTGGTGATTATTTCTGTCCTGTGACGGATGTAGCCCTTGAAGCGTGGTCGGTGAGGGCTTCTGGAGTCGCGTCAGCGGATCGCGCGACGGTTCGCGCGTGCGGAACCGCGCGACAGAGTACTGACCTTTATACGGGCCGGAGGTCTGTGGCCGGACACCGCCGGCCCCAGGGACTGGGCCGGTGCGGTACCACACCGGCCGTCACACCCCTTCCAGCCACATCCGCGAACTCAGCCGACGGCGGCGCCGAACCTCCGAGGCAGCTGGTTGAGCAGATCCTGCCGACGTCGACGACGTGGTCGACTAGATCCGCCCATCCCGCAACCGAAAGGCGGCCGGCCTGGTCGAGCAGCAGTCGCGGGTGTCAACTGGCCATGCCGGCGAACTGGCCGGGCTGGTAGGAGCCGCCGGGGTTGCGCACGATCACGTTGAGGCGGTTGTTGGCGTTGATCATGGCGATCAGGGAGACCAGCGCGGCGATCTGGTCGTCGTCGTAGTGCTCGCGCACCTTCGCCCAGGCCTCATCCGACACGCCTTGGTGGGCGTCGGCGATCCGGGTGCCCTCATCGGTGAGCGCCAGCGCCGCGCGCTCGGCGTCGGTGAACACCGTCGACTCGCGCCAGGCGGCGACCAGGTTCAGCCGGGTCGAGTCCTCTCCGGCAGCGGTGGCGTCCTTGGTGTGGTAGTCGACGCAGAAGCCGCAGCCGTTGATCTGGCTGGCGCGCAGCATCACCAGGTTCTGGGTGGCCTCGGGCAGCGGCGACTGGACGATCGCCAGGGCGACGTTGTAGATCCGCTTGGCGATCCTGGCGCCGAGCTCGTTGGCCAGCAGGTCGAAACGGGGTTCCATGACGTGGTCCTCACTATGGTGGGGTGGGCACCGCGCGGATCATTCGCGCGGCGTCTTACGAACTGGAGCGGCGTCTTCACGAACTGGAGAAGCCGGCTGCCTCCGGTTATCCGAGGTGGCCGGGCTGGTAGTCGCCGCCGCGCCGGCCGACGATGACGCTCATGCGGTTCGTGGCGTTGATGAGGGCGATGAGTATCACGAGATCGGACAGCTGGTCCTCGTCGTAATGCTTGGCGGCGTTCGCCCAGACCTCGTCGGTGACGCCACCGGCCGCGCCGGCGATGCGGGTGCCCTGCTCGGTGAGTTCCAGGGCGGCACGCTCAGCGTCGGTGAACACCGTGGACTCCCGCCAGGCCGCCACCAGGTTGACGCGGGTCGAGTCTTCTCCGGCATGCGCGGCGTTCTTGCTCCACACGTCGGTGGCATAACCGTCGCCGTTGATCTGACTGGCGCGCAGCAGCACCAGCTTCTGGGTCGCGGCCGGCAGCGTCGACTCCTGGAGGATCGTCTTGCTCGCCAAGCCGAAGTGCCCCGCGGCCTTGGCTGCGGTCGAGGCCGGGTTGACGAACAGGTTCAAACGAGCAGTCATCGTGCGCTCCTTGCAGTTGTAACCGGTCGAACAACAGATGCCGACGACCCGACGCTTGTGACATCACGGCCATGTGACCTACGCCACCGAGCGCGGGTGTCACACAGCGGCGGGGACCGGCGTCTTGTGCGCGTGGCACGATCGAGGGCGAACAGGCAGAGGAGCCGGCAATGAGCGAACGCAGCGAGCCGACCGTGGACACAGCCGTGCCATTCGCTGACGGCGGCAGGATGGACTCGGCTACCGAGGCGTTCATGGCCCACCGCAACCTGCTGTTCACCGTCGCCTACGAGATGCTCGGTTCGGCCGCCGACGCCGAAGACGTCCTGCAGGAGGCCTGGCTGCGGTGGACAGGCGTCGATCTGGGCGCCGTGCGAGAGCCGCGTGCCTACCTGGTCCGGATCACCACCCGCCAGGCGCTGAGCCGTCTGCGTACGCTCGGCCGCCGCAAGGAGTCCTACGTCGGCCCCTGGTTGCCCGAGCCGCTGCTGACCACGCCCGATGTGGCCGAGGATGTCGGGCTGGCCGACAGCGTCTCGATGGCCATGCTCCTGGTGCTGGAAACGCTCACGCCGACCGAGCGCGCGGTGTTCGTACTGCGCGAGGTGTTCGACCTGCCCTACGACGAGATCGCCCAAGCCGTCGGCAAGAGCCCCGCCGCGGTCCGCCAGATCGCCCACCGGGCACGGGCACACGTCGCCGCACGGCGACCACGCGGGGACGTTTCCGCAACCGAGACCCGCAACGCGCTTGAGGCATTCCAGCAGGCGATCGCAACGGGCGATCTGCAAAGCATGCTCGACATCCTCGCGCCGGACGTCGTCTTCCTCGGTGACGGTGGCGGAATCAAGGAGGCCGCGCTGCAATCCATCGTGGGGGCCGATCGAGTGGCCCCCCTGGCCACTGGCCTGCGCAGGTTCGGCGCCGCGGCATCACTGCAGCCGGCACAGATCAATGGCTGCCCTGCGCTGGTTCTCCGGCTCGGCGGCGAGATCGACACCGTCATCGCGGTGCGCATCGACGGCGGCCTCATCACCGGCCTCTACGCCGTGCGCAACCCCGAGAAGCTGTCACGTGTCGAGCGGGAGACCACCCTGCGCCGCTGAGTCGGCTTCTTCTGACGTTGTATGAAGGCTCAGGCCAATCAGCGCGAAGGTCGGCCAGATGGTGAAATGCCCGCACCATGTGATGCAGAGCGGCTGCTCCAGGTGCCGGACCAGGGAGCCAAGGGCGTATTCATAGGTCGATCAAGTGGTAGATCCGCCGCGATGTCACACTTCGCTCCCCGCCGATCCTCTTAGGAGACGTGACCGTTCCCATTCGCGTACAGCGGGTGGGACGGCGTGACCCACGACGACAAGGAGCACTCGGCATGACCATTCTCGTCACCGGAGCGACCGGCGTCATCGGGCGTCTCGTCGTCCAGCGGCTCGTCGCCGAAGGCGCCCACGTACGCGCCGTGAGCCGCTCTCCGCGCGATGCGGCCCTGCCGTACGGCGTGGAGGTCGTCCAGGGCGACCCGGCCCGGCCCGGCACGACGGCCGGGCACTTCGCCGGCGTCGAGGCCGTCTTCCTGCACCCGCGCAGCTTCGGCGACTCCGCCGACCGGCTCCTCGCCCTGGCCGCCGAGCGGGGCGTGGGCAAAGTGGTGGCCCTGTCGGCGATGAACGTCGACGACCCGTTCGACCTGCAGCCGTCCCGCCGGCGGGGAGACCGGAACAAGGAGGCCGAGGAAGCGGCCGTCGCCAGCGGCCTGACCTGGACCAGCCTGCGTGCCAGCAGCTTCGCCGGCAACACCCTGCAGGCGTGGGGCGCCCAGATCCGCGCCGGAGACGTCGTACGCTACGTGCACGCGGGCTTCCGGGAGTCACCGCTCGACGAGCGGGATCTGGCCGAGGTCGCGGCCCGCGCCCTGCTCACCGACGAACTGGCGGGCCGCCGGCTGGAGCTCACCGGACCGGAGTCGCTGTCGCACGAGGAGATGGTGGCCGTGATCGCCGCCACGCTCGGCAGGCCCCTGCGCTTCGAGGAGCTCCCGCCGCCGGCCGTCGCCGCACACCTGATCGGCAACGGCCTGCCCGAACCGTTCGTGCGCGCCTTGATGGCCCGGTACGACCACTACGCCGGCCGCGACCAGCATCCCGCCACGGGGGAGGTCGACAAGGTCCTCGGCCGTCCCGCACGGACGTACGACGACTGGGTGGCCGACCACATCGCCGCGTTCCGGAACGGATGAGCCTTCGATGCCGGCCGCCTACATCGTCACCGCTGTGGTGACCATCGCCTTCAACACCTTCTCCGGATTCGCGGCCATGACCCGGTTGGCGCCGATCATGCGTACCCTCGGCCCCGCGCTCGCCCGAGCCGGCGTGCCGGAGTCGTGGCTGGTCTGGCCGATCGGCGCGCTGAAGGCCCTGGGCGCGCTGGGACTCGCGCTCGGGCTGCTCGGCGTACCCCTCGTCGGCACGGCCGCCGCCGCAGGTCTCGTCCTCTACTTCGTCTGCGCCCTGTACACCCATCTGCGTGTCGGCGACTTCTCATCCCAGTTCTACCTGGCGATCGTGTTCCTTGGCCTGGCGGTCGCCACGCTGGCGCTCGATCCCGCCCTCGTGCTGCACGCGACACGCTGATCGGGCAGCCTGAAGCCGTGCCCGCTGTTTCCCCGGCCGAGGTCACACTCGCGTGCTCGACGGACTCTTGAGGAGTATCCGTACCGGCAAGGAGCTCCATGATGCGCGAAGTCCCCGCAGCCGACGCTTCCGAGGCGTTCGCCGCCCACCGCGAGTTGTTGTTCTCCATCGTCTACAACATGCTCGGCACGGTCGGCGACACCGAGGACGTGCTCCAGGAGACCTGGCTGGCGTGGGCGGCACGAGATGTGGCCGGCATCGACAACCACCGCGCGTACCTGGTGCGTGTCGCGGTCAACCAGGCCCTTGCCCATCAGAGCGCGCTGCGCAGGCGCAAGGAGACCTACCTGGGCCCGTGGCTGCCGGAACCGCTGATCACCGGACCCGACGCCGCCGAGCCGGCCGTACGCGCGGAGTCGGTGTCGATCGCACTGCTGGTGATCCTGGAGACGCTCACCCCGCTGGAGCGGGCCGTGTTCGTCCTGCACGAGGTGTTCGCCTACCAGCACACCGAGATCGCCGCCATGCTGGACCGCAGCCCGGCCGCGATCCGGCAGCTCGCCCACCGGGCGCGCGAACACGTACAGGCACGGCGCCCGCGTGCCCGGGTCGATCGGCGTACGCACCGGGAGGTGACCGAGCGCTTCGTCGAGGCGGCGTTCGGCGGTGACCTGCCCGCGCTGATGGAGATGCTCGCACCCGACGTCGTCTTGTGGCCCGACGGCGGCGGCAAGTCGGCGGCGGGCGGGCCGCGTCCGATTCAGGGCCGCGACAAGGTCGCCCGGGTGGTCGTGGCCAACGCGCGCGGCGGCGTGGACGTCCGGTACCGCCAGGTCAACGGCGACCCCTCCGTGGTGATCTTCGAGGAGGACGCGCCCCTCGCGGTGATGGTGCTCGACCTCGACGCAGGCGGGAAGCAGGTGCGAGAAATCTACGTGGTCAGCAACCCCGACAAGCTCGGATCCATCTCCGACCACACCGCCGAACGCGGTCCCGAAACTCCTGGAGGGCGTGGCACGACGAGCCGATGAGAGTTTCTCCATTGCCCGCTCGGCGAATCCCGAGAAGCCCCCACTGGCCATGGAGGATCCCATCGGCTGAGCCTCGCGCGGTGCTCACAAAGCGATCGTGGTCTTTCCCAGGATTTCAGCGAGGCGCGTGTAGTCGACATCCCGCCCTTCTTCGATGTCGACGACCTTGCGTTCCCCTTGGCCCAGTGCCCGGATGAAGCCCTTGACCACAGGGATGTCCGTGGCGTTGAACACCATGAATGACACCTTGTCCCGGGAGACCGCTATGACGGCCGCGAAATTGCCGTTCTTGAGGAAATGCGGCTTGCCGTATTGCAGTCGTTCTTCGATCGTGGGAACGGTCTCGTGAACCATCGCGCGTAGTTTCTCGCAGACGCCGATCTGCCAGGGCGCGGCCTTGTTGATGTACTGGGTGACGTCGTCGTTCATGCTGTTCTCCAAGTGTCGCTTCCGCAGGTTCTTCGCGCAGGTCCCTACAGGGGAGGCATCGCGTTCACGCTCATCCACGCCCGCCGGCTCCTGTTGAGTCAGTCGACGAGGGCTCCGCAGGAGATGTTCACCTGCGTGGAGGTCATGCTCCTGGCGTGCTCCGACGCCAAGAACGCGGCGACTCGGCCGACATCGTCCAGGGTCGCGGCCCGCTTGAGCAGCGTCGCATCCACCATCTTCTGCTTGTAAGGCGCCATCTCGGGAAGGTCGGGCAGGGAATCGGGGATCCCACCGGTACGCATCGAGACCACGCGTACGGAGTGCGGGCCGAGCTCGCAGGCCCACTGGCGGCGCATGGCCTCGATCAGGTCGCAGCCGACCTGTACGGTTCCCAGGCCGGGCGAGGAGTTGGCCGGATCTGAGCCGCCGAAGTGCAAGATGACTCCCGAGCCCTGCTTGACCATGTGCCGTGCGGCGGCCTGTGCGGTAAGCAGAAAAGAGCGCGCCACCTTGTCCATCGCGTGGCCGAAGTCGGCGACGGGCATCTCGAGCAGCGGCACGAACAGCGCGTCCTGGGAGATGACGTTGACCGAGACATCGATGCTGCCGGTCTGTGCCGCGATGGAGTCGACCCAGCCGTTGACGGCGCTCTCGTCCAGGGCGTCCACGATCGCCGTCTCGGCCAGGCCGCCCTGGCGGCGGATGTCCGCGGCCACGGTGTCGAGCTTGCCGGGGGTGCGGCCGGCGAGGAAGACCCGCGCTCCCTCAGCGGCGAAGCCCCGTGCCATCGCGCCGCCGATGGCCCCGCCGCCCCCATAGATCACCGCGGTCTTGTTCTCCAGAAGCATGTGCGTCTCCGTTCGTCGGTTCGATGGCTCGAACCTAGGGACGGTACGGCACAGCGGGCATCGGTCCCACGACTGCTCTGACAGATCCGCTGATCAGGATGGGCGGCGTCGGGAACGGCGCACAGTAGACCGGTCCGCGGCGGGTGCCGGCGTGGTGACGAGTAAGTAGGTCGACTGATACGGCTCACAGCTGGAGCTTGGCGAGCTCCATCCTGCGGGTCACGCCGATCTTCGGATAGGCCCGATAGAGGTGGTGTCCCACGGTGCGCGGGCTGACGTACAGGCGCGCCGCGATCTCCCTGTTGCTGTATCCGGCCGCGGCCAGTCGCACAACCTGGAGTTCCTGTGGGGTCAGCCGCTGGAGTGGGTCGTCGGCCTGAGCGTGGGGCACGGGTCTGTCGCCGAGGACCGTCAGTTCGGTGCGGGCACGCTCGGCCCATCGCGCCGCCCCGAGCCTGGCGAAGGTGTCTTCTGCTTGCGTCAGAGCGGCGCGGGCCTCTGAGCGGCGGCGCCGGCGGCGCAGCCATCCTCCGTAGGCGAGCCTGGTCCGCGCGAGGTCGTACGGCCGGTCGGGGATGAGCCGCATCGCAGCGCGGTAGTGACGTTCGGCCTGTTCACCGTCGGTGAGCAGAGCCTGGCAGCGTAACTCCAGAGCCTTACCGACGTCATTGTGGCGGGCCCACGCCGCCAACGCCGGCAGGTGTCGCCGGGCCAGGTCGGCGCGTCCGGTACGGATGGCGGCTTCGACGTGGTCCGGTACGGCCCTGATGAGCAGATCGTTCCGGGCAGGGCCCCCACATGCTTCCTCGAACCAGTCGAGCGCCTGCTCGGAACGTCCCTCGGCGAGATCGAGCAGGCCCACGCCCCACGAGGCGAGGGCCGCGTTGGTGGGGTGCAGGGCGGCGTGTTCACGCACCTCGGCGGCCAGCGCACGGCACTCGGCGGCGTCGCCGATGACGGCGGCCAGCCAGACCATGATGGCCTTCAGTACGGTCACCTGCATGTCCATGCCGATGTCGGACGCCAGTGAGACGCCTTGAGCGAGATCGGCCTGAGCGCCGCGGAAGTCCCCCCGCAGCAGCCGGCCGATGGCCAGCGGCTCCAGTACGTACGGAAGCCAGCCGAGCGACCCGTCCGCTCTGACGTCCGCCGCCAGCGACTCCAGCACGTCCGTCGCCGCCACGTCGTCGGCGGTCAGCAGCCCCATGAATCCGGCGATCACCCGCGCAACGAAGTCCTGGACGGTTCCGTTCCGGACGGCCTCGACCAGCCCGCGCATGGGGACGACCCCCGCGCCGAAATCGCCGTCGGCGTGCCTGCCGTACCCGATCAGTGCCGCCACCACGGGCGTCAGCGCCGCGCCCGAGGGCAGCCGGACGGTCTCCAGCTGGGCGACGGCTTCTTTGACGAGATCGTGGGCGCATGCGTCACGAGCTGCCCACACGGCCTCGGTCAGCATGGAAACCGCCCGCTCCGGATGGCTGCCGGTGATCAGCATGGCGCCCTCCAATGCGAGGGCTGCGTCGGCGGCTGGTGAGATGCTTTCGTAGGCCACTTGCGCACGTACATAGGTGGCCTCGGCGGCGACGACGGCCCTGCCGGTCAGCGCGGCGGCCTCGGTCGCCAGCCGTGTCGCCCATTCTGGACGGCCGGCGTCGTAGGCCGAGCGGGCCGCGCGGACCATGCGCTGCGCCTTGTCCTCCTGGCCGGTGCTGAGCCGCGCGGCGCGCTCGTACGCCAAGGCGACCGCCGCCGCCCCGCCGCGATATCGGGCCCGCTCGGCGGTGTGTTCCAACTCGCCGGCGACTTCATCGTCCGGGCCGGTGGCGGCAGCGGCCCGATGCCACGTGCGGCGGTCGGAGTCCGCCACGAGCGACAGCGCACCAGCCAGGGCCTCGTGAACGGCGATGCGCTGATGATGAGGAGCACTCTGATACACGGCCGAGCGGATCAGCGGATGCCGGAACCTGATCTCGTCGGTCGACGTGACGACGAGACGGGCCTCCTCAGCCGGACCGAGATCGACCGATGACACACCGAGGGCGACGCCTGCCCGCAGAACCACATCGAGTTCGCAGGTGCCGTCGGCCGCCGCCAGCACAAGGAGCAGGCGGGTGGCCACGGGCAGCTCTTCCAGCTGGGCCCGGAACGCGTCCTGCACGCGTCCGGCGATCCTCAGCGGACCGACCGGCGTGACCAGGCCGTCCCTCGACACGCGGGAGAGCTCAATCAGACCCAGCGGGTTGCCGCCCGCCTCGTCCAGGAGCCTGTCGCGCACCGGAACAGTCAGCTCGGGTGCGCATTCCGCCAGCAGTTCCACGGCGGAGGCGCGGTCCAGTCCGTCCAGCCGCATGACCTCGATCCCCGGCGTGGGGAACGGTCGTGCGGTGTCCCGTACCGCGAATACCATCACGATCGGATCTTCATGAAGCCTGCGCGCTGCGAACAGCAACGCGTCCGAGGACGTCTGGTCCAGCCATTGAGCATCGTCGATCAGGCACACCAGCGGCCGCCGCGTGGCAAGATCCGACAGCAGCGTCAGCGTAGCGGCGCCGACGAGGAACGGGTCGCGTACCGGAACCTCGGCCAGACCGAACACCGACCGCATGGCGGCCGCCTGCTGGCCCGGCAGCACGTCCAGCCGGTCCACGAACGGATGCAAGAGCAAATGCAGCCCACTGAACGCCAGCTCGGCCTCGGTCTCGATGCCGGCCCCCCGTAACACCTCCATCCCGTCCGCGACCGACGCCAGATCGTCGAGAAGGGCCGACTTGCCGATCCCCGCCTCACCCCGCACGACCAATGCCCCGCTCCGCCCTTGGCGGGCCTCCGCAAGCAGCACCTCCAAACGGTCGCGCTCAAGGCGGCGTCCTATCAGCATGACGGCACAGTAGCGTCCTGAACCTCGCCGGGCTTATGCGCAGATGATGTCAGCCCCGGCGCCATCGGCTCACGCACGACGCTGTACTTCCCGCTGATCGTCGTGCCGGCCGAGCCCTTGTGCCGCGTCGGCCGGTTCTGCCCGGCCACTGTCTGCCGCACGGGCCTGACCCCGCTCGTCAGGCGGGCTACGTGTGTGCCGCGAAGCCGTCGAGTAGCAGATCAGCGACCTGGGGGCCGATGGTGGCGGGATCGGCGCGCAGGGCACGGGCGAATCTGGTGACGACGTGCAGGGTGCCGGTGATGGCTTGCGGGAGCAACTCGGGTGGCAGATCGTTGCGCAGCAGGCCCTCCTGCTGGCCGCGTCTGACCAGGGCGGTTCGGTGGCTGGGTACGCGCCGGGCGCATCAAGGTGCCGCAGGTGCTCATACCCGGGCTGGAGGCGACACCGGGCGCCCTGCTGTCCCTGCTGTCCCTGCTGCGCGGCGAGTACGCCGGGATGGTCGTGGTGTCGGTCTGAGCAGTACCCGGCAACGCATTACTCGATCATGGCCTGGGAGAGTCCTGGCCGGATCACCCACTGGCGGGCGCCGATTCGGCCGCGACGTCCTGCTCAGGGACGGCGGGATAGCCCCAGGCCGGACTCCAGGTGCGCAAGCGCCGTGTCGATCTCGGCGGGCCCGTCCATGTCGGGATCTTGTGCCCATTGGAGCCAGACCATGGCGACGACCCCGACGACAGCACCGATGGCGTTGCGTATCCGGGGGTCGTCCGCGGCACGTCCCGCCTTGTCCGCCACGATTTCGCCGACCTCGCGGATCACGCCCGGAGTCTTGCGCAGGTTGGCCACCAGCAGTTCGGGCACGGTGGCCGCGAACACCTCTCGCGCGTGCCCCGCGGCGATCTCTTCGGCGGACAGGGCGGCGAACGCCGTACGGAACGCGCCCCGCAGCACGGCGACCGGTGGACCCGGCGGCTGATCGGCCAGGGCCTCGACCAGAGGCGGAAAGCGATCGAGCGCGACCAGGTGCTCCTTCGTCGGGAAGTAGCGGAAGAAGGTCGCGGGAGAGATCTCGGCGGCCGCGGCGATCTGCTCGACGGTGGTGGCGTTGTAGCCGCGCTCACGGAAGAGCCTGAACGCCTCGCGCAGGATCGCCTCCCGGGTCTTGGCCTTCTTGCGTTCGCGTAGCCCGCTGCCGCTCATGCACAAATTTTATCGCGCACACAAATGATAGTTTACTTTCATAAGAGAGTCAGCTCTCAGCTTCCACCCTGGTGTACGGAGGTGGCCCGTCATGGGCGACGACATCAACGGCCTGCATCACGTCGGGCACATCGTGCGAGACATGAGCCAGGCGATGGAGCGGTACCGCCGGCTCGGCTTCACCATGCCGGCACCCGCCTATCCCGTCCTCCCGCGTGTCACGGGAGGTCCCCCCGAACCGTTCGGCGTGGCCAACACACATGTGCACTTCCCTCGCAACTTCATCGAGCTGGTAGCCGTCATCGGGGACACCGGCCGCATGCCCGGCGAAGCCCGCCCCATCCCGTTGCGGGTGCCCGACGGCAAGCTGCCGGGGCTGACAGCGGCCATTCGCGCCACCGCCGCCACCATCACGTCCCTGCTCCAGCGTTTCCAGGGCCTTCACATCGTGATCGCCGATACGCCGGACATCGACGGCGTCGCCGCACGGCTGACCGCCGCCGACGTCGGCCACGGCGGCGTGCACGCCATCCAGCGACCCGTCGAGACCAGCACCGGGACCAAGATGGAGCCCGCCCGCTACCTGGAGATCTCCCATCCCCATCTGCCTGCCGGGCGGGTGCCGGAAGGCAGGATCGGATTCGCCGAGAACACTCCGGCCGACGCGCTGGAGGACGACCGGCACACCGACCATCCCAACGGCGCCACCGGACTGGTCGAATGCGTGCTGTGCGTCGCCGACTCGGCGTTGCCCGAGCTTGAGCACCGCTACGGCACCTACTTCGGCCAGAAACGGGACGGCCAGGTGACGCGTTTCGACCGGGCGGACATCACCATCGTGGCCGCATCGGCGCTCGCCGGCCTGCTGCCAGGTGAACGCCCGGCGGCCCTGCCGGCGTTCGTCGCCTACACGGTGTCCGTACGCGACACCGCCGCCACCGCGCGACTCCTGCGCGACAACGACATCCCGGTCACCCACACCGGCACCGGAGAGATGTTCGTGCCTGCCGACGCCGCCCTGGGCGTCGCGATCATCTTTCGCCAGGACGACTGAGGCGACGTCCGAACGCAAGCCGAGTGGTTCCCGTGATCTCCGGCGATGGAATTTTCAGGCCGGGCGCCGGCCGGTCCGTACGGCGACGGAGCGAACGCCGACGTCAGCGGTGGCCGCCGGACGCGGCGGGCGCCGAAAGTGGCTTTCGCGCGGATTTGGACTGGCGCCCGGCCTCAGGACCTTGACATCATCTCCGATCATGGGCGTGTCCGCGCTCGCCCGTACGGCCCCCGGTGCGGCAGGACCCCCGGCGCGCCCGCGGCCGCGCGGAGCAAGACCGGTCCGGCGGCAGTCTCCGCCTGAGCCGGAAGGACGTACGGCCACCGCGTGCGCACGGCGGTGCCGGCAGGGGCGAGTGGAGGGGCGGCACGTGACGTCTTCTGTCCAGGAGACCGGCCGCGACCCGGAGCGCGGGGAGCGACCCGGGACGGACCCGGAAGAGACCGGGCACAGCGACGAGAGTCCTCCCCCGGAGGACGCCTCCGCCGACGCGACGGAGCGGAACGCGACCGTCCGGGACACGCTGCTGCTGTGGGTGGGCACCAGGGCCGGAATTCTCCTCGTGGCGGTCTACGGGGTTCTGACCGTCTCCGGTACCAACCGGGCCCCGCTGCTGGAGCGGTGGCACTACTGGGACGCCGACCTGTTCCGGAAGATCGCGGAATTCGGCTACGACGGCGATCCGAGCCAGCCTCCCGACCCCGGGCTGCCGGCCTTCTTCCCCGGCCTGCCGCTGGCGCTGCGCCTGGTCCACGCGGTGGTCCAGAACTGGACCCTGGCCGGACTGATCATCTCGTTCGTGGCCGGCGCGGTGGCGATGGTGGCGCTGGCCAAGCTCGCCGACCTGGACAGGCCCGTCGGCGCCGGGCGATGGGCGGTCCTGGCCCTGCTGCTGTGCCCGCCCGCCGTCTTCCTGTTCGCCGGTTACTCCGAGGCGCTCTTCCTCGCCTTCGCGCTGCCCGCCTGGCTGGCCGTACGGCGCCGCGACTGGCCGGTGGCCTGCGCCCTGGCCGCCGGGGCGTCCTGCGTACGGGTGACCGGCCTGTTTCTGGCCGCGGCGCTGGTGACGGAGTTCGTCGTCAGCAGGATCCGCAGGGACGGGTGGACCGGCTGGCGGGACGCGCCCTGGCTGCTGCTGCCGTTCGCGCCGATCCTCGCCTACTCCGCCTACCAGCACTCCCGTACGGGTGGCTGGCTGGCCTGGATCCACGCCCAGGAGGCCGGCTGGGGCCGGAGGATGGTCTGGCCCTGGGAGTCGTTCCGCTCGACCTGGGACATGACCGGCGACGCCACGTACGGGCCGTTGTTCCGCCTGGAACTCGCGGTGGCGATCGTGGGGCTTCTCCTGCTCGTCTGGCTCCTGGTCACCCGCCGCTGGGCCGAGTTCGTCTACGTCGGTCTGCAGGTGGCCGTGCTGACCACGTCGACGTTCTACATGTCGATGCCTCGGGGAGCGCTGCTGTGGTGGCCGCTGTGGGTGCTCATCGGCCGCACGGGCGCCCGGCACAGATGGGTGATCATTCTCTACGCCACCGTGATAGGGCCGCTCATGGTGCCGATGGTCATCTCCTTCATGAACAGCTCCTGGACGGGGTGACGCCGCCCGGCGTTCATCGGCGGACCCGGGTCTCGATCGACCAGGCCACGAGCCACGATACCGTTCCACCCGTGATTCAGAACGACGGAGTCGAAGGAACCGAACAGGCGGCGATCGAGACGTTCCCAAGTGGCCGGCGGGGAGGTTCCTCCCGCGTGATCTTGCGTCCGATCACCGGCCACGACCAGGACGAGTTCCTCGAACTGGTCCGTGCCAGCGTCGACCTGCACCATCCGTGGATGTCTCTGCCCACCACGGCCGAGGAGTTCCAGGCTCTCATCGCCCGATACGACCAGCCCACCGAGGAGTGCCTGCTGGTCTGCGTGCGTGACACCGGAGCCGTCGCCGGCATGGTCAACATCAACAGCATCATCCGCGGGCGCTTCCAGAGCGGATCCCTCTCCTACGCGGCCTTCGCCCCCACCGCCGGCCGGGGCTACATGTCCGAAGGCCTTGAACTGGTGCTGAGATACGCCTTCGAAGACCTGCGGCTCCACCGCCTGGAAGCCCAGATCCAGCCCGGCAACAAGGCATCCATCAAGCTCGTCCAACGGTGCGGCTTCAGACAGGAGGGCTACTCACCCGACCTCCTGTTCATCGACGGCGCCTGGCGAGACCACGAGCGGTGGGCGATCACCGCGGAGATGACCGACATACGGCCGACGCCTCCGCATCCGACCCAGCCGACACGCTGAACAACCCCGAAGCCCCGACCAGGCCCCCGGGGCAGGGTGTCCGACCGAGCCCGTCTCGCCTTGCTCTGCCGGTTCCCCGCCCTCGGCAGGCAGACAACCGGTCAGGCCACCGGGCGGATTCGATCGCCAATCTTCTCCCGGAGTGCGGCTTCCAGCCGGTCGCGGGCCTCGGTCTGGGCGGCGATCCGTTCGTCGAGGACCGCCAGCCGTTCCAGCGCGACCCGCAGACCCTTGTCCGAGGGGGGTGCGGCAGCCACATCGCCGTCCAGGCACGGCAGGAACACGCGCACGTCGTCAAGGGTGAGCCCGGCGGCCAGCAGGCAGCGGATGTTACGAACCCGCACGACGGCCCGCTCGTCGTAGACGCGGTAGCCGTTGGGGGCCCGCTCCGAGGAGATCAGCCCGGCCTCCTCGTAGTGCCGCAGCGCACGAGCGGTCGTCCCGGTCGCCCTGGCCAGCTCACCGATCCGCACCCGTCCCACCTCCCGGGCCACTCCTATCACGCCACGACTGCCCCGCCGTCGACCGGGAGCACCACTCCGGTGACGAACGATGCGGCCGGTGCGGCAAGCTGGGTGATCGCCCAGGCCACCTCCTCGGGGCGACCGATCCGGCCCAGCGGGGTGTGCGCCAGCTGCCACTCGCGCACCGCGGCCATCCGCTCCGGCGTCAGGCCCTGGTGCTCACCGATGGGGGTGTCGATCGCGCCGGGGGCGACGGCCGCCACCCGGATCCCGCGGGGTGCCAACTCGACCGCCCAACTGCGGGTCAGCAGCTCCAGGGCGGTCTTGGTCGCCGCATAGACCGAGCTGCCGGGCCAGCCCCGCTGTCCCACCGACGTACTGACATTGACGATCACCCCGCCCGACGTCTCCAGGTACGACAGCGCGGCCTGGGCCAGCAGGATAGGGGCGACGAGGTTGGTGGCGAGCTGAACCGCGATCATCTCCGGCGTCAGCGTGCCGAGGGGGCCGCCGCGCACTATGCCGGCGTTGTTGACCAGCACGTCCAGCCGGCCGTGTGTCTTGAGCACGGCCTGGACGATCAGATCGGGCTCGCCCTCGGCGGTGATGTCGGCGGCCAGCGGCGTGATCCGGTCGTGCCCGGCAGCGGTCTCCTTGAGCGGCTCGGCCCGCCGCCCGATCGCGACCACGTGGGCGCCCTCGGCCGCGAAGGCGCGGGCGGTGGCCCGGCCGATCCCTGTGCCCGCTCCGGTGACGGCGACCACCCTGCTGCTCTGCGATGCGGTGCTGTTCATGCCGGTCATCGTGCAACCCTGCCGCCTGCGGCAAGGTCAAGCAGCCATGGTCAGCCTTACCGGGTGGCAGCGTCCGGACCTTGGCGTGTGAGGCGGACTCCGGCTGCCGCCCAAGCATGGTGACCTCGTTGTGCTGTGCCTCAGCCACGAGCAGGGTCGGGGATCCCTGACAGGAGCGCCAGTCGGAGCTTGGTTTCGTCTTCGGTGTCCGGGGCCGCTGTCAGGACGACTATCTTCCGTTCCGCGTCGCCGTCGTTGATCACGTCGCAGTCTGCCGCGATCGGGCCGACCGCGGGGTGTTGGACGATCTTGTGGTCCTCGCGATGCGTACCGACCGCGCCGGAGGCCCACAGCTCGGCGAAGCGTTCGCTGCCCGTGGTGAGTGACTGGATCAGGCTGGTCAGGCGGTCGCTGTCCGGGAAGCGTCCCGTCGCACGGCGCAGGTCGGACACGACGGCGGACTCGACCGTGTCCTGAGCGAGCGAGGTCACAGGCCAGTGCGACAGGCGTGGGCCCTCGCCGTCGATCGGGAAGGTGTCGCGAGCGAAGTTGCGAAGCCGCGGCGGCGTCGACGACGGGTCGCCCAGGAGCGCCGCCCAGCCGCGGTTCCACCAGATCATCTGCCAGTCCGCGGCGAAGACCGCGGCGGCGGCGTCATCCAGCCGGTTGAGGAGGCGGCGAAGACCTGGCGGGATGTCGTCGGAGATCTCCGCGTGGGACGGAGGGACAAGCCCGGCCAGCCGATAGAGATGATCTCGTTCGGACTCCGTGAGCCGCAGGGCGCGTGCGAGCGCGGCCACCACCTGCGCCGATGGGGTGGTGGATCGCCCCTGCTCCAGACGCACGACGTAGTCGACCGAGATGCCGGCGAGTTCTGCGAGCTCCTCTCGACGCAGTCCCTTCGCCCGGCGCGTGCGCCTACTCGGCAGCCCTGCCGCTGCCGGAGAGCTACGGTCGCGCCAAGCGCGCAACGTCGCGCCCAGGGTCGTCTCGTCCGTTGTCATACCGTTGATTTTCGCTCCGGACCATCCGGTCGAGGGTGGTACCCCTGTTCCTACCGTCGGCCCGTCTCTGGTCGCGGGCTCGACCGTCGGGAAACCTCGGTCGCGTGAGTATCTCCTTCTCCCACGACCATGTCGGCATCAGCGTGACTTCCGGGGACCTCGACGCCACCATCGGCTGGTATTCGAGCAAGCTCGGCTTCACCGTCGACCAGCGATTCGACTCCCACGGCACGACGTTCGTCTATATCGTCAGCGGCGATGTCAAGATCGAGCTCCTCGCAGGCGCATCGAACCGTCAGGCGCCGGCCGGCGACGTCCTGACGAGCATGGACCCGTCGCGCCTGCACCACTTCTGCGTCGCCGTCGCAGATCTCGACGAGACCGTCTCCCATCTGCGCGACCTCGACGTGGAGCTGATCGGCGGCCCCATGGAGGTGGCACAAATCGGTCAGCGCATCGCGTTCATCACCGACAACCTCGGCAACATCATCGAACTCGCCGAGCCTGGCACCTGGCCCGCCGGTCGACAGGACTGATCGATCCGGCGCCTCACCCACCGTGGGGGCGGCGCACGCGGGGGATGGGCTGACCACGGCGGGCGGCCTCGGTCTCCAAGCGTTTCCTGAGCATCCTGCCCTGGCCGAGGAACGAGCGGTTCCGCTCACGGCGGTTTTCGGAAAGGCTCCAGTCGTTCAGGGCCCGCTCGACCCGCACGCTCAGCCGGTCGCCCTCTCCCGTCGCGGCCCCGACGAGCACCACGTTCTCCTGCCACTCCATGGCGGGGCCGTGCCGGTGGAAGGTCAGGCACACCGGCCCGTCGGCCGCCTCGACACCCGCGGGCAGCCGCAGGTCGAAGCCGGCCCCGGTACGTACGGCCGAGCGGGTGCGCACCGCCAGCGGCATGCCGTCGGAGACCATCGTGACGACGGGCTCGCCCAGACGGGCCGCGCGGTCGGCGAAGGGCCGCCAGTCCGCCGGCGGGGCCGTCCGGCTCGGCAGCCGGGGACCCGTGGGGGCGGAATCGGAGGCGGGGACCGTGACGTCGCCGGGGGCCGTCCAGACCTCCGGCGTCCTGGACAGGTCGCCCTCGGGCCACCAGACGATCCTCTCGGGGGTGACCTCCACCCAGATGCGCGCGAAATACCATCCCAGCCGCTTCACCAGGAACCACGGCATCCCGGCGAACCCGGTGCCGGGCTTGGCGAGCCACTCCCGGACGTACCGGTCGGTGTTGCCCTGCAGATCCGCGTCGCGTACGGTCGCCCGGCCCTGCACGAGGACGACGGGCGCCGGGGGACGAACACGGTCCGGTCCGGCGCCCTCGGCGCTGGAGTAGAGCAGCGCGACGCGCGGATCGCGCCGGGCGCGCTCGGCCTTGTCGGGGTAGGTGAGCCCGGTGCTCACGTCGAGCGTGCCACCCGCGCCGACGTACGGCGTGACGGGCCAGGTGACGGGCCGGCCGTCACGAGTGAGCGAGGCGTACTCGCAGACCATGGCGCGGTCGAAGGTCTCGGCCACCTCCTGCGGCCACGTGGTCGATGCGGATGTGGTCATCACGACTCCAGGAGAGCGTTTGCGGGGGCGGTGGCGCCGTACAGGCGGGTGAAGCGCCGCCGGTAGGCCGGCCACCAGAACAGGCGGAACATGAGCCGGGCCACGATCGGCAGGTCGGCGTACGACGCCGCGAGCAGGTCGGCGTCCGCACTCGAGGCGAGCCAGCCGAAGATGACGGGGACCCGGCGGCGGCCGAAGTCGTCCATCGCCTTGCGCTTGTCGGCCTCGACGTCGTCGAGGGTGAGGTGGCGGAGCATGAGCGGCACGGCGATCCGCTCCTCGTGGTCGAGGTGCTCGTTGACGAGCTCGTGCAGCCGCCGCAGGATGGGCGCGCGCCCGGCCAGGGGCACCCCGCGGTCGGAGGCGGCCGCGATGAGCGGGTCGAGCACGGAATGCTCGGACTCCAGCTCGGCCAGCACGTCCGCCGCCTCCGGTGCGCGGCCGGTGAGCGTCGGCCACAGGGTGGCGTCCTCGTGCGAGTGATGGGCGTGCAGCATGTCCAGCACGAGCGCGAGCTGCTCCTCCAGCAGTTCCTCGTGCGCGTCGTCACGCGGGTGCGCGCACGCCTCGGCCAGGCGGCCGAACTCCGCGCGGAAGCCGGCGTGCATCATCAGGAAGCCTGTCAGGCGCTCTAGTGTGATCATCAGTCTGTCTCCTCACGTGTCGGAAACAGAGTGTGCGACCCGCCTCTACGTGCACTTGTGGAGGGCTTGGCGGGCCCTTGCCAGCCAGTAGCCGGCACCCGTCTGCTCCAGCAGGCGCACCGCCTCCCGCAGGTGGGCTCGCGCTCCGTCGCGGTCCCCGAGCGCCAGCAGCGCCTCCCCCATGTGGCCGTCGTACGCCCCGTCGACGGTGGTGCACGTGCCGTTCACGTGCAGCAGCCCGGCGAAGGGACGGAACGCGTCGTAGACCTCCCGCACGACGTCCAGTTCGCCGAGCCGGATCGCGGCGTGCAGCCGGCACATGGTGGCCATGGCCCAGTTGTAGTCGCGCGGCGGCAGAGGGGTCTCACGCAGGAGCCGCCGGGCGCGCTCGTGCTCGCCCAGGTTCACCAGCGCGGACGCCAGGATGTAGGCGGCCCCTGCCAGGCCGGTACGCCGGAACAGCTCCTCGATCGCTGCCGCCTCCTCGCCGAGGCGGTCCTCGTGGATGAGCGTCTCGGCCCGTATGGCGAGCATGCTCACCTCGAAGTACGCGAGATCGGCGAACGACAGTGTCGCCGTGGCGGACTCGAAGTGGCGGGCCGGCTCCGGCACGCCCTGGAACAGGTCGAGCCCCACGTGCGCCACCGCCGCCTGCCGCGCCAGCGCGGGATTGTGCAGGTCGCGCAGCAGCGTGTCGATCTCCGCCAGCAGCGCGCGGGCCTGCGGCACCCTGCCGTGCTCCACGAGATGAGCGACGAGGTGGAGCTGTGCGATGACCGTAAGCTGGGGCGACAGGTCAGGCTCGGCCAGCAGGCGCCGCGCGGTCTCGGCGCGCTGCTCGATGAAGTCCTGTCCCTGCATGGCGAGCAGCCGCAGGTGGAGCACGCGCCGCAGCAGGGCGGGGTCACGCAGGCGCTCGGCCGCAGCCACGGCCTGCGACGAAACCGGGCCGACCTCGTCCTCGCGACCGGTCTGGGCGAGCACGACGGCCCGTACGGCCTGTGCCGTCGCCCAGGCCGTCGTGGACGGCGGCAGCTCTCGCACGGCCCGGTCCATCGAGTCCCGCAGGGCGGCCACCTCAAGGCCGGGCCGGAAGGGCACCCAGACGCCGTGTCCCATCGCGATGTCGGCGGCCCTGGCGGCCTTGTCCAGGTCGGCGCCGGCCATGGCGAGCGCCTGCTCGACCGCCTCGTAGCCCTCGTCGAACCGCCCGGCGGCGTAGCGGCTCTCCGCCAGCCCGACGGCGAGCTCGAACCGCTCGGCCTCGCCCGCCCCGGCCGACTCGGCCGCCGCCAGCGCCTCCTGCCACGAGGTGGCCGCGTCGTCGGGCGCGTGCCGCCGCAACGCCGCCCGCGCTGCGCGGGCGGAGTAGTCCATCGCCATGCGGGCGGGCTCCGCGCCCAGCTCCGCCGCCGCCAGCCAGTGCCGCGCGATCACCGCCGCACGGTCGTCCCGGTCCCCCTGGACGCGGGTGAGGACGCCCGCGACCTGCTCGTGCACGCGCGCCCGCCACAGCCGCGACCGGCGCGACAGCAACGCGTCGGTCACCAGGGCGTGCGCGAACTCGTACACCCCCAGCCGGTACGACGACTCCCGGATCAGCCCCGCGTCGAGGGCCGCGTCGAGCGGCGGCAGCAGATCGCCGACCGGGCCGCCGGCGACCTGGGCCAGGACGCCCGCCTCGAACTCGTCGCCCATCACGGCGGCGAGCTCCAGCACGCGGGCCGCCTCCTCCCCCAGGCCCGCCACCCGGTGCCGCACGACGTCCAGCACGCCCTGCGGCAGCTCCTCGCCGGCCCGGGCCAGCTCCGTGAGGAAGAACGGGTTCCCGGCGGTTCGCCCGCGCAGCTCCTCGGCCCTGCGGCTGCCCGGGTCGCGGCCGGACAACTCCCGCACGAGCGCGCGGACCTCCTCGGTCGCGAGCCCGTCGAGCCCGAGCCTGCGCGCGCCGAGCCGCGACAGCGCCGACAGCGTGCCGGTGAGCGCCGACGCCTCGTGCCGCCGGAAGGTCGCCACCAGCAGCAGGCCCGGCCGGGCGGTGGACGCCAGGTGGACCAGCAGCCGCAGCGTCGCGTCGTCGGCCGCGTGGATGTCCTCCAGCACGACGATCACCGGGCCGGCGCCGGCCAGGAACGTGCCGACCGCCTCAAAGAACCGCAGCCGCGCCCCCTGCGCGTCGGACGCCGGGATCGCCTCCAGCCCGCCCGACAGGAACGTGCCCACCTCGTCGGGCAGGGCGGCCTCCGGGACCGTGGCGGCGAGGTCGCGCAGGACTCGTTCCCAGGGCCACAGGGCGGGCGCGGTCTCATGGTCGGGACTCGCCCCCCAGACGACCGTCACGTCGGCGTTCGCGCGGAACCGCTTGAGCAGGCTCGTCTTGCCGACGCCCGGCTCGCCGTCCACCAGCACGACCTGCCCGGCGGCGGACGACGCCTTCGCCGCCTCGTTCAGGAACTCCAGCGCGCTCTCGCGGCCGACGAAGACCGGCTGGTCCGCCGCGCGCTCGGGAGCCCTGCGTGCCGTCGTCCCTGCCGTCGTCCCTGCCGAGGGCCGCTGCCCGGCGGGCCTCTCCGGCGGAAGCAGCGTGGCGTCCTGGCGCAGCACCGCGCCTTCGAGCTCCCGCAGCCGCGGCCCGGGATCGATGCCCAGCTCCCCGGCCAGCACCTCCCGCACCCTGCGCAGGCATTCGAGGGCCGCCGCCTGCCGGCCCGCCCGGTAATGGGCAAGCACCAGCAGCTCCCAGGCACGCTCTCGCAGGCGGTGTTCGCGGACGAACGGGTCCAGCCGCGCCACCACGTCCGTGTGACGGCCCAGCTCCAGCAGGGCCGCGGCCAGCCCTTCCACCGCGTCCAGCCGCACCTGCTCCAGACGGCCGATCTCCGGCTGTGCCCACTCCTCGGAGCGCACGTCCGCGTACGGGTCACCCCGCCACAGGTCGAGCGCCTCGCCGAGGGCGGCCGCCGCCCCCTCGTGCCGTCCTTCGGTCAGATGGCCGGAGCCGGCCGACACGAGCGTCTCGAAGTCCCTCGTGTCGAGGCCGAGCCCGCCGGTCATAAGGCCGTACCCGTCGGCGGCGCTGACGAGGACGGTCGGGGTCGCGCCCGGCCGCCGGTCGGGCTCCAGCCGGCGGCGCAGATTCGAGACGTACGCGTGCATGCTCCCCCTGGCCGGCGGGTTGCCGGACCACAGCCGGTCGGCCAGGAGGTCGGCGGGGAGCACGCGGTCGGCGTGCATCGCGAGGAGGGCCAGGAGGGCTCGCTCCTTCGGCGGTCCGGCCGGTACGGCCCGCCCGGCCACGACGAGTTCCATGGGCCCGAGGACGTTCAGCCGCACGGGCCAATGGTAGGCAGACCCCTTCAACCGGTCCAGGCGTTACATTTTCGGAGCCGACCGGCGCTCCAGCACCACGACCGGAGCGGGATCGCGCGAGCCGTCCGGCGCTGGTAGCCGCCGTACCCCGGAGCGACGCGCACCACCTGCGCGAACAGCGGTTCCCCCGAAGGTCCGCCGGTGCTCGCCATGCTTACGTATCGCTCAGGAGTGGGGTCCGTCCGTACAGCCGGCCCCGGCAGGTCGCAGCCGGAGTGCTCAGCGTGCGGTCTCGCGGGCCGCTTTCTCGATGAACGCGACCGTCGTGCCCGGCTGCGACACGAACAGCATGTGCGACGCGCCCTTGACCACCTGCACCTTGGCCCCGGCCCGCTTCGCCATGAACTCCTGCGCCGCCGGAGGAATGATCTTGTCGGCGCCGCTGATCAGGTCGTAACTCGGAATCGTCTCCCACGCCTGCGGACCGGACGCCGGCTCGCCGAGCGCGACGTCGGTCGCCGGGCGCTGGGTGATCGCGTACAGCGCCGCCTCCTTGGCCGGCACGTCTCCCGCGAACCGGGCGGGGAACACCTTCGGGTCGATGTAGAGGTCGACATGCCCATCCGGCAGCGGCACCGGCTTCAGGGAATCGTTCACCGTGCTGCCGGGGAACTGATTGGCGAGCTGCCCCACAGCCTCGCCCGCCTGCGGCACGAACGCGCCCAGGTAGACCAGGGCCTTCACCTCGCTGTTGCCGGTGGCGGCCGCCGAGATCACCGCACCGCCGTAGGAGTGCCCGACCAGCACGATCGGCCCCTGGACGCTCTGCAGCAATGCTTTGACCTGCGCCGCGTCGGAGGAAAGCCCTCGAAGCGGGTTGGCCGCCGCGACCACCGGGTAGCCGTCGGCGAGCAGCCGCCTGGTCACCTCGTTGAAGCCGCTGCTGTCGGCGAACGCGCCGTGCACCAGCACGATCGTCGGCTTCTTTCCCGTATGTCCGCCCGACTGCGCCTCCGCACTGGTCATGGCGACAATACCCAGGCCCGCGACGACAGCCGCGGTCGTGGCGAGTGACGCCACGGACTTGATCGTGCGCAACATGTGCTTCTCCCTCGTCGATCGGTCAGCGAGCCGATGCACTCTGACCAGGCGAACGCTAGGAGCCCGTTGTGGACAGGCACTGAATTCGAACTCCGGGCACGGGAACAAGCCGTCAACTCGATGTCGGCAGGATGCGAATCCATGCATCAGCAAGCATTCGAGAGCCAGTGCGCCTCCGAGGAGCACCGGCACCGCGCCGCCACGTCGCGGATCCGCAATCCGAAGCTGACCCTCTTCGCGCTGGCACTCGGGACCTTCGCGATCGGCACCGGGGAGTTCGGGAGCAACGGCATCATCCAGCTCTTCTCGGCCGATCTGGACGTCTCGATCCCGGTAGCCACCTATGCGATCACGGCGTACGCCTTCGGCGTGATGATCGGCTCACCCACGATCACCCTGCTCGCCGCCCGGGCCAATCGGCGCACCCTGCTGCTCGGCCTGATCTCGCTGTTCCTGATCGGCAACGGGCTTTCCGCGCTGGCGCCGAACATCGAGCTTCTCGTGGTCTTCCGGTTCGTCACCGGATGCGTGCAGGGCGCGTTCTTCGGTGCCGGCGCCGTCGTGGCCGCCTATGTGTACGGCCCGGGCCGCGGCGGCAAGGCGTTCGCGACGGTCATGGGCGGCCTCACGGTCGCCACCATCGTCGGTTCCCCGCTCGGCACGCTCATCGGGCAGAACGCCGGCTGGCGGGTCATGTACTGGACCGTCGTCGCCATCGGGCTGGCCGCCGGCGCCGCCTTGGTCGCGTGGCTGCCGCGCACCGACGACCTGCGCGGCGGCTCCATCGCCGGTGAGCTGGGCGCGCTGCGCCGGTTCAACGTCTGGCTGATGGTCACCGTGGCCGCGCTCGGCATCTCCAGCATCTTCGCGGTCTACACGTTCATCGGCCCGTTCATCACCGACGGCGCCGGCCGCGACGCCTCGCTCATCCCGATCGCCCTCGCCGTCTTCGGCCTGGGCATGGCGGCCGGCAACTACCTCGGCGGGCGGGTCGCGGACCGCTATGCGGACCGGGGCCTGCTTCACGGCTATGGCGGTGTCCTGGGGTTGCTCGTGCTGATCGGCGTGGCTGGTTCTGATCTTGTGGTTCTGTTCCCGTGCCTGTTCGGGGTCGGCGCCACGATGATGTACGCCATCCCGACGATCCAGGTCCGGCTCACCGGCCTCGCCCCGGACGCGCCGGCGCTGATGGGGGCGTTGAACCTGGCCGCCCTCAACCTGGCGAACTCGCTTGGCGCGATCGGCGGGGCGGTCGTGATCGACGCGGGCTGGGGCACGCTGTCGACGGTGTGGGCGGGCTTCGTGCTCACCGCCACCGGCCTTCTTCTCTACGTGGTGACGATCGCACGGACCAAGGCGGCGCCCGTGGCCGAGCCGGCATGAACGCGGGCCCCGCACCGACCGGCAACCCGCCGGGCGGCCCACGCCTGGACGACGAGCAGTTCCGCCGGCTCGCCTCGTACGGCGACGTGGAGCCGGCCGAGGCCGGCCAGGAGCTGTACACGACCGGCGACGACTCCTACGACCTCTTCCTGCTCCGCTCGGCGACCGTGGACATCGTCCGCGAGGCGACCGCGCTCAAGCCTGAGCACCGGGTCTACCAGGGGCGTCCCGGGGACTTCCTCGGCGAACTGAGCCTGCTCACCGGTCAGCACGTCTACCTGACGGCCCGGGTGGTGACCGCCGGAACCGTCATCCGGGTCGGCGCGGCGATGCTGCGCCGGGTCCTCGCCGAACAGGTCGACATCGCCGACGTGCTGATCGAGGCGTTCCAGGCGCGTCGCGACACCATCCGGGCGGCGGCCGGCAACGCCTTGGAGATCGTCGGCCGGGCGGGCGACGCGGCGGCGCTGGACCTGCGCACCTACGTGACGCAACTGCTCCTGCCGCACGCATGGCTCGACGCGACAGCGGGATCCGGGCTCACCCTGATGCGGTCGGCGGGGATCGGCGAAGCCGACCTGCCGGCCGCGGTGATCTCCGGCTCGGTCCTGCGGAATGTGACGCCGCGCGCGGTCGCCGACGCACTCGGCCTCTCCTACCGGTCTGATGGACGTCCGGCTGATCTGGTCGTGGTCGGCAGTGGCCCGGCGGGACTGGCCGCGGCCGTGTACGCGGCGTCCGAGGGCCTGGTCACGGTGCTCCTCGACCGTTCCGGAATCGGCGGTCAGGCCGCCAAGAGCGCCCGGATCGAGAACTACCTCGGCTTCCCGCAGGGCGTCAGCGGCGAGAACCTGACCCGGCTCGCCATGATCCAGGCACTCAAGTTCGGCGTACGGATCTTCTCGCCGTGCGCGGTCACGAGTCTCGATCTGTCCGATGAACGCCGGCCGGCGTTACTGCTGGCGGACGGCTCACGCATCGAGTCGCGCGCGGTGATCGCCGCGACCGGGGCGCACTACCGGCGCCTCGACATCCCCGGCTGGGCGGCGTTCGAGAAGGCGGGCTGCATCCGGTACGCGGCGACCGACCTGGATGTGCGCGGGTACGAGGGCCGGCCGGTGGCCGTCATCGGCGGCGCGAACTCGGGCGGACAGGCCGCACTTTCCCTTGCCGTCCGCGGCGCGTCGGTCGACCTGATCATCCGTGGCGCCGACCTCGGCGCCCGGATGTCGTCCTACCTGGCCGACCGGATCCGCATGCATCCCGCGATCCGTCTGCACACCGGCGCCTCGGTACGTGGCCTCGACGGCGAGGACGCACTCGAGTCGATCGTCGTCGAACGGCCCGGCGGAGCCCGGTACCGGCTCGACTGCCGGGCGCTGTTCTGCTTCATCGGCGCCGACCCGGTGTCGTCCTGGCTGACGGGCGTGGCCAAGGACGAGCGCGGCTTCATCCGTACCGATCACCAGCCGGCGCTGCCGTTCCAGACCAGCGCGCCGCGGGTCTTCGCGGTGGGCGACGTGCGTTCGGGATCGATCAAACGCGTGGCCACCGCGGTCGGTGAGGGCGCGAGCGCGGTCTCCTCGGTTCACGCGGCGCTCGCCGGCGACTGACCTGGCTCCGTCAGGAAGAGTTCCCGAGTCGCTCACACTCCCCCTCGGTTGACGTGCGGGACCGGTGGCCCCCGCACGTCAATCCCTGGGCGAGCGTGCCGAGGTGTCACGTAGGAGTGGTTGACGCCTACTGGACCGCCTGAGCCTCCACCAAGGCAGGCGCCTCACTGAGCGGGATGGGGCGGCGGCACACGTAGACCAGCGCCGGCGGCACATTGGCCCAGACGGTCCGGCTGATCACCACCTCGTCGAACTGCGAACGCAGAGAGCGCAGCAGCCGCCGGGCAGGCGGCGCCCACCGGGCGTGGACGTACGCGAAAGTGGTGAACACGCCGTGCGGCGGGAGCACACCGGCCACCGCGGACAGCACATCCTGCTGCTGTCTCTCCGCGAAGGCCGCCCACGGCAGACCGCTGACCACCACCTCGGCGTGGTGGATCTCACGAGCCGCCAGCACCTCCCCCAGGTCGGCCGCGTTCGCCGTCACCACGTCGACCGCCGGATAGCGGACGGCCAGCTCGTCGGAGAAGCGCGGGTTGAGCTCCACGGCGATGTGCCGGCCCCGACCGGCGAGACGCTTCTGGATGGCCCCGGTGAACGGCCCGGTGCCGGGGCCCAGCTCGACGACGACCGGCGCTCCCGTGCGGGGAACCGGCGCGGTGACGACCTCGGACAAGGCCGGGCCACTGGGCGCCACCGCGCCGACGGTCATGGGATCACGGACGAATCTGAGAAGGAACGACGCGCTCAATTCCCCGCTCCACCGCCGTGAATCCGCCTGACCTCGCGCTCGATGCGAGCTTCGTCGAGGCTCGAACCCGAATACACGGCCCAGATGTGGAAAACCAGGCCGAGGCCCCAGCCGAGAATCGACCAGAGCGGCCAGAAGAACTGCTCCGAGGTGTACGCGAACCACACGACCACCTGGATGACATTGGCCACCACGTAGATCAGGGCATGAATCCAGAGGCCCCTTTTGAGATGCAGCCGCCGGATGGCGTGCGCCCGGATCGGGTCGGGATCGATGTCGGGCGAGGGACGGCGTTCGTGCATTTCTGCGCCTCACAATCATGACGTCTTCGTTCCGGGAAACCGGTTATCGAAAAGGTACGATCGCGCAGTGAATGCGATGTGGAAGGTTTCTTGACGCTCATGAACCCGGCTGTCACTGATCGATGACCAGGTCACCGGTGGGCAGGGTCTGGCAGGCCAGCCGCCAGCCTTTGTCGAGCTCCTCGGTGGAGAACATGCCCCGAGTGTCCGTCTCGAAGTCGCCTTTGAGGACCCGCACCCGGCAGGTGCCGCAGGAGCCCTCACCGCAGGACTGCGGGAACGGGACGCGGGCGGCGTTCGCGGCGTCGAGAACCGTCCGCCCCGGCGGGCACGGGAAGGACCGTCCGCCGGGAATCTCGATCGTGTAGCCGGTGACGCCGGCCTCCTGGGCCGCGACCGCGATGGCGTGCGCCCGCTCCCGCCGGGTCTGGCCGCTGCGGCCCGACACGAACGCCTCGGTGCGCACGATGTCCCGCGGCACGCCGAGTTCCGCCAGGTAGCCGAGCACGTCCTGCATCATCGGCGCCGGTCCGCACAGGTGCACACGATCCACGCCGGCGGCATACGGACGCAGCGCGTCGAGGTCGATCCGGCCCCGTCCGCCCGGCCCGGTGCGGAAGACGACCACTTCGAGGCCCGGCAGGCCGGCCCGCAACTCATCCAGCTCGCGCTGGAACGGCGGTTCGTCCCGGCAGCCGACCAGCAGCACGACGCGGCCACGATGCCCGGCGGAGGCCGCGGCGGCCAGGACGCTCATCAGCGGGGTGATACCGACACCGCCGGCGATCAGGAGCAGTGTTCCGCCGTCTCCGCCGGGAACCCACGTGAACTCACCGAACGGCCCGCTCACCCGCAGGGCCTGCCCGACCCGCAACTCGTCGTGCAGGAAGGTGGAGCCGAGGCCGTCCGGCTCCCGCTTCACGGCGATCTCGACGAAGTCCGTGACGTCCGGGCCGCTGGAGATCGAATAGGAGCGTTCGATCGGCTCGACCGCGACCGGCAGCTCGACCTTCAGATACTGCCCCGCGACGAACCCGAACGGCGTGGCTCCGGTGCCGAGCGGCGCCAGGCGGATCCTGCGGATCGACGGGGTCAGCTGTTCGACCGCGGAGACCCGCAGGTAACCACGCCAGCTCCCCGGACGCCGGGCGACCGGGCCGCGCACGGCCCGCCACATCGCCCCGACCTGCCGTGGCCGCAGCACCGCGTTGGCCGCCATCAGGCCGCCGGCGAGGGCGCCGACGACGCCGGACCCCCAGGCGTCCTGCCCGGCCACCACCAGGCCCTTCACCGGGGTACGCGTACCCGCGAGCCGGGAGCGCAGCCGTTCCGGGGTCGCCGCGAGACCGTAGAACGAGCCGCGGACGCTGTGCTGGTAGTTCTCGAACGTCAACGGTGTCGCCAGCTCGGCGAACGCGACGGTCTCCCGGAAACCGGGCCATCGCTCCTCCAGCCGGCCCAGCATGCGCTCGGTCCACTCCTCCTTGAGCTTCCGGTATTCCTCGGGCCGATCTCGCCACGGGTCGAACGTGGCGGGATCGACGAGCTCCAGGACCTCGACGGTGTGGAACCGGGCGGCGGGGTTGTTCAGGGACGCGAACGAGACGTAGAGCGTGCCGTGCGGGGAACCGTCCAGGTCGGGCATGATCCAGTGGTTCTCACCGCGTAACCCGAACGCGGCCGGTGACCTCTCGAGACCGAGGAAGAGCATGACGGCCGACGGTTCCGCCGGCAGGTCCGCCACCTCGGCCGAGCGGCCCAGCAGGGCATAGGTGTTGCGTACACCCGCCGCCGAGACGACCGTCGGCGCCTTCACCCGGTAGGTGCGCCCGGTGGCGGTGTCGGAGACGTCGACACCGGCCACCCGGCCCCGCTCGACGACGATCCGCTCCACCAGCTGGCGAGCACGCAGTTCGACGCCGTGTTCGCCGAGGATCTCCAGGACGACCTCGTTGATCGCCTTCGGGCCGCCCACCGGATGGGCGGTTCCGTCCATGAAGAAGGTCGTCGGGACGGCGGCGTGATAGCCGAACGCGCTTCTTGCCGGTGGTGTCCCGTACAGGCCCCATCGCGCCTGGAGGATCGCCCGGAGCCTCGGATCGGCGACGCTGCGATGAACCTCGTCGCGCAGCGAGCGATACATGGCCGGGAACAGCCGCTCGACGACGGGGAGACCGATGCCGCGCACCGGCGCGGGCAGCGACGACAGGACGTTGCGCGCGGCGAGTCCGGCCATGGCCCGGCGCGTCTTGCGGAAGTAGCGGTCGATCGCCTCGGCCTCGTCCGGGAACTGTTCGGCCAGCCGTGCCCGGAACTTCGCCCGGGTCGCGGGCACCGCGAAGTCGAACCCGGGAAAGTGCAGCACGTCGTAGTCGTCGGGGAGCGGCTGCAGCTGTACCCGCCCATCGGTCATGAAGTTCAGGAAGGGACCGGCGTTCGCGCTGATGTAGTGCACGCCGGTGCCGAACCGGTACCTGTCCTCGCGGGAGAACTCGTGCGTCATCCCACCGAGCGTGTAGTGCTGCTCCAGGACGAGAACCCGTTTGCCGCCGAACTGCGCGAGCATCCGGGCCGCCGCGAGCCCGCCCATACCCGACCCGATGACGACCACATCGGTCTCTTCGAATGCCATGCGGGCAGCCAACACCGCGCCACTAGATTTATTGTGAATCGCTTCATCGAGCTGATGACGGCGGCCGTCATGAGCCCGGCCGGGTCAGCCGGGCGATGACGACACCGCCGGCGATCATGAATGCGGCCGCGCACCAGAGGGCCAGGTGCAGCCCGTCCACGAAGGCATGGGCGACGGCGTCCCCGATACCCGGCGGCACGGACCCGGACGGCGCCAGCCCTTGGCCGCCTCCAGTGGTGACGGCCCTGCGCACCTGTTCCACGACGCCGCCGGGGGCGCCGGCGTGAGCCAGCCGGTCATCCAGCGACGACCGCAGCCGGGTCGTGATCAGCAGTCCCATCACCGCGATGCCGGCCACACCGCCGAGCTCGCGGCTGACGTTCGTCACTGCCGACGCGTTGCCCGCCCGTTCCAGCGGCACCCGGGTCATGACGGTGATCGTCACCGGCGTGTAGCACAGGCCCATGCCGATGCCCAGGAGCGGCAGCGCCCAGCAGTACTGCAAGTAATCGGCGTCGGTCCCGAAGAGCGAGAGGAACGCCAGCCCCGCCGCGCAACAGAGCAGGCCGGCGATGAGCGGGCGGCGAGGTCCGAACCGCAGCGTCAGCCGGCTCGCGATCGGGGACATGACGATGATGAGGACCGTCGACGGCAGGGACGCGATGCCCGCACCGGTCGGCGACCACTTCAGCACGTCCTGCATGAACACTCCGAGGAACGTCAGGACCCCGAACATTCCGAACGTCACGACGAACCCCGCGAGCACGGCCCCGAGGACGACCCGGTCACGCAGAAGGCTTCGGTCGACGGCGGGCACGGACGCCCTCCGCTCGGCGGCGACGGCCGTCACCGCGGCGACGGCCAGCAGCGCCGCCCCGCCGAGAACGTTGGCGGAGGTCCAGCCTCGAACGGGCGCCTCCACGAGGGCGTACACACTCGCCGCCACCGCGACCGCCAGCGCCCCCTGCGCCCACGCCGACGGCTGGGCGCCCTGCCCGCGCGTCTCGGGGATCGCCCGGAAGCCGATCGCGAGCGCGACGAGACCGATCGGGACATTGATCCAGAACGCGCTCGGCCAGCCGAACGCTTCGACGAGCGGGCCGCCGATCGCCGGCCCGAGGGCGAGCCCCAGGGCCGAGACACTGCTCCAGACAGCGAAGGCCCGTGCCTGCCGCGCCAGGTCCGGATAGGTGACACGGAGCACGGCGAGGGACTGCGGGATGAGTGCGGCGGCGCCGACCCCCTGCACGACCCGGCCCGCGACGAGCGCCTCAAGGGTGCCGGCGAGCGCCGTCAGCGCCGACCCCAGGGTGAACAGCGCGAGGCCGCCGAGGTACAGCCGCCGCCGGCCCCAACGGTCCCCGAGCGAGCCGCCGACGAACAGCAGGCCTGCGAAACAGAGGCTGTAACCCTCGACGACCCACTGCATGCCGACGATGCCCGTGTGCAACTCGGCGTCGATGCGGGGCAGCGCGTTCGACACGACGACGTTGTCGAGCATCGCCATGAACATCCCGAGGCACAGTGTGGTGAGCACCAGGCGCTCGTGCCGGGTGGTGCCCGCTTCGCCCGTGATCTCGCTCCGGGGGCCCGCGACCCGGCCGGGGCCGGTCACGCCGACACCTCGAGCACGGCCCATCCGTGCGGGCCGACGTCCTCCGGTGCGCCGGAGTCCGCGCTGCCCAGAAGGCGCCGCCGGGCCGAGCCGGAGACCGACGGGAGCGTGAAGGGGTGGTCGGAGACGTTGAGCACCACCACCAGGCCGGGACCGCCGTCGGGGTTGACCAGGTGGTAGGCGAAGGCCGTGTTGTCGAGGTGGACCACTTTGACCCGTGCCCGCACCAGCCACGGGTGGCGCCGGCGCAGGCCGATGAGGTCCTGGTGGAGGCGGTACACCGGCCAGCCGTACGGGGCGAGCGCGGCCGGCGTGCCGGGGAACGCCGGCCGGATCTCCGCGTCGCCGTCGGCCCGTTCGTACTTGACGCCGCGGAAGCCCTGCTCGTCACCGGCGTAGACGCTCGGGAGGCCCGAGACGGTGAACAGGACGGCGAGCGCGTGGGCCAGGTGCCGCTCGTCGTCCAGCTTGCTGGCCAGCCGGGTGACGTCGTGGTTGCCCACGAAGGTGAGCGGCCGGTAGTTCTCGGCGAAGTCCTCGTGCCGGTCCAGCGCCCACGACAGCTCGAAGAAGTTACGGTCGTTCAGGCTGCTCCAGATCGCTTTCCACAGCTCGTACTGGGTAACCGAATCCAGGCCGCCCTCGGTGACGAAGCGGGCGTAGTCGCCGTGGATGACCTCGCCGAGGAACCAGGCATGCGGGTGTGTGCGCCGCACCTGCGACGTCACCGCGTGCCAGAACTCCACCGGAACGGCGTAGGCCGCGTCCAATCGCCAGCCGTCGGCCCCGCGGTCCAGCCAGTGGCGCGCGACCGCGGTGACGTAGTCGGCCACCTGCGGCTCGGCGTGGTTGAGCGCCACGAGGTGGCGGTGACCCTCGAAGTCGGTGTAGCCGAAGCCGTCCGGCCCGTCCGCGTCGAAGTCCAGCCGGAACCACGACGCGTACGGCGACTCCCGGCGTCTCGCCAGCACGTCCTGGAAGGGCGCGAAGCCCCGGCCCACATGGTTGAACACCCCGTCGAGCAGGACCTTGACGCCTCGCCGGTGGCAGTCGTCGATGAGCCGGACCAGGTCGTCCTCTTCGCCGAGCCGCGGGTCGATCCGGTAGTGGTCCACGGTGTCGTAGCCGTGCGTCTCGCTGGCGAAGATCGGCCCGAGGGCCAGGCCGTTGCACCCCAGCTCGACCAGGTAGTCCAGCCACCCCTGCAGGTGACCGAGCCGGTGCACCGGCTCACTGCCGGGGGACAGGGCGGCGGGTTCGGCCCCGACGAAGCTGATCGGGTGCAGCTGCCACCAGATGACGTGGTCCGCCCAGGTGTTCATCGAATCATCGCTCCCGTATTGAATGCTCGTTCAGCAAGCCTAGCGTGACTCCTGCCGGGCAGCACTGACGTGACGCGGTGTAGCGTGGCCGGGTGGCGGGACGACGGCGGCTGGCCCACGACGAGCGACGTGCCGCCATCCTCCGGGTGGCACGCGAGATGTTCAGCTGCCGTCCCTACGCCGCCGTCTCGATAAGCGACATCGCCGAGGCCGCGGGCGTCTCGCCGCCACTGATCGTCTTTTATTACGGCACCAAGCGGTCGCTGTACCTGGAGGTGCTGCAGACCGCCGTCACCAGCATCACCGAGGGCCTGCGGGACGTGCCGGGGCCGCCGTCGCTGGACCGGCTGCGAGCCTCGGTGCGCTTCTACGCGGAGTACGCGCGCGAGCATCGCGCCGGCTTCCTGTCGTTGCTGCGCGGGAGCGGCGAGAGCGCGATACCCGAAGCCGCCGCCCTCGTCGAGACCCTCCGGCGGCAGGTGGCCGACCGGATCCTCGCCGACGTCGCCGCGGACATGCCGCCGTTGGACGACGCGACCCGGACCACGCTGATCGTCGGCATCCGGGGATACCTGGGGTACGTGGACGCCGCGATCGCCCTGTGGCTGGACCTGCCGGACGAGCAGCGCGCGCACGTCGGGCCGGACACCCTCGCCGACCTGGCGGTCGGCGCTTTCACCGGCACCCTGTCGGCCCTCACGGCCGCCGCTCCGGCGTCCAGCCGACCAGGTACTGCCGGGATGGCAGGTCGTCCGGATTCCTGATCGGGCGTACAGCGACCTCGACGGCCGGGCCGGGCCCGCCCGGGCCGTCCGGCGACAGCACGAGGACGACGGTTCCGCCGTCCACACGGCAGCCGGCAAGCTTCGGGGCCGGAACCGCCGCGACGTCCCGGGCCACCTGAAAGGCGGCGGCGCGCAGCGCTGAGGTCGGCAGCACGGCCGACGCCGCGTCAGGCAGCTGCGCCGCCGGGTCCGCGGAGGCGGCCGGAGGCGCGGCACCGTCCTCGGGGACCTCGACCACCGCGATCCGCGGGGTCGGGCCGGGCTCGCCCGCGAGCCGGACCAGGGCCACGCCCAGCTCGCGGCACTGCGCGGCCGCGACCGTCACCGGCGGCAGCGAACGCCCGTGGAGCCCGTGCACGACCGGCCCGCCGGCTCCGTCGAGCACCCGGACCTCGGCGGGAAACACCGGCACCAGGCCGTCCCGCCAGATCTCGGTGCGGACGGCGTCCTTCACGCTGATGCGCCCCAGCAGCCAGTGCCGCCGGCCGCGCGGCGGGCAGGCCTCGAATTCGGCCCGCTCGGCGGCGCCCAGGTGATTGTGCATGACAAGGTCACGGGAGGCGAGGTCCCCCCAGCGCTCGAACAGCGCGACCCAGCCGCCGGGCTGCTCACGGGAGAGCGCGCGGTACTCGGGGAAGTTCTCGACGGCCTGCGTCTCGGGATGGTTGTCGAACCGGCGGTTGCGCCACCCCTGCAGCTCGGCCCAGACCCGGCCGTCGTAGCAGAGCTGGATGTCCGCCTCGACGCTGTCGTCGTCGATGCGGGCGACCCGCACGTGGCATTCGACCTGGGTGCCCGGCTCGGGGAACGGGCCGTACAGGCGCATCAGGTCCAGGTGCACGGGCAGAACCCGGGTGCGGGTCGTGAAGGTCTTGATGATCCAGTAGCCCAGGATCTGGCCGGCGCAGTCCAGCAGCGCGCCGGGGGCGACGGGAGTGGTGATTACGCCCCGCATGTCCCGCTCGCCCATCGCCGTCAGCTCGGTGACCCCCTGGTAGGCCGGGCCGTGGAACATCAGCCTCCGCTCGTACATCCGCCGGGCGCTGTCCGGCGGCCTGCGCTCGGCGGCATCAGGGCGCCAGCGCTCGGGCGGCGCCGGGTAGCCGGGAGCGGTGCGTACGGCGGCGCCGCTGTAGTCCCCGAACGTGACCAGCCACGCGCCGTCCGGCCCCGAGGGCGCCGGCTCGACGACCACCGGCACGTCCACGGCGGGGGCGGCCACCAACCACCGCAGGAGCCGCAGGTCGGCGAGCTCGGCCACCACCCGGGACGGATCGGCGGCCTGCACGGCCCCGAGCATGTGGTGGACGATCGTCGTGGCCGGCACCACCGGGCGGCGGTCCGCCTCGTCCGGCCAGCCCGGACGCTGCCGGACGAAGCAGTGGTCGAGCAGGTACGGCATGACGTCCGTTCCGACGTGCAGCACGGCGCGGGCGCCTGAAGGCACCGTGGGAGGCGGGGCGGTGGGCGCCGGGGCCACCGTGGCCGCGGGCCGGGGGCCGCGCGCGGCCGTCGCCACGAGGTGCGTGGTCTCGGCCAGCTGAGCGACCAGCGCCCGGTACTCCGCGGCGACCGGCCTGTCGCCCGGCACCCCGGCGAGCTCCTCCGGCAGCACCGGGAGGGCGGCGCCCGTCCCCACGGCGGTGGTCGTGGGCGCACCGTCGAGCCGCCCGGCGAGGGCCCGGTCGAGCGCGGTGCGCATCGCCCGGCGGTCCTGCGGCGCGAACGAGACCATGGCCGTGCCGAGGTCGAGCGCCACCGCCGGCGCCGGCGTGCGAGCCGCCGTCCGGGCCGGCGGCCCGGCGGCCCGTGCCCCCGGCAGGGCGAGCGACAGGCCCTCGGACCACAGGGCCGCCACGGCCCGCCGCAGCTGGGTCATGCCGTCGCGCACCGGAGACGCCGCCTCGACCGCCAGCACATGGCGGTCGCCGAGGGTCTCCTCCGTCATCATCGGCAGCTGGCCCAGACCCACCTGCACGAACACCCGGAACCCGGCCGCGTACATCGCCTCCAGCGTCTGCCGCAGCCGCACCGGCTCCACCAGGTGCCGCAGGAAGATCGCCCGCACGTCGGCGTCCGGCCCCTCGGCGCGTGCCGTCGTCGCCGACCATATCGGCAGACTCGGGACCGCCACCTCGACGCCATCGATGAACTGGCGGAAGGGCCCGGTGAAGGGGGCGAACATCGGAGTGTGGAACCCGGAGCGGAAGGGCAGCTCCCGGCCGAGGACGCCGCGCGCCGAGAGACGTTCCAGCACACCACGGACGGCGAGCGGCGGCCCGCACACGACGCAGCGCTGCGGGGAGTTGTCGTGCGAGACGACGATCCCCTCGTCCTGCCGCAGCTCGGCCTCGACCTGCGACGCGCCCAGCGCGACAGCGGCGAAGGCCAGGTCGGGCAGGTCGACGGTGTCCAGGTCGACGGCGTCCAGCAGGTCCTCCGTCGAGGCGGGAAGCGCGCCGCCGCTCAGCAGGGCACTCCACTCCCCCACGCTGGAGCCCATGACCGCGTCGGGAACGACGCCGGCCGCGCGCAGCGCCCGGTCGAGCAGAGCGCCGACGCGCAGCACGCTGAGCCCGTGCCGCTTGGAGTCCTGCCGCGAGGTGGCCGGCGGCGGCAGGCCGAGCCAGGCCGAGACGTCCTCCAGCCGGGGCTCGAAATCGACGTCCAGGCCGGGGAACACGAACGCCACCCGCCCGCCGGCGGTGCCGTGGAGCAGTCCGTGCGGGGTGAACCAGATCCCGTTCCGGCCGCGCCACGGCCGGCCGCCGGCCACGACCTCCCGGGCCATGGCCAGCCGCGCGGGCGTCGGGTCGGCCACGACGAGGCGGGCGCGCCCTCCGCCGCCCCGCCCCTCCGGGACGGCCACGGCCTGGAGGGCCGCGCGGTCCTGCGCCCCGGTGAGCGCCGCCGCGAGGTCGCCGACGTCGTCCGCGGCGAGCCGCAACACGTCCTCGGTCAAGGGACCACGCACCTGCAGTGCCGGTGCGGCCGACGGCTGTGCGGCCGCCGTCACGGCCGGCGCCTGCTCCAGGACGACGTGCGCGTTGATGCCGCCGAAGCCGAAGGCGTTGACGGCGGCCCGCCGTAGCACCGGCGCACTGCCGCCTTCGGGCTCGGGCCACGGGCGGGGGCGGCCGATCGGCTCGAACCGGGTGCCGGCGAGCGCCGGGTGCGGCTCCTCGCAGTGCAGGGTCGGCGGCAGCACCCCGTGGTACACGGCGAGGGCGGCCTTGACGAGCCCGGCGACCCCGGCCGCAGGCATGGTGTGGCCGATCATCGACTTGACCGAGCCCAGGACGATCGGCGTCCCCTCCGCCCCGAAGACGTCGAGCATGGTCCGGATCTCGGCGAGGTCGCCCGCGGCGGTGGCCGTGCCGTGCCCCTCGACCATGCCGACGGCATGTGGCGCGGTGGGGTCCAGGCCGGTGGCCCGCCACGCCTGCCGGACGGCGCGGGCCTGGCCGGTGGGGTCGGGATTCATCAGGCTTGTGCTGCGCCCGTCGCTGCCGACGCCGACGCCGCGGATGACGGCGTACACCCGGTCGCCGTCCCGCTCGGCGTCGTCCAGCCGTTTGAGTACGACGATGCCGGTGCCCTCGCCGATGAGCGTGCCGTCGGCACGCCGGTCGTACGGCCGGATCTGCTGGTTCGCCGACAGCGCCCGCATCTGGCTGAAGACGCTCCAGAACGAGATGTCGTGGCAGTGGTGCACGCCGCCGGCCAGCACCAGGTCACAGCGCCCGGCATGCAGCAGAGAGACGGCCTGGTCGACGGCGAGCAGGGACGACGCGCACGCGCCGTCCACGGTGTAGGCGGGACCGCGCAGGTCGAGCCGGTTCGCCAGCCGCGATGCCGCGAGGTTGGAGACCAGGCCGATGGCGTTCTCCGGAGAGTAGGCGCCGAGAGCCCGGTGGTAGGCGTGCCGGATCTCGTCGAGCGCGTCCTGCGGCAGCTCCGGCAGCATCTCCCGCAGGGTCTGCACGAGCTGGTTCGAACCGCGCACGCGCTCGCTGAACCGGATGGCGGCGGGCGTGACGTAGCCGCCGCGGCCGAGGATGACCCCGATCCGCTCCGGGTCGGGCAGCCGGTCCCGGCCGCCCGCGTCGTCCAGCGCCTGGGCCGCGACGTGCAGCGCGATGAGCTGGTCGGGCTCGGTGCCCTCGACCGCGGTCGGCGGGATGCCGTACCGGGTGACGGGGACGGCGGCCAGGCCGTCGACGAACCCGCCGCGCCGGCAGTACACCCGGTCGACCGGAACCCCGCCCTCCTGCCCGATCCCCGTGAAGAACCACGGGTCCCAGCGGTGGGCCGGCACGTTGGTGATGGCGTCGAACCCCAGCTCCAGGTTGCGCCGGTACGTCGCCAGGTCCGGCGCGCCGGGCAGCAGCACGGCCATCCCGACGATGGCGACCGGCGGTGTCCCGGTCACGGCTCCAGCCATCCGGACGGCGCGTAGATGACCGTCCCGGCCCCGTCGGCCGGACCCCAGGCCAGCTCGCGGAGCAGGCACATCGGCCCCTCGTCGGGGTCGATGAGCGCCAGGTCGCGCCGCAGGAAGTCGCGCTGGAGCTCGGGCGACACCATGCCGGCGTGCATCCCCACCGGGGCCCACGGCCCCCAGTGGACGGTCACCGCGCGAGTGCCGGTACGGGCCGCCCAGTCCTGCCCGACGGTCTCCAGCACGTCGTTCGCGGCGGCGTACCCGACCTGGCCCCGGCTGCCGATCACCGTCGTCACGCTGCCGAAGAACACCACGAAGCGCGGCGGTGCGGGCAGCTGGGCGGCGGCGTCCACGACCGCCTTGGCACCCTGCACCTTGGTGTCGTAGACGAGCCGGAACGACTCCATCGACGTACGGGAGACGAGCTGGTCAACGGTGACTCCGGCGCCGTAGACGATGCCGTCCAGGCGTCCGTGGCGCTCGTAGGCCTCCTTGACGACCTGGTGCACCGCCGAATCGTCGAGGACGTCGAGGGTGACGTACTCAGCCCGCCCTCCCGTGCGCTCGATGCCGCGCAAGGTGTCGATGATTTCGCGCTGGGCGAGGATCTCGCGGATGGCGCGCTCCATCGTCCGGATCGGCAGGTGACCCCGGCTCACGAACGCGGCACGCAACTCCTCCAGGCCGGAGGCCGCCGCCGTCCAGGGCTCCTCGGGCGTGTCCGGCAGCGGCGTTCGTCCGGCGAGGATCACCGTGCCGCGCGAGGCGGACGCCAGCAGCGCCGCCACCCGAGCGGTGATGCCGCGGGCACCGCCGACGACGAGGAGCACCGACTCCGGGCCGAGCCCGAGCGCGCGGCACTCCGCCGTACCGTCGTCCAGCGGACCGGCGCCGGCGGCGGCCAGGGCGCCGAGGCCCGCCCGCTGAGTGCCCAGGCGCAGCCGCCGGCCGTCCTGGCGCAGGATCACCGGCTGCCGGTCGTGGGTCGCCAGCTCCTCCAGCAGGGCCTCGCCGAGTGCCGCGGGCTCCCAGTCGCCGGTCTCCACCAAGGTGATGTTGACCTCGGGGAACTCCCGCGCCGCTGTCCGGACCAGGCCGCGCAGCCCCTCGGCCGCCGCGTCCCGGTCGAGCAGCGCGGCGCCCGGCGCGCGCCGCGCGACCAGCACCAGTGTCCGGACGCCCACCGTCAGCACGGCCTGCACCAGCGGGAACACCTCGGGCAGCAGCACGGCCGGCGACTCCGGGACGAGCAGCACGACATGGTCGCCCTGCTCGACCCGCTCGGCGGCGGTGGCACCGGCGGACGGGACGCCGCCGGGCACCACCTCCATGCCCGCCTCCCGCAGGACGCCGGCCAGGCCGTCCACGTCTTCGCCGGCCTCGGCGAGCAGCAGCACGCGGTCGCCCTGCAGCCGAGTGCGGGCGTCATCCGCGGGCACGGGCGGGGCGTCGACCTCGCGCCATACGTACCGGTCGGGCCGCTCGCCGGGAGGTGCGGCCGGTACCGCCGCTGCCGCCGGTGCCGCTGATGCTTCCGGTACCGCCGCTGCCGCCGGTGCCGCTGATGCTTCCGGTGCCGCTGCGACCGGCGGCGGGGCGGGCATCAGGTGCGCGGTGAGCCAGGCGGTGATGGCGGCCGCGGTCCGGGCCCGGGACAGGTCCTCCAGGTTCGCGTCCGGCAGCGCGGCGGCATCCGGCGCCACCCGGCGCACGAGCTGAGCGGCGATCTCCATCCGCTTGATGGAATCGATGCTCAGGTCGGCCTCCAGATCCAGGTCCGGCTCGATCATCTCCGCCGGGTACCCGGTCCGCTCACTGATCACCTCCCGCACCGTCGTCCCCACGTCCACGACCGGCGGCGCCACCGGCACCGGCGCCACAGGCGCAGGCAGCACGGGTACCGGTACCGGTGCGGGGGCCGCGGCCACCCGGTCGGTGAGCCAGGCGGTGATGGCGGCCGCGGTCCGGGCCCGGGACAGGTCCTCCAGGTTCGCGTCCGGCAGTGCGGCGGCATCCGGCGCCACCCGGCGCACGAGCTGAGCGGCGATCTCCATCCGCTTGATGGAATCGATGCTCAGGTCGGCCTCCAGATCCAGGTCCGGCTCGATCATCTCCGCCGGGTACCCGGTCCGCTCACTGATCACCTCCCGCACCGTCGTCTCCACGTCCACGACCGGCGGCGCCACCGGCACCGGCGCCGCAGGCGCAGGCAGCACGGGTACGGGTACCGGTGCGGGGGCGGCGACCGCGGACAGGGCCAGCGGCGCCGGCGCGCTCACGGGCGCCGCGACGAGGCCGGGCGCCGCCACCTGCCCGGGCACGGCACCGGCGCCGAGGTAGGTCAGCAGAACGTCGCGCTGCGCGGCGAGCATGTCCCGGCTCGCCCGCAGGAAGTCCGCGACGAGCTGGTCTCGGGAGTCGGCGGCGGGACCGGTGTTGTCGTTCGTCATCATCAGCTCCTGGACACGTCGGACGGGCCGCAGGCCGCCCACCAGGGGCGAGCCGTCGGCGGTGCGCACGAGATGCCCGTCGACCAGCCACGCGGGCGGCGACGGCAGCTCGTCGGTCGACCGGATCGCGTCGGCGCGCCCGGCGAACAGCGGATCCAGACTGAGCGGGATCCCGTGGACGGCGAGGATCGCGAGCGCCTCCAGCAGCCCGCGCAGCCCGGAGCCCCGCCCGGTGGCCGTCCGCTGCAGCGGCACGGAAAGATGCGGGCGGTCTCCGAGGATCGTGCCGGTGAAGTTGCTGAGGACGCTGCCGGGCCCGATCTCCACGAACACCCGGGCGCCGGCCGCGTACATCGACTCGACGACGTCCACGAAGCGCACCGGCGCCGCGATCTGCGCGGCGAGTTCGGCACGCACCTGGTCGGAGTCGGCGGCGTACGGCTGCGCGGTGCGGTCGGCGAAGACGGGGATCGCCGGGACACCGACGGGCCGCCGCTCGAGCTCGGCCGCGAACGCCGACCCGGCGGAGGCCACCGCAGGGCTGTGGAAGGCGCACGACACCGCGAGGCGGCGAGCCTGGTGGCCCTGTTCGCGGAACAGCGCCACCGCCGCATCCACCGCGTCGACCGGCCCGGAGACCACCGTCTGCCTGGGGGTGTTGACGTTGGCCGCGACGACGCGGTCGTCCAAGCCGCCGGCCCGCAGGACGGCGCGAACCGCGTCTTCGCCGAGGCTCACCGCCGCCATACTCCCGGCCGCCTCCCCGGCGGCCGCGGCGACGACCTGCCCCCGGGCCACGCTCAGCGCGAGGAACGTCGCGGCGTCGAGCGCGCCGGCCGCGCACAGGGCGGCAAGCTCGCCGAAGCTGTGCCCCGCGGCGAAGGCCGGCCGCACGCCCAGCCGGGCGAGCAGATCCCGGCCGACGAGCGCGGTCACCCCGAGGGCCGCCTGCGCCGCCCGGGTGTCGGTGAGCGCGGCGGCGGCCGCCGCCGCGGACTCCTCGTCGAAGTCGCGGGGCGGGCACATCGGCAACGCCCAGGGCGAGGCGTCGTGCAGGTGATGCTGCAGGTCGGGGAAGGCGCAGAGCAGCTCCGCGAACATGCCCGGCGACTGGCTGCCCTGGCCGGGGAAGAGGAACGCCACGCTCGCGGGGTCGGCGGAGGAGCCCGGCGGGGCGGTGACGACACCGGCGGGGAGCGGCTGCCGCTCGCGCCGGACGGCCTCCACCTGCGCGGCAAGCTCGTCCAGGTCGGCGGCGACGAACGCGGTCGTGGCGCCGCTGCCGGTCAGCCCCCACGACGCCACGGTCGCCGCGACGTCCCGCAGCGGCCGCGGCCGGTCGGCGCGATCGTTCGCGGCGAGCAGGGCAGCGACCCGATCGAGTGCGCGCATCAGGCCCGCCCGGTCCCCTGCCGGGACGACCACCAGTTCGGCCGGCCACTTCCACAGCCCCGTCGCCGCCGGGACGGCCTCCGGCGCGTCGGCCAGCACCGCGTGAAAGTTCGTGCCGCCGAAGCCGAAGGCGCTGACGCCGGCCACCCGCCGCCCGTGCGGCACGTGCCAGGGCCGGGGCCGGTCCCCGAAGGCGAACGGACTGCTCCCCGCGTCCCAGGCCGGGTTCGGCCGGTCGATGTTGGCGGTCGGCGGCAGGACACCGGTGTGCAGGGCCATCGCCGTCTTGACCATGCCGGCCAGGCCCGCGGCGCACTTGGTATGCCCGATCTGCGATTTGACCGAGCCGAGTGTGCAGGCTCCGGGGTCGGCCCCGGCCTCGGAGAACACCTCGGTCAGCGAGCGCAGCTCGGTCCGGTCGCCGACGACCGTCCCGGTGCCGTGGGCCTCGACGAGCGTGACCGCGGCGGGTGACAGGCCCGCGTCCGCGTAGGCGCGCTCCAGCGCGGATCGCTGTCCCTCCAGGCGCGGCGCGGTGAGTCCGAGCGACTTGCCGTCGCTGGCCGCGCCGATGCCCTTGATGACGGCGTAGATCCGGTCGCCGTCCCGCTGCGCGTCGGCCAGCCGCTTGAGCACCAGGCATGCGACACCCTCGCCGAGCCCGATGCCGTCGGCGTGATGGTCGAAGGGCCGGGACCGGCCGCTCGGCGAGAGCGCCTGCACCGAGGAGAAGAGCAGGTAGTCCCCGATGCCGTTGTGCAGGTCGGCGCCGCCGCAGATGACCACGTCGCTCGTGCCGGCGAGGAGCTCCTTGCGTGCGATGTCCAGGGCCGCGAGCGACGAGGCGCACGCGGCGTCCACAATGTAGTTCGTGCCGCCGAGGTCCAGCCGGTTGGCGATCCGGCCGGCGATGACGTTGGCGAGCATGCCCGGGAACGAGTCCGTCGTCAGCCGGGGCAGCTGGTCGTCGAGGGCGTCCGGCACCCGGCCGAAGTAGCCGGGCAGCGTCGAGCGCAGCAGCGCGGCGTTCGCCAGGTCGCTGCCGGCTTCGGCGCCGAAGATGACCGACGTGCGCTCGCGGGCGAACGGCCGTTCGCCGAAGGCGTCGCGCAGGGCCCGCGCGGCGACCTCCAGCGCGAGGAGTTGCACGGGTTCGATGCTGGCGAGCGACGCCGGCGGGATGCCGTAGCGCAGCGCGTCGAACGGCACCGGCGGCAGGAACCCGCCCCATTTCGACACCGCCTTGCTGCCGTCGCGCACGTCCGGGTCGAAGTACACCTCCGGGTCCCAGCGATCGCGCGGCACCTCGGTGACGGCGTCCGTTCCGTTGAGGATGTTGGACCAGTACGTCCGCAGGCCGTCCGCCTGCGGGAAGAGGCAGGCCATCCCCACGATCGCGATGTCCCGCTCGGTGAGCGGCACCTCCCGCTCGCGCACGGTGAGGGCCCCGGCGGCCGGCGCCGTCGCGGTGCCGGCCGCGGTGCGGGCGCGCTCGCGGGCGAACCGCTCAGCGCCCGCGGTGACGGCCTCGTGCAGCTGCGCGATCGTGCACCGCTCGGAGCGCAGCACCGCCACCTGCCCGGCCATGAACAGCCCCTCGGCGCGCTGGCGCGCCTCCGCGACCGGCTTGACCCCGTCCGGCGTACGCTCCAGCGCCTTGGCCGCGATGCGGAGCCGGCCGATGTTGAGGTCCTCCAACTCGGCCCAGACCTGCCGGGGCCCGGCCCCCTCCGAGCGCCGGAGGGCCCGCACCCGCTCGAACTCCTCCGTGAAGGGCGAGGTGACAGCGCGGACGGCGTGCCCCGGCGCGGTCTCCAGCAGCTCGGTGCCGCCGGCTTTCAGCACCGCCTGCTGGAACACCGGCGTGACGGCCCCGGTCTCAACGGCCTCCTGGGTCAGCAGGTACGCGGTGCCCATGAGGACGCCGGCATGCACGCCGCGCCGGGTCAAAGGCCGGACCATGGCCCGGACCATGGCCGCCGAGCGCGCGTCGTGCACACCCCCCGCGAAGTAGACGGCCAGCTCGGCGGCGGCGTCGGGCTGCTCCCGCAGGTACTCCTCGAGGACCGTGAGCTGGGCCTGCCACAGCGGGAACGCGTTGCGCGGGCCGACGTGGCCGCCGCACTCGGCCCCCTCGAACACGAACCGGCGCACCCCCGCGCGCAGGTACTGGTCGAGCAGCACCGGCGACGGGACGTGCAGGTAGGTGGTGACACCGGCCGCCTCCAGCGTCGCGGCGTGGGCGGGCCGGCCGCCCGCGACGATGGCGTGCGTCGGGCGGACCTCGGCGATGACGGCCATCTGCTGAGCTCGCAGGTCCTCCGGGACGAACCCGAGGATGCCCACCCCCCACGGCCGCCCGGCGAGCAGGTCGCGGGTGCGGGTCAGCAGCTCGCGCGCCCGTTCCTGGGGCGCCAGAGCGAGGGCCACGAAGGGCAGTCCGCCCTCCTCCGCGACGGCGAGGGCGAACTCGGGGACGTCGCTCACGCGGGTCATCGGCCCCTGCGCGACCGGCAGGGCCCGCTCGGGCCGGTCCTCCGTCTCCGTCTCGGCAGCCGGCCAGGCCGCACGGACACCGGCGCGGATCCCCGCGACCACGGCCGCGACGTCCGCACCCGCCGGCCTGGCGAGGTAGGCGTCCTGGCCCACCGGCAACAGCGCCGTCGCCGGGTCGCCGGAGACGAGGCGCTCCACCACCTGGGCCGTGGACAGCTCCTCCAGCGGCGCGCCGGGCCGGGCCGTCGCGGGCAAGACCCGGTGGCCCCCCAGCAGGACCGTCTCGGTGCCGTCCGCCCCTCGCAGGGCGCGTACGGCGGCAGGCGCCGTCCTTGCCTGCGTGGTGAGTGCGAGCTGGACGTCGAGGACGACGCCGGTGGCCCCGCCCGTCACGCAGGCCGCCGCCGTGCTGGGCGCCACCCCGCCCCAGGCCCAAACCGGCACCCCGGCGAGCGCGGAGTCGGACAGCAACTGCTGCAGCAGCACGAAGGTGCTCAGCTCGCCGACCCGGCCGCCGGCCTCATTGCCGCGGGCGACCAGTCCGTCCGCACCCGCGTCGAGCGCGCACCGGGCTTCGTGGACGGACGTCACCTCCGCCAGCACCCGCCGGGTGCCGGTCACCTCGTCGCGCGTCCACCGCACGTCCGCGCCGAGCAGGACTGTATCCAGCACGTGAAGGTCCGGCGGGTCACCGCCGTCTGCGCCCGCCAGCACCTGTAACAGGGCGTCCCATGCGCGCACGTCGCCCCGGGCCAGACGGACGGCGCGGGGACTGACGTCCCAGCGGCGCATCAGGCCGAGGGCCTCGACCGCCGCGGGGCCGCCGCACGTGATGTCGACGACGCCCAGCGCGCCCGCCGCGCAAACAGCCGCGGCGAGGCGGACGTCGGGTCGTTCGAAGGGCGTCACCCCTATGACCAGATCACGGGACGACAAAAGGTTATCGGCAGCGTCATCTAAGGAAGCGGACATATCGCCTACCTGGCAGATAGTGGGCTGGACCGTCGGTGCAGTCAGCCATCCTGGGTGATCCTGCTGGATGGGAACCTTGAGGCAATCTTGGTCTCCAGGTCAGGCGCGTACGCGGGCCGAGAACGGCCGCGAGAACGCCCCCGCCTCCATCCGGACGATCGCCTCGATGGCCCGGAATCTGGACATCAGCCGGGAGACGCCGCGCTCATGGGTGGGCCAGGCCCGGGCGGCCGGCGAAGCCGAGCCGGCGCCGAAGCGCTCCGACTTCGACATCACGCATTGAAGATCAAGAGAGAGCGAGTCACTTCCGGGCGCTGCACGCCAGCGCATGTCCGTGCCGCGGGCGCGCAAGCGGCATCGTGCCGGCCCTGGTGGGAGTCTGTTCCGCCAGCACGGTCTGGTGCAGGCGGCGCAGCTCCGTCCCCGGCTCGACGCCGAGTTCGCGGACCAGGCGCTGCCGGGTCGCGGTGTAGGTCCGCAGCGCCTCGACGCGCTGCCCGGCCGCGAGATGCGCGTGGATCAACTCGGCCGCCAGGCGCTCGTTCAGGGGATGAGCCAGGCTCGCCCGGTTGAGCACCCGGACCGCCTCCTGGGCCTCACCCAGGCGCAGGTGGGCCTCGGCCAGCATGACGACGGCCTGGCTTTGCTGATGTTCCAGCCAGGCGCGCACACGGCACGCCCAGTCGCCGTCGAGGCCGCCGAGCGGGCGCCCGCGCCAGAGGTCCAGGCACGACCTCAGCCGCCGGACCACGTCCGTGTCACTCTCGGACGGCACGCGTTCGGCCGCCAGCAGCAGGAATCGATGGACGTCGACCCGATGGGGATCCACGTCGAGCAGATATCCGCCGCCCACCCGGGCGAGCGGTCCCGGCTGTCCGTCCGACGCTTCGTGGATAACTCTTCTCAATTGTGTGACGTAGGCGTAAATATTCGCTCGCGCCTTGTCGGGAGGGGTGCCGTTCCATACCCGGTCTATCAATTCATCCATCGTCACCACCTGACCGGCGTCGATCAGGAGCGCTGCCAGGACGGCCTGTTGCTTGGGTGGTCCGACTGGTATTTTCAGGCTACCGCAGAGGGCCTCAACCGGCCCCAGCAGGCAGAAGTCCATTCGAGAGCCTCTCGGGACGACTGTAGCGAGCTGTTCCTGTTCGGCAGGTTTCGAGTCTAACCATAAATCGGCGACGGGCGTCACGTTATGTCGTTAAGTTGCCGTTAAGCCGAGGTGTCCGGCTCGCGGTTAATTCTCGCCGGGGCGGAGAGTGTCTTTCCGAATGCGCCTTGAAGCTGAGCAGGTAACCCTGACCGAGGCAAACAGAGACCCGTTAGCGTATTGTCACTTCTGAGAAGACGAAACTATTGAGCGCTTTTCATCCTGCGCAGCGGCCGTCTTCGACGGTTCGCGGAACGAGGCTGGATCGCACGACCGCGACAGCGCTCTTGGGCTTGCGGGAGGGCGCCGCTCCTGCGACAGGATGACCGCCGCCATGTGGGACGTCGCCCTATCCTGCGGCCTGAGGCGGCGTCAGACGCTGTCCCGCCTGTCAGCGGTGTCACCAACCACTGTGCCGTTCGGGACCTGATCGGGCGCGGGCGGAATCCGGGCCGCGATCTGGTCGCGAGCATGCCGGCACTCGGCGAAGCTGTACGGGCAGGCGAGCGCGTGTTCGATCAACTCCTTGGCCGCTCGCGCCTGTGAGATGCGCTGCTCAAGCTCTTCGACGTGACGGCGCAGCAGGTCCCGGTGGTCCATCGGGCTGGAGGTGGACAGCAGCGCACGCAACTCGCCCAGCGTGAAACCGGCTTCCTTGCCCATCAGGATCAGCGCCACGCGCTCCAGGTCCGCCCACCCGTAGGAACGCTGACCGCCCGCCCGCCGCGCGGGCTCCAGCAGGCGCATGCTCTCCCAGTGCCGGAGGACATGCGTGGCCAATCCGAACCGTTGTGCCAGCTCACCGATGGCCAGTTCCTCGCTTGACTTCATGTGTACATTAACCAGCACGCTGACGGCATGATCAAGGCATCGATCGCTGTCACCCGCGTGGTCAACTCCTGCGTGCTGCTGGAGCTGGACGGCCACGCCGTCCTCACCGACCCCTGGTTCACCGAACGGTGGTGGTTGCGCCGTGGAGAGCCACTGGGGCTGCGAATCTCCGAGCTGCCCCCGCTCGCCGCCGTCGTCGTCACCAATCCCGCCACCAACCACTGGGACCTGCGCGGGTTGCGCGCTCTGCCCGCCAAGGACACGACACCGCTGTACGTACCCACCTTGGGCATGGCCCGCCGCGCCCGGACGCTGGGCTTCACCCGCGCCGAGCCCGTGCGATGGGGGCAAACCCGCGCCATCGCCCCTGGTGTGTCCATGCGGGTGGTGCCCGCGGGGCGGACTCTGGCCTGGCCCAACAACGCTTACGCGTTCGCCGCGGCAGGCGGCCGCGTGTTCTTCGGCGGTGAGATCGCCGAGGTCACGCCATTGGAGCGGTACCGGGCTGAGCAACCGCCGGTGGATCTCGCTCTGCTGCCGGTCAACGGGCTGCGCCCGCTGTCCGGCCCGCGCTTGGTGATGGGCCCGGGGCAGGCCGTCGCCGGGTCGTCCGTGCTCGGCGCGCGGGTGCTGGTCCCGGTGCACGACGCCCACGGGCACGACCCGCTCTCGCGACTGTTCCGCACCGACGGCACCGCCTCGGACGCGGCACGGCTGGCCGGTCCGGACCTGCTCGTGACAAACTTGCCGACCGGTATGCGATGGGAGTTGCCGTGCTGAACCTGTTCCGACACGGGACGGTCACGCAGATCGAGCCGATCGCCGAGCGCATGCGTCGCGTCCGCATCTCCGGCACTCAACTGCGCGAGCTGAGCTGGGTGCCCGGCACGCACATCCGGCTGCGGGTCGGCGACCCCCGGCAACCCCGCTCGTGGCTGCGTGGCCTGCTGCGCACCTACTCGATCTGGGATTACTCGCCGGAGGGCCATCTCGACATCTGCGTACTCGACCACCCCGAGGCGGGGCCGGGGGCGTTGTGGTCACGCCAGGCGCGTATCGGTGACGCGATCGCTTTCATGGGGCCGGAGGGCAGATTCGCGCTGCGCGAGGGCGCGCCGTATCACCTGTTCGCCGGAGACGAGACCGCGGCCGCCGCGTTCGGCGCGATGATACGCGCGCTGCCGTCGTCGGCCGCCGTGCACGGCGTGATCTTGGCCGACGGGCCGGGCGATCGGCTCCCCCTCGATCGAGATGATCGGTTGACATGGATCTACCGGCCGGATGAGCTGCTGGACGCGGTTCGCTCGCTGGACCTGCCCGACGAGCCGGGTGTGGCCTACGTCGCCGGTGAGGCGCGCACCTGCCAGGCCGTGCGGGGCCACCTGGTGGACAATCGCGGCTGGTCGCGCCGGGACGTCGTGGTGAAACCGTTCTGGGCGCCGGGACGGCGGGGCATGGACTGACACCCAACGCCGCCGCCTCTCACCGCTCGTTCGCGCCGGTTGTCAGAGCCCTGAGGTGACGCGGCCGAGGCGCAGCGCCGAGGCGAGGAAGAACAGGCCGCCGAGCGTGGCGTAGCCGGCGAGGTTGACCAGCGACGCGCCTTGCTGGGCGGCTTGCAGGACGAACGACGTCCCGGCGACCGTGGAGACGGCTCCGCTGATGATCATCGGCCAGTGACCGGCCATGTTGCGGCGGATCACACCGACGGCGAGCTGGATGAGACCGGACACGACGGCCCAGGCGCCCCACACACGCAGCACCGCCGGGATGCCGGACGAGGCGGCGAAGGCCAGGCCGATGGCGGTGCCCCAGCTGATCGCGATGTTCACGTACAGGCTCAGCGCCGGGCCCGCCGCTTTCGACGAGCGGGCGTCGACGACAGCGGCGACCCCGTCGAACAAGGGGTAGAGCACCAGCAGGGTGACGCTGATCGGCCCGAGGCTCGACGCGGTCGCGATCAGCAGACCGGCCCAGACGATCGCGAATCCGAATCGGACGAAATACAACCGTCGCAGAGAGGGGGCGACGGCGGCGGGAGACGCGGTGACAGTGCTCACAGGAAGTCCTTTCGAGAGATAGAACGTTCGGTATCGCTGCCACAGTGGCAGCACGTCGCCTGGCATGTCAAGACCGAACGTTCTATCTGCTACGCTCTCCGCAATGGTGCAGAACACTCGAGGTCAGGTGTCCGAAGCGCGATCACGGCTGCTCGGAACCGCCACCCGGCTCTTCTACGCGGAAGGGCTCCACTCTGTGGGGATCGATCGGATCGTCGCGGAGGCGAAGGTGACCCGCGCGACGTTGTACCGGCACTTCCCCAGCAAGGACGAACTCGTCGTCGCGTATCTGCGAGCAGCCGACCAGGCGATCAGCGACCGTGCCGGCGAAGCCCTCGGCAGCGGCCGACCTGCGGCCGACATCGTACGAGCCATCGCCAGGTCGATCGCCGAGGACATCGGGTCACCCGGGTTTCGCGGATGCGCCTTCCTCAACGCCGTGGCGGAGTATCCAGACCCCGAGCATCCCGTGCACAGAGCCGTCCTCGCGCACCGTCAGTGGTTCCTGCGCACCATCATCGACTTGCTCGCGCAGACCGGAGAGACGCAGCCCGAGCCCGCAGGCCGGCATTTCGTCATGCTGCGAGACGGCGCCATGGCAGCGGGCTGCCTGACCGACCCGGCAGCGGTCTGCGAGACGTTCCTCGAAGGAGTCGAGGGACTCCTTCAGTTCCGCGCCCGTTCCACGGCTCCTCACCCCAGGGCCGGAACCGCCTGAGCGCTACGTTCCCTGCGATGTCACACTTCGCTCCCCGCCGATCTCCTCAGGAGCCGATCTCCTCAGGAGACGTGACCGTTCCCGTACGCGCACAGCGGCCGGGACGGCACGGCCCACGGCGACAAGGGGCACCCGGCATGACCATTCACGTCACAGCCGCCGGCAGCGGCGCGGCGAGGATGTCCCGCGTCGCTCAGGTCCGGCCGTCCGAGGGGAACGCAAGGAGCGGGGTGCCCGCGCCCCCGAGGCTTTCGGTCCTGGTCTGCCGCCAGATCGCACTGTGGGTGAAGTGGTTGTCGAACCGTTCCTGGGTGTCCAGGATCTCCTGCGGGCTTGCCTGGCCCGTGCGGATGCGGTCGGCAAGCCGGAAGTAGTCGAATCTGCTGGTGCCCGGCGCCTTGACGATGAGCACGTCCGCGCCGGCGTCGGGCAGCGTTCCCCACGCGTGGACGGTGTCGGGCGGAACGACGAGCACGTCTCCCTGACCAATGACGACCACCCGGTCGCCGACGAGGACCTGCAGCGCGCCATTGATCATGAAGAAGGTCTCGGGAGACGCGCGGTGGAAGTGCGGTGGGGGCCCGTCGACATGGGGGCCCAATGTGGTGCGGACGGCATTCAGGGTGCCGCCGGTCCGGTCCGCGTCGACCAGCAGTCGAGTGGTGTTGGGCGCGGCGCCAAGGGTCTCGGCCTCGGTCGCGCGGGCCACCACCACGGGGAAGTCAGTCACATCGTCTCCAAGTGATTCGATCGTTGATAGTTAGAGGTCTAACTATCTGCTGCCGAATATACTAGACCGATGGGTGACGCAGTCGACCGGATTGTCGATCAGTGGCGCGAGCAGCGGCCCGATCTGGATCTGTCGGCGATGGCGACATTCGCCCGGCTGAGCCAGGTGGCCGCCCAGGTGACCGCGATAGTGGCGGAGGTGCTCGCTCGCCATGGTCTGCGCGGCGGTGAGTTCGACGTTCTGGCCGCACTGCGGCGCTCCGGTCCACCGCACATCTTGATTCCCTCCGAGCTGTCAGCCGTACTGATGATGTCGCGCGCGGGAATGACCAACCGGATAGACCGGCTGGAGGCGGCGGGGCTTGTGGAGCGCCACCTCGACCCGGCGGACCGGCGCAGCTTTCAGATCAGCATGACCGAGCACGGCCGGAACGTCGTCGACGCCGCCGTCACCGAGTACGCACCCAAACTCAGCCATATCCTGTCCGGCCTGTCGGACGAGGACCGCCAGAGCCTCGACCGCGCCCTGCGCGCCCTCCTCGGCGCTATACCCAGCACACCGGACCAGATCCACTGATCGCCATTTGCCTAAAGATGTTAGGTAAATGCATAATTGGTGTCGCCGGAGAGGAATAGGGTTATGGTTCGAGCGGGGCTGACCACGGAACGACTGACCAGGGCGGGAGCGGAGCTGGCCGATGAGGTGGGCTTCGACCAGGTGACCGTCTCGGCGATCGCCCGGCGGTTCGACGTCAAGGTCGCGAGTCTGTACTCGCACCTGAAGAACTCCCAGGACCTCAAGACCAGGATCGCCCTGTTCGCCCTGGAGGAGCTCGCCGGCCGGGTCGCCGCCGCCCTGGCCGGGCGCGCGGGAAAGGACGCCCTGGCCGCCTTCGCGAACGTCTACCGTGACTACGCCCGGGAGCATCCCGGCCGCTACGCCGCCACCCAGCTCAGGCTCGACCCCGAGACGGCGGCCGCCAGCGCCGGCGTCAGGCACGCACAGATGACGCGGGCGATCCTGCGCGGCTACGACCTGGCGGAGCCCGACCAGACACACGCGGTACGGATGCTGGGCAGCGTCTTCCACGGCTACATCAGCCTGGAGATGGCCGGAGGCTTCGACCACACCGCCGTCGACCCGCGGGAGTCCTGGTCCTGGATCGTGGACTCCCTCGACGCCCTGTTGCGGAGCTGGACCACATCCTGACCGGCAGGCGGCCGCGCCGCATCCGAACAATGTCGATCAACAGGCTGAGGCAATGAACACTGAGCACGACTGGATCACCACCCCTGTGACCGCGGACATGCTGCGCGGTTTCCTCGACGTGGAAACGACCGCGCACGGCCTGCTGCCGCATCGGCTGCCCGCTCGGGCGCGCCGGCAGATCCCCGACGACCAGCTGGCCGTAGCCGAGGCGCAGCCCTCCGGCGTGCGGTTGGCCTTCCGCACCCGGGCCACCACGATCGAGTTGGACACGTTGCCCACCAAGCGGGTCTACCGGGGTTTCCCCGCCCCGCCGGACGGCGTGTACGACCTGCTGGCCGACGGCCGTCTCGCCGCCCAGGCCACCGTGCCCGGCGGCAACGTCCGCACGATCACCGACATGGTCACCCAGTCCGCCGAACTGCGTGAGGGGCCTGCCGGCACCGCCCGGTTCACCGATCTGCCGGCGGGTGACAAGGACGTCGAGATCTGGCTTCCGCATACGGAGATCACCGAGCTCATCGCCTTGCGGACCGATGCCCCGGTCGAAGCGGCGAGGGACAACGGACGGAGGGTGTGGCTGCACCACGGCAGTTCCATCAGCCACGGCTCGAACGCCGCCCACCCGACCGCCATCTGGCCGGCCCTGGCAGCCGCCCACGGCGGAGTGGAGCTGGTCAACCTGGGGTTCGGCGGCAGCGCGCTGCTGGACGCGTTCACCGCCCGTGCGATGCGGGACGCCCCCGCCGACCTGATCAGCCTCAAGATCGGCATCAATATCGTCAACACCGACGCGATGCGCCTGCGCGCCTTCACCCCGGCAGTCCACGGCTTCCTCGACACCATCCGCGAGGGGCATCCGACCACGCCGCTGCTGGTCGTGTCCCCCATCCTGTGCCCGGTCCAGGAGGACACCCCCGGCCCCCTCGCGCCCGACTTCGACGGCAGGACCTTGCGGTTCAAGGCCACGGGCGACCCGGCCGAACGCGCCGCCGGGCGCCTGACGCTCAACGTCATCCGCGACGAACTCGCCCGGATCGTCGACCGGCGTGCGGCTGACGACCCGAACCTTCACTACCTCGACGGCCGTGAGCTTTACGGCGAGACGGACTACGCCGAACTTCCGCTGCCCGACGGGCTCCACCCCGACTCCGCGGGACACCGCCGCATCGGCGAGAACTTCGCGCGCCACGCGTTCGGCGACGGCGGCCCATTCGCCACCGAGTCCGGCTGATTCGCCGGCCGAGCGGTCGTGCGCCGACCGCCGGGCCACCGCGTCTCGCGGCGATCCTCAGCGGTCACCGCCCAGTCAAAGGAGCTGCCTCAGCGCGTTCCCGACAAGCGTGCCCTGGCCATCTCCCATGGCTGCATGTCACCGCCGCCGTCGGCGTCCTCATACCAGCCCCCACCTGACAACCAGGTTTCCAGCCAATCGATCAGGCTTGTGGAGTCGACGAACCAGGCGAGGTGCCAGTCGTCGTTGTCGATCGCGTTCGGCTCGAACAGCAACACGACACCATCGGAGCTCTGGCAGTCCACCGCGGCGTACATGCCGCAGCCCCAGTCGAGGATCGGCAAGACCCTCTCGGGCCAGAAGGCCGCATCACAGGACAGCGACATCGAGCGTTCCTCACGATAGACGCTCACCGCGGTACGTCCCTCTCCCAGAAGCGGAAAGAGCTGGTAATCGGGGCCGAACCCGCCGTTGGCCACCTCGTGGTAAAGCCGGGCAAGCACCGGAGGAAGCGGGAAGCCCAGTTGCTTCTCTGCCTGAACCAACTCCTCCGTCCCCAAAGCAGGGGACAACCGCCCTTCGGCCGAAAGCGCCTTCGCCGATACCCGCCGAATCAACTCTTCTAGATCTTCCACAACCGTTCTCCCAGCTCAGATGGCGTCAACTTGAAAGACTTCCAGGTCGGGGGCGGGAGGAGTCCGGCGACGCGCGATCCCCCAGGCCTCGGCGGGTCCGCCTGGGTGGTGACTCCGGCGCCGAAGGAGGCGGCGTGCGCAACTCCGTAACAGAAGCCGGTACGACCTTGGGAGGCGGACCCGGGGGTCATTCTCGCGTGCCGACGCGCCCTGAGCACTGTGACGGGGACCGCTGCGAGCTCAAGAAGCCGTGTTGTCGGTGGGGGTGTCTAACGTGAGTGGGCACAGGAGCCCAGCGTGAGCAAAGGGAGATCATGACCACACTCCAGAGCCGGCCGAACACCGCACTCGTCGTCATCGACGTGCAGAACGGCGTCGTCGAGGGCGCTCATCAGCGTGACACGGTCGTCGCGAACATCGGCGGCCTTGTCGAGAAGGCGCGGCGGGAAGGGGTTCCCGTCGTCTGGGTGCAGCATTCCGACGAGCACCTTGTGCGAGGAAGCGACGACTGGCGGATCGTCCCCGAGCTGACTCCGGGAGAGGCCGAGCCGCTCGTCGAGAAGAACTACAGCGACTCCTTCGAGGACACCACCCTTGAGGCGGTGCTGTCGGGGCTCGGTGCGGGGCGGCTCGTCGTCGTCGGCGCGCAGACCGATGAGTGCATCCGCTCGACGCTCCACGGCGCGATCGTCAGGGGGTACGACGCGACCCTTGTCAGTGACGCCCACACGACCGAGGACCTGACGGAGTGGGGGGCGCCGCCGCCGGACAAGGTCATCGCACACACGAACCTGTACTGGAGCAACCACACGGCGCCGGGGCGGACGGCGGGGACGTCCGAGACCAAGGACGTCGACTTCGGCGGCACGCCCTGAGCCCGCCGGTGACGGTCGCCGGCCCGTCCGGCTCACCCGGGGCCCGGGGTTCGGTGCCGCGTCACCCATCCGGCTGTAAACCGTTTGCCGCTGTCGTCCGGCGATCACCAGGATTGAGCGATGCCTACCTTCACGACCACCGATGGCACTGAGCTGGCCTACCACGTCGCGGGTCAGGGCGAGCCGCTGCTCTGCCTGCCCGGTGGGCCTATGCGCGCCTCCGCCTACCTCGGCGACCTCGGCGGGCTGTCCGCGCGACGCCGGCTGATCATGCTCGACCTGCGTGGCACCGGCGACTCCGGCGTCCCCGCCGACCCGGCCACGTACCGCTGCGACCGGCAGGTCGCCGACGTCGAGGCCCTGCGCCGTCATCTCGGGCTTGACCACGTCGACGTGCTCGCCCACTCGGCGGGCGGCGATCTGGCCATTCTCTACGCGGCACGGCATCCCGGGCGCATCCGCTCCCTCACCTTGATCACCGCCCGTGCCCGCGCTCTCGGTGTCGACTTCACCGAGGAGCACCGCCGGGAGGCGGCCGCCCTGCGTGCGGACGAGCCCTGGTTCGAGGCCGCCCGCGACGCGTACGGAAGAGTCTGGGCCGGCACCGCGAGCGACGCCGACTGGGACGTCGTCGCCCCCTTCTTCTACGGCCGCTGGGACGCGGCCGCCCAGGCGCACGCCGCATCCGAGGTCGAGCAGACGAATGACGATGCCGCCGAGATCTACGCGTCTTCCGGCGCCTTCGCCCCTGCCGCCACTCGCGCGGCCATCGCCGAGCTGAGCGCGCCGGTCCTGATCCTCGCCGGCGAGCTGGACAGCGGCCCGCTTCCCCGCGTCGCGGCCGTCATCGCGAAGCTCTTCCCCAAGGCGGAGTCGCGCGTGCAGCCGGGCGGCGGCCACTTCCCCTGGCTTGACGATCCGGCCCTTTTCGCCCAGACCGTCGGCACGTTTCTCGAGTCCGCCGGGCCGGGCGCCTGACCGAGGGCGAGCGGCAGTGGCCGCCGCCCTCGACCTGTCCCAGCCCGTGGCGCTGTCCCGCTGACCCTGGCGCTCTTCCGCACGGCCGGCAGTAAGCCCTGACACGCCCCCAAGGGCCGCCGGCACGGCGGAAGTCCGGCGCATCGGAAGTGGAGGCATAGCCTGTCACCAGGCAAAACGACGACCAGAAGGGGGCCCGCCGTCATGGGTTCACTCAGCCCTGTGCACTGGATGATCGTGGCCGTGGTGCTCGTGCTGCTGTTCGGAGCCAAGAAGCTTCCGGACACCGCCAAGGCCCTCGGGCAGTCGCTGCGGATCCTGAAGAAGGAGACCGCCAAGCTCCACGACGAGGACGACGCTCCCGGCGTGCGAACGCCGATCACAGCTGTCCCCCTCAGCGTTGAGGAGCGACTGCGCGCGCTCGAAGAGGAGAACGCCCGGCTCAGAGCCGCGCCCGGCACCACTCGGCCGGAGCACGGCCCCACGGACGGCCCATAGCCGGACCCGCCGAGGTCTCAGGGGGGCCCTACGGCACCCAGGGTAAGCAGTCCGGGGTAAACCGCGACCTCGTGCCCAGCGGGAATCGCTGCGCATCATGGAGTCCAGGGTCCGGTGGAGTGCGTCTCAGCCTTCTTGCCGGGCGATGCCGGAGAAGAGAAGAGCCTGCCATGTTCTACGACTTGGCCCCCAACCTGGGGCAGATGTTGCTCCTCGTCGCCAGCGGCGTCCTGCTCTGGGTGGCGATTCTCGGCGCTGTCCTGCTCAACCATCGGGCCGCCGGCTCAGACCGGACCGCCTCCGCCGGCCAACCGGCAAGCACGGCCGGGGCCGACCCCGCCGCCGAGACTCAGGAGGAGACGGCCCGCACGCACTTCTCCGGCGAGCAGCGGCGCTTCGCGATATGACCCGCCTCCATGCACGGGCACGGCGGACCGGCGGCGAATCGTCCCCCAGGGAAATGTCTGTCCAAACGTCTATCCTCACGGCGTGAGAGGGACGATGACCCGGGCCGTGACCTTGGAGATGCTTCCTCATGTGCGCCGGGCGCGTGATCATATCGATCGTCATTATGAGATGAGCCTGGATCTCGACCGGCTCGCGAGCGTGGCGGGAATCTCCAAGTTCCACTTCGTCCGCAGCTTCGAGGCGGCATACGGTGAGACGCCGATCCGCTACCTCACCCGGCGCCGGATCGAGCGGGCTCAAGACCTGCTTCGCTCCGCCAACCTGACGGTGACCGAGATCTGCATGATGGTGGGATTCGCCAGCCTCGGGTCGTTCTCGTCGCGGTTCACGCAACTGGTGGGCGAGAGTCCGACCGCCTATCGCGACCGGTGGGCCGCCCGCGGCGGCCCGCACGTCCCGGGGTGCTACCTGTTCATGAGAGGCGTGCTGGACCTCGGGGGTACCGTGGGGCCTACCGAGAATGACCCGACCCGCGCAATCTCAGGGAAGCGCCGGCCGACCAGCGCCACTTAGGGTATTCACATGATCACGAACGTCTCACTCATCACCGTCTACTGCCTCGACCAGGACAGGGCACGGGACTTCTACGTCGACATCCTGGGCTTCACGCCCCGCACCGACATCACCATGGGGGAGGGCTTCCGGTGGGTGACCGTGTCCCACCCGAGCCAGCCTGAGCTCGAACTCACCTTGATGACCCCCGGGCCTCCGCTCGACGCCGACGCCGCGGACTTCATCCGCCGCCAGCTTGAGAAGGGCGGCATGGGCGGCATCGGGCTGAGCGTCGACGACTGTCGCAAGACCTACGAGGAGCTGAGCGCCAAGGGCGTGACCTTCCTGCAGGAGCCCTCGGACCGGCCGTACGGCGTCGAGGCGGTCATGCGCGACGACTCCGGCAACTGGCTGGTCCTCGTCGAGCCCAGGGAGTTCACCCCGGAGAGCTTCGCCTGACGTCGCCGGGCCCAGGCCTGAGAGGGTCGTGAGGCCCCAGGTGAGACGTGCCGCCGGAGCCCGGGATGAAGGGGCGCACGAGGCCCGGGCCGGGGCCGGCCCGGGTGAAATCCTGTCGACCTCGACCGGCGACGGGCCCTAGCCTGGCGGCATGGCCACTGGGAAGACGTCCTTCGTCTGCTTGCCCTGCCGAGCCTCGTACAAGCAGCCCTGGCCCGGCCCGGGACAGGACCGGCTCTGCCCGCGCTGCGCCGAGCCGCTCGTCCATGTGGGCTCGGCCTTCGCGGCACCGCGCCGGCGGGACACCGCGGCCTGGCGGACGCTCGCGGTGCTGCTGCACGCGGGCGTCCGCTTCCACAGGAGTTGTTGCGGCGGTCCCGGCTACCGCCCGCGCACGCTCAGGGAGGTACGCGCGCGGATGGCGTACGCCCGCACCACCGGGGAGCCGTACGCCCGGGCCCTGGTGCGCCGGGAGCTGCCTTAGACGGGCGTGGCCCCTGCCGGCTCCTGCGGCGGCGCCGTCCCGGCTGTCTCAGGTCTCGACCTCGTCGAGCGGCACGCTCTGGTCGGCCAGCTTGGCGAGGTCGACGGTCGTGCCGCTGTGCCCGGCTCGGACTCGCGCCTGGATCCCCTCCGTCACGTCCCAGACGTTCACGTTCATCCCGGCCAGCACCCGCCCTTCGCTGACCCAGAAGGCCACGAACTCCGGTGCCTTGCCCTCCGCCACGGAGGCGTCACCGCGGCGCACCACCTCGTCGTACCCGTCCGCCGGGACCCAGCCGGAGTACTCCATGCCCAGGTCGTACTGGTCGGTGAAGAAATAGGGGATCCGGTCGTAGACCACCGGTTCGCCCAGCATCGAACGGGCCGCCGCCGTGCCCCCGTTGAGGGCGTTGGACCAGTGCTCGACCCGGACCCGCCGGCCGAGCAGCGGGTGCGCGACGGCGGCCACGTCACCGGCGGCGAAGATGTCCGGGTCGCTGGTGCGCAGCGCGGCGTCGACGGCGACGCCGTCGTCGACGGCCAGCCCGGCCGCCTCGGCCAGCTCTGTGGCCGGTGTGATGCCGACGCCGACGATCGCCAGGTCGGCCGGCAGCTCGGTGCCGTCGGTGAGCGCCACCGAGGTCAGCCGTCCGCCGTCGCCCCGGAACTCCCGCACGCCGGCGCCGAACCGGAACTCCACCCCGTGCGCCTCGTGCAGGCCGGCGAAGACGGCGGCCATGTCGTCGCCGAGCACCCGGCGGAGCGGCGCGCTGTCCAGCTCCACCACGGTCACCTCGCAGCCGCGGGAGCGGGCGGCCGCCGCGGTCTCCAGGCCGATCCAGCCGGCGCCGACCACGACGACGCGGCCCGCGTGCGGCAGGCGCTCGATGAGCGCGTCGGCGTCGGGCAGGGTGCGCAGGTAGCGCACCCCGTCCAGCTCGCCGCCGGGCACGTCGAGCCGGCGAACCCGCGAGCCGGTGGCCAGGAGCAGCTTGTCGTAACGCAGGGGCTCGTGCCGGTCGAGAGTCAGCGTGTGGCCGGCCGGGTCGAGGCCGGTGGCCCGCACCCCGAGAAGCAGCTCGATGTCGTGCTCGGCGTACCAGGCCGGCTCGTGCACGTAAGCCTTGTCGCGCGGCTGGTTGCCGAGCAGATAGCCCTTGGACAGCGGCGGGCGCTCGTACGGCGGCTCGGCCTCCTCGCCGATCAGCACGACCCGCCCGGTGAAGCCCGCTTCTCGCAGGCCCTCGGCCGCCTTGGCCCCGGTGAGACCTGCTCCGACGATGACGAAGACGCGTTGATCACTCATGATGAGCTCCTCGCTGGACGGGGTCGGGTTAGCGGGGGCCACGCGTGTCCGGGGGCGGCGAGGGCGAAGCGGGGCCTCCATCTGTAACGGACACTGACGCAGACGCTAGAAGGCGCGACGGCATTACGTCAACTAAGGTGTCCGATAGAAAGACCTGGCGCGGGAGCGCCGAGACAGGAGAGCGATGCCGGAGGACTTCGAGGCCCGCGTGGCCGGAGTCGCCGCCCTGGCCGAGCCGATCCGCCGCGCTCTGTACGACTACGTGGTCGCCCAGGACGGACCGGTGGGACGGGAGCAGGCGGCGAGCGGGGTCGGGGTGGCCCACCACGCGGCCAAGTTCCATCTCGACAAGCTCGTGGAGACCGGTCTGCTCGACGTGGAGTACAGCAGGGCGCCCGGCCGGCGGGGGCCCGGCGCCGGCCGCCCGGCCAAGCGCTACCGCCGCGCCCACCGGGACATCGTGGTGAGCCTGCCCGAACGGCGTTACGACCTGGCCGCCCACATCATGGCCGAGGCCGTCACCCGGGCGCGGCGCGGCGACATCCACATCGCCGACGCCCTGCGCGACACCGCCACGGCGACCGGCCGCGCCATGGCGGAGCAGGCGCCACGCGACCTTGGGGAGCGCCCGGATCACTCCGATCCGCTCGGGGTGGCCGGCGAGGTGCTGGCGGGGAACGGCTACGAGCCGCGCGTCACCGCCGACGGCCTGACCATGGCCAACTGTCCGTTTCACAACCTTGCCGAGACGTACACCGCTCTGACCTGCGGCATGAACCTCGACCTCGTCAACGGGCTGCTGGACGGCCTGGACGCGACAGGGCTGCGCGCGGCGCTCGACCCCTCCCCCGGCCGATGCTGCGTGCGCGTCAGCAGAACGACGACCTAGTCGCCGGAGCCGGCCGCGCCTACGTCCGCGGCGCGCTCGTGCTCTCGCGTACGACGAGGTCGGTGGCGAGCTCCACCCTGCGCGGCTCCCGCGTGTCCCCTCCGGACACGCCGAGCACCATGCGGGCGGCGAGGGCGGCCATCTCCTGCAGCGGCTGGTGGACCGTGGTCAGCGGCGGCCATGCCGACCTGGCCAGAGGCAGGTCGTCGAACCCGACCACGCTGAGGTCGTCGGGGACACGCAGGCCGAGCCGCCGGGCGGCCTCCAGGACGCCGAACGCCTGCAGATCGCTGCCGCCGAAGATGCCCGTGGGCGGGTCGTCGAGCGACAGGAGGGCGTGACCCTGCTCCCGGCCGGAGCCGACCAGGAAGTCTCCCTGCCGGATGAGCGCGGGATCGACCTCGACGCCCATGGTCTCCAGGGCCGCCCGGTAACCGTCGACGCGGGCCCGGCTGCACAGCATGCCCGCCGGTCCGGTGATCATGCCGATGCGCCGGTGACCGAGATCGAGCAGATGGCGGGTGGCCGCCAGGCCTCCGTGCCAGTTCGTCGCGCCCACCGAGGACGCGTCGCCGGGGGGCTCTCCCTCGGGATCCACGACGACGAAGGGGATGGAGCGCGCGCCGAGCTGGCCGTACTGCCGGGAGGAGAGCCGGGAGCCGACGAGGATCACCCCGTCGGTACGCCGGGCGGCCAGGCGGTCCAGCCAGTCACGGCCGGGCTCGGCGTGACTGTGCAGCACGGTGATCACGACACTGGCGCCGGCCTCCCCGGCGACGCTCTCCACCCCGCGTACCAGCTCCATCGCCCAGGGGCTCTCCAGCTCGGCGAAGACCAGATCGATCAGGCCGGCGGAGCCGTCCGGGCCGGCGGCGCGGCGGGTATACCCATGCTCGTGCAGCAGCCGCTCGACCCGCCGCCGGGTCTCCGGCGCGACCTCCGGCCGCCCATTGATCACCTTTGAAACGGTGGGAGCGGAGACGCCTGCCTCTTTGGCGATATGGGCGATCGTCACCCGCACCTTGCCTGACATGTCTCGCAGCATATCTGAAACTTTCGGCCCGTCATAAAGCCTCTGAGCTGCCATGTCCGCCAGTTCATCTGCGACTTTCGCGCAGCGGCTCTGAGACACCGTCGCGTTACGCGCTTTTTACCTACGCGCACTGTCGCGAAATATTCGGAGGGCAGCCGAAAGTTCAAACAAGCTCCGTGTGAGGAGCGGTCAGCGATCCACCGGATGCCAGGGGTTGCCCGCCGCGTGTTCGCCGCCGTCCCGCTGATCGTAACCTCGATCGCGCCTCCGGAGGAGGCATCGGCCCAGGCCACACAGGGGGCGTACGACGACTTGGAGAAGCGGTGGGTGGTCCCGCGAGGGCGCGGGGTCACCGTCACCACCACAACGGCTAGAGCGGGGCAAGAGGGATATGGAGGACGAACAGGGCGCCACCGCTGGACGACTCCCCGACCTCAAGCGTCCCCTGGTGGGTGTGGGCTATCTCACGTGCGATGGCCAGGCCGAGGCCGGTGCCACCGCGGTCCCGGCTGCGGGCGGCGTCCAGCCGGGTGAACCGCTCGAAGATCCGTTCACGGTCGGCGCTGGAGATGCCCGCTCCGTCGTCGGCCACGGACACCTCGGCGAAGGCCCCGGCACGCCGCACCTCCACCTCCACCGTCGTCCTGGTGTGACGCTGCGCGTTGTCGATCAGGTTCATGAGCACGCGGACGATCTGGCTGCGGACCGCCATGATCGTCAGGTCCTCCTCCACCCGCACGTGCACGGGGAACCGGTCGTCCCGCCGGGAGATCTCCTTCGGCACCAGCTCCGACAGTCGCACGATCGTGCGTTCGCCGCCCTGGTCGCATCCGACCCGGGCCAGCAGGAGCAGGTCGGTCATGATCGCCTGCAGCCGGTCGGCGTCGGCCAGCGCGGAATCGAGCAGAGCGGGCAGGTCGGTCTCCTCCGGGTGCAGCTGGCTCTCCTCCAGTTGCGCCCGCAGACCCGCGAGAGGGGTTCGCAGCTCGTGCGAGGCGTCGGCGACGAACTGCCGCTGCCGGTCGAGTGCCTGGTCGCTACGCCGCTTGGCCTCCTCGATGCGGCTCAGGGTGCCGTTGACCGTCCGGGCGAGCCGGGCGATCTCGTCCCGGCCCCGCGGCTCGGGGACCCGGCTGCTCAGGTCGTTGACGTTGATGGAGGCGAGCTCGGTGCGGATGACCTCCACGGGCCTCAGCGTGCGCCCGGTGATGATCCAGGTCGCCCACGCGGCCAGGACCGTCAGAATCGCGTTCTCGATGCCGAAGAGCTCAGCGAAGATCTGCGTCGGGGTGAGACCGGCCACCGCCTGGCCCGCGTAGATCACCGCGGAGTTCGCCGCCGTCTGGACTCTGAGCGCCGAGAGCCGGACGCACCCCACGTGCGTGACGGCGCAGGTCTGCACGTCCTCCTCCGGATCGCCCGGCGCCGGCCACACCGAGGTGAGAGGCGGCATCCCGTGCGCGTCCCTGGACGTCTCGACCACGTGATGGCCGGGCGCCACCACCTCGACGAGGTCGACGCCGGCGAAACGCGGAACGATCGGCTCGGCCGGATGTCCGCCGCGCAGGGTCGCCGCCAGGAGCGCGGCCTCCTCCCGGTCCTCCCGCCACAGAGCGTCCGCGACGGCCTGCCGCCCCACCTGCCCCTCCGCCAAGCCGGCAGGGAGAAGGAGAAGCAGGGCGAGAAGCGTGACGAGAACGGTCAGACGTCCGCGGATCGATCGGGGGCGCACATCAGGCAGCAGCCGCCACAACCGGGCCGTACATGCTGACTCCCAGCTCACAGCACGTCCTCCTCATACTTCGATCTCCCTGCATCGAAACGGCATACTGTATGCAGGCTATCCGCGCGTTGAGCCTCCAGTCACTCGCGACGTAAGCCGCACGACGCGGTGTCGTGCGGGAAAGGGCCCCCGTTGTGACGGCCGACCAGGACCCGATCGAACGCGAAGCCGGCGATCATCCCCAGGTGCCCGGCCATCACGTCGCCACTCTTGACGTGCCGTAGATCGCGTTGTCGCCGGGGAGCTTCCAGGCGGCGGCGTCAGCGAGAAGGGAGCGGCCCCCCATCCGGCCGCCCTCCCGGTCTTCCGGTCACAGCACAGCATTAACCAACATGGCCGAAAAAGGGAAATAACCATATCCCACCGCCTTCATGCACCAGGCGCATAATGGTTTCGTGACCATTGACGAGCTGCAGTGGTTTCTCGTTCTCGCGGAGACCGAGCACGTCACCAGGGCGGCCGACCGGCTGCACATCACCCAGCCGACGCTCTCTCGTGCCCTGCGCCGACTGGAGAAGCGCGTGGGCACCCCCCTTTTCGACCGGGACAACCAGCGGCTGCGGCTCAACGAGTACGGGCGGGTCTTCCGCCTGCACGCCCAGCGCGCCCTGGACGAGCTGGACGTCGCCCAGGACCACATCACCGCGCTCGTGGCGTCGCCGCCGGAGACCCTCGTTCTGGGGTTCGCCCACTCTCTCGGAACCTGGCTGGTCCCCGAGCTTCTCGGGGCCTACCGGCGCGAATGCCCCGGTGCCCGCTTCACCCTGCTCCAGGACACGATCGAGGACACGCTGGCACGGCTGATGGACGGCACGGTGGAGATGATCGTCATCAGCCCCCGTCCGGCCGACCACCGGATCGACTGGCTGCCCATCTGCGACGAGCGGCTCGAACTCGTGGTCCCCGCCGACAGCCCGCTGGCCGGCCGTACCTCCGTGCACCTCGCGGAGCTGGCGGGCGAGCGGGTCATCACCATGCGCTGCTCCACGGGATTGCGGCAGGTCGCCCGGGCGATCTGGCGCCGCGCCGGCATCACGCCCGCCGTGGTCGCAGAGGCCAACGACATCACGACCGTCAAGAGCCTCGTCGCCTCCGGGCTCGGCATCTCGCTGCTGCCGGCCGGTGACCGCACGCCGCCGCCCGCCGGGGTCCGGCAGATACCGGTCGCCGACAGCGGCGTCTTCCGGCCGGTAGGGCTGGCCTGGGACTCCGGACGTACGGCGACCACCGCCGCCCGCTGCTTCCGCCAGTTCGTCAGCCGATACGCGAGCCGCCACACCCTCGGAGAGGCGTGCGACCCCATCCCGCCCACCGACCTCTCCGGTCCCACGGAAACCAGATCGGCCGGCACTTCGCAAGGGCTATAGGCATTCGGCATGCCCGCCACCGAGAACGTAACGTTACGAGCCGATTTCTCGTTGTCACAGGCAAGGAGGCCCCATCCGGCCCGGAACGGAGATCGGCATGAATCCCCTGATGGTCGCCGCACTGGTGTTCCTCGTGTACGTGGCGGCCGACTACGCGCGCAACTACCTGTCCAAGTGCCCGAAGTGCAAGGGCTCCGGAGTGCTGCGGGCGACCTTCTTCTCCAAACAGTTCCGCCCCTGCCCGCGCTGCAACCGCAAGGGTGAGATCCGCCACGGTTTCGGCCCGAAAAGCTGACGCCACGGCGCCGGTGCGGGCGGCTCACTCGTGGAAAAGGTGGCCTCGGCCCCTTCGAAGCCCGTCCCTTGGAGAGCCTCCGAGTTGAAAAGGGGAAACCCTCGCCGGGGTCGGTCAGCCGGCGAGGGTTTCCGGTGTTTCGAGGGTGTCTAGCCGCGGGTCCAGCGCTGGTTGCTTCCGCCGTTGCAGGTCCAGATGGCGAGCTTTGTGCCGTTGGCCGTGGCGTTGTTCGGCACGTCCAGGCACTTGTTCGCGCCGACGGCGGTGATCGTGCCGTCGGAGTTGAAGCGCCACTGCTGGTTGTTCTGGCCGCTGCAGTCCCAGATGATCACGGTGGTGCCGTCGGCGGTGCCCCGGCCGTTGACGTCAAGGCACTTGTTGCCGAAGACCCGCAGCTCACCGGAGCCGGTCGGAGTCCACTGCTGGTTGGCCTGCCCGTTGCAGTCCCAGATCTGCGCCTGCGCGCCGTTCGTCGCCGAGCCGCCGGTCACGTCCAGGCACCGCCCCGACCCCACACCACGGATCGCGCCCCCCGTACCGAGAGTGGGCGACGGGGTGGGGTTCGGGACCGTGCCGCCGATGCTGTAGGAGAAGTTGTTCACTGCCAGCCCGGTGCCGCCGACCCAGGGCTCGAACCCGGCCTGGACGCTGGTGAGGTACCACGAGCGCTGGCCGTAGCCCCTGTTCACGACGTCGTCATAGAAGGTGCGCACGGCGAAGTTGATGGAGCTCGTCGAGGAGGTGCGGACGTAGGAGATGACGTTCCACCCGACGTTGCCGAACCAGACGTCCCAGGTGCCGCCGGCGAGGTTGACCGTGCCGACCCGGGAGCCGACCGGCTGGACCGACCCGGTGTGGTTCAGCCACACCATGATCTCCGCGCCGGTGTTCTGCCCGTCCCTGCGCGGGGTGGGGTCGAACCAGATGTCGTACGCCGCGTCGTACACGCCGGAGCCGGGGTAGGACATGCTGACGCTGGTCTGCACGGTGTTGAACTGGCTGTTGCTCGCCTGGAGCGGCAGGCCGCTGCCGTTGGAGCAGTTCGCGTAGTGACAGCCGGCGTAGACCGCGGGGTAGGAGCCGGGCGCGCCGTTCTGCGGCCTGTTGTGCGATGCCTGCGTCACCCGGAATCCGGTGCTCGTGACGTTGATGCACTGCTGAGTGTCGTCACCCCAGTTGTTGTTGATGACGACGTACTTGCCACCCTGGATGGTGGTCGCGCCGTACTTCTCGCAGATCGTCGTGTCCGCATGCGCCGCCTGACCGACGACGAGCGACGCGGCGACCGAGCCGAGCATGGCGAGGCTCGCCGTGATCATTCGCATCTTCATGGGTGGACCATAGGCACGCCGCGAAGACGAGCGACATGGCACGGCGCGGCCAGGCCCGGGCCCGGCCGCCTGGCCAGCGCCGACGCCTGACCAGCGCTGAAAATTTCAGTTGGCGGACGGCGTCCACCCCTGCCCCTGCTGCCCATGCCAAGAAACGCCGGCGGGGGGGGCGGGGTGGGCGGGGGCGCCCGGGGGGCCCCGGTTTAGGGTCGGGTGATTATAGCGCGGGGCCGCCCGGGGGGGGGGGTCGGCGGGGGGCGGGTGGGGGCCC